>JACAED010000108.1 GCA_013389025.1 Hydrogenophilaceae bacterium
GCCCTGATTGTCTGCCGAGGCTGCGCCCGCCAGGCCCTGAATGTAATAACTATGCGTGCCCACGCGCGTGGCTTTCATGGGCACGCTGACGCTGGTGTCGACCGCAGCGGCCACTCCGAACGAAAACAGCAATATCAGTGAACAAATTCTCCGCAACATGCAATTCTCCTCGCGCTGTTTTCCTCAATTATAGAGGCGGGGCCTGTCTGTGCTATCTTCGCCATCAAAGGTGTGGAAAATAAAAACCGGAGAATGGTATTGTTCAAAAAGCAGTGGCCGGCATTCCTGCTGGCGTTTGTTTTTCCCTTGCTGGGCGTTTACGGGTGGTGGGGGGGCTTCAATTCCGCAACCGTGACTGTTGGTGAATCGGGACCGTATTTCTATGCCTACATGGAACACCACGGTGATATTGCCAAACTGCCAAAAACGCAGGAGAAGGTCTTCAAGTTGCTGAAAAAGGCCGGTATCGAACCGGGCGATACCTTCACGGTATTGCTGACCGATCCGCGCACGACGCCCAAGGCCAAACAGCTGGCCCGAACGGGATACCGTATTCCTCTGGATGCAAAATTGCCCGGCGAACTCATGAGCGATGTGCTGACACGCCGGCGCGTGCTCTCGGCCAGGGTGCATGCTGCCACCATGCTGGCGCCTGGCAAGGCATACCAGGCGCTGTACGACCATCTTCATGAACAGGCGCTCGATATTACCCTGCCCGCGGTGGAAATCTATCGTCCATCGGGGACGCCCACACGCGTTGGAGAGTTGACCGTGGAAATCGCCCACCCATGATTTTCTTCAGCCTTCTGATCACACTTGCTCTGGAACACTACCGGCCGCTCAAGCAGCCGTTGCCGCATTACGTGACCTTTGCGCAGTATGCCCGCCTGCTTCAGGACAAGCTGGACGGCGGCGAATCGTTTCATGGCCTGCTTGCCTGGAGTGCGGGCGTGCTGCCCTTCGTACTGGGAGTGTGGCTGGCTGGATCGTGGCTGAACGACATGGGATCCCTACCTGGCCTGGCATGGAGCGTAGGCGTGCTCTATTTCACTATGGGGTTCAGGTACTACAGCCTGATTGCGGAAGAAATCGCCGACAAGCTGCGCAGCGGCAACCTGGCCGAAGCGCGCCAGATGCTGGAGACCTGGCGCGGCGGTGAAACGGCCGAACTCGGCGAACATGAAATCGCCTCGCTCACCATCGAACAGGTATTCAGCCACAGCCACCGGCAGATGTTCGGCGTGCTGTTCTGGTTCGTGCTGCTGGGTCCGGCGGGTGCGGTGCTGTACAGGCTTTCCTCCATCCTCTCGCGCCGCTGGATCGAGTCGTCGCCTGCATACAGCGAAGTCGCGGCGAAAGCCTTTCATCTCATCAACTGGCTCCCTGCGCGCTTGACGGGACTGACCTATGCGGTGG
Organism: Hydrogenophilaceae bacterium; assembly: GCA_013389025.1. Lineage (GTDB taxonomy): Bacteria > Pseudomonadota > Gammaproteobacteria > Burkholderiales > Thiobacillaceae > UBA6918. The sequence goes on from JACAED010000108.1 coordinate 1,417, forward strand.
CCGGCAATTTCGAAGATGCCATGTACTGCTGGCGCACCCAGCCGCATGCATGGCCGGAACCCGAGGAAAGCATCGTGCTGGCGGCCGGTGCTGGGGCGATGGGCGTGAAGCTGGGCCAGCCGCTGAATATGGGCGGCCAGTGGATCACTCGCGCCGAGATCGGTCTGGGCGAAGAGCCTGATGCTGATCAGATCGACAGCACCGTCAGCATGGTCTGGCGCGGGCTGTTGGTGTGGCTGGTGATCGGTTTGTTGGTGCTTGTGGCAAGCTGGGCGGCCTGATTCATGCTGAACGCCATCTGGGTCAGCTTTTTTCTCGTTGCCTTTCTCCTTGCGCTGATCCAGTTTCTGTTCGCGGGCAACCTGACCATCTTTGCAGACTTGATGAAGGCCGTCTTCGACAGCAGCAAGACCGCATTCGAAATCGCCCTCGGTCTCACCGGCGTGATGAGCCTGTGGCTGGGGGTGATGAAAATCGGCGAGAGAGCCGGCTTCCTCGAACTGCTGACGAAACTGCTCGCACCGCTGTTCGCCCGCCTGTTCCCCGAGGTACCGCGCAATCATCCGGCGCTGGGGGCCATCACCATGAACATGGCGGCAAATGTCATGGGCCTGGACAACGCCGCCACACCGCTGGGCATCAAGGCCATGAAAGAGCTGCAGACGCTGAATCCATCGCAGGACACGGCGAGTGACGCGCAGGTGCTGTTTCTGGTCATCAATACCGCTTCCGTCACACTGCTGCCGGTCACGATCTTCACCTACCGGGCGCAACTCGGCGCTGCCGATCCGACTGACGTGTTCATTCCGTTGCTCATTACCACGTATTGCGGCACGCTCATTGGTCTTTTGACCACGGCGTTCTTCCAGCGCATCCGTCTGTTCGACCCGGTGACGCTGCTGTATTTCGGCGGCATGACCGCCGGTGTCGCCGGGCTGGCGGCGTATTTTTACTCTCTGCCGCCGGACGAGATGCAGCGGCAGTCCTCGCTGCTGTCGAATTTCATCCTGTTTTCCATCGTGGTGGCTTTTCTGGGCGGCGCTGTCATGCGCAAGGTCAATGCCTATGAGGCCTTCATCGAAGGCGCGAAAGAGGGCTTTCAAATGGCTGTAACGATCATTCCGTATCTTGTTGCCATGCTGGTGGGCATTGCGGTATTCCGCGCAAGCGGCGGGCTGGAAATGCTGACGGATGGCATGCGCTGGTTGGCCATGCAGATGGGCTGGGACACGCGGTTTGTCGACGGCCTGCCCACCGCGCTGATGAAGCCGCTTTCCGGTAGTGGCGCGCGCGCCATGATGATTGATACCATGAGCACGCACGGGGCGGACTCGTTTGCCGGCAGGTTGGCTTCCATCATCCAGGGTAGCACCGAGACCACGTTCTACGTGCTGGCTGTGTATTTCGGTGCCGTGGGCATCCAGCGCATCCGCCATGCCGTGACCTGCGGATTGATCGCCGATCTGGGCGGGTTTGTTGCCGCGATTGGCGTGGCGTATCTTTTCTTTGGTTGAATATGTCGTATCAAACTCTTGCAGCGGTTGACCTCGGCTCCAACAGTTTCAAATTGCAGGTGGCCCGCGTGCAGGGTGAGCAGCTCTATCTTCTGGATGCGTTGAAGGAGCCCGTGCGGCTGGCTGCCGGGCTGGACAAAAAGAAGCGTCTCGATCTCGATTCGCAGATGCGCGCGCTCGATTGCCTCAGGCGCTTCAGCGAGCGCCTGCGCGGCCTGCCCGAAGCTGCCGTCCGTTGCGTGGGCACCAGTGCGCTGCGTGTGGCGAAAAACGCCCCTGAGTTTCTCGACCAGGCCGAACAGGCGCTGGGTTTTCCGATCGAAATCATCGCCGGGCGCGAGGAAGCGCGGCTGATCTACCTGGGCGTCGTGCACAGCCTGCCGGCATCTGGCAACAAGCGGTTGGTGGTCGACATAGGCGGCGGCTCCACCGAATGCATCATCGGCGCTGGACTCAAGCAGCAAAGCCGCGAAAGCCTGCTGATGGGCTGCGTCAATTTTTCCATGCGTTTTTTCCCAAACGGGCGCATCGAAAAATCCGCCATGAAGGAGGCAGAACTGGAAGCGCGGCTGATCGCGCAAAGCGTCGAAGCCGATTTCAGCCGGGGCAACTGGGAAGAAGCCGTGGGTTCATCTGGCAGCATCCGTGCCGTGGCCGACCTGATCGAGGCCAATGGCTGGGGCAGAGGCATCACCTTGGAGGGAATGGCCCGGGTGCGCGAAGCGCTGCTGAAGGCAGGCCATGCCGACAAACTCGAACTGCCCGGCATGCGTGTCGACCGTCGACCCGTCATCGCTGGTGGCTACGCCATCCTCTCCGGCCTGTTTTCCGAGCTGGGCATCCAGAGCATGATCCCGGCGTCCGGCGCCTTGCGGGAAGGCATTCTGTACGATTTGCTGGGCCGCATGTCCGATCATGACATGCGCGAAGTTACCGTCGCCGAATTCGCGCGCCGCTATCACGTTGACGAAAAGCAGGCTGCCCGCGTGGAGAAAACCGCCCTGCAGCTCTTCAGCGGCATTGCGCCAAAGAACAAGGCAGAGAAGGATGAATCGCGCCGCTTCCTGTCCTGGTCCGCGCGGCTGCACGAGATCGGCATTTCCATCGCGCATTCCAGCTACCACAAGCACAGCGCCTACATCCTCGAAAACGCCGACATGCCCGGTTTTTCCCGCACCGACCAGGCTCGCCTGGCCCTGCTGGCACGAGCCCAGCGCGGCGCGCTGACCAAGGTGCCCCAATTTTCGCAAGAACTCAGGCAAGGCATTCCCGAAGGCGACCGCCTGCTGGTCTGGATGCTGCGCCATGCCGTCATTCTGTGCCGCAACCGCGCCGAGCCCGGCATTGCCGAAATGGCCGCGGAGATGACCTCAAAAGGCTACCGCCTCAGACTGCCCAAGGGCTGGCTGGACAGCAATCCCCTGACCCGTCTCGCGCTGGAAGACGAAGCCGCATACTGGAATGCGGTCGGGGTGAGTTGCCAGTACGAGTAAGTTCGATCGTTGAACCTGTATAAAAACCCCGCTTCCCCTGGAAATAGTGGGTCCGCGCTGCTATAAATCTCGCAACACCCCTTATCACGAAGAAGGAGGATTGCATGGCGCGATACAAGGACACCA
>JACAED010000025.1 GCA_013389025.1 Hydrogenophilaceae bacterium
ATCGCCGACCAGGCGCGCACCATCCGCATCCCGGTGCACATGATCGAGACCATCAACAAGATGAACCGGATCAGCCGCCAGATCCTGCAGGAAACCGGTCAGGAACCGGACCCTGCCACTCTGGCCAAGAAAATGGAAATGCCGGAAGACAAGATCCGCAAGATCATGAAAATCGCCAAGGAACCCATTTCCATGGAAACCCCGATTGGCGATGACGAGGATTCGCATCTGGGTGATTTTATCGAGGATCAGAGTACGCTGGCGCCCGACGAATCGGCGCTTTACGGCAATCTTCGTGACGCCACCCGCGAGATCCTGGACTCGCTGACCACACGCGAGGCCAAGGTGCTGCGCATGCGTTTTGGCATCGAAATGAATACCGACCATACGCTGGAGGAAGTTGGCAAGCAGTTCGACGTCACGCGCGAACGCATCCGGCAGATAGAAGCCAAGGCCCTGCGCAAGCTGCGTCATCCAAGCCGTTCAGAACGCCTGAAAAGCTTCCTGGAAAACGGCAGCTAAGCGCAGCGAAGGTTTTCCGCGCTGTGTGTTACGGAGCAGCTCGCTGTTCCCTGGGCCTGTAGCTCAGTTGGTCAGAGCAGAGGACTCATAATCCTTTGGTCGTCGGTTCAAGTCCGACCGGGCCCACCATAACAAACCTGAGGCAATGAGGGAAATGGGAGGAGAAACCAGAAAATCCGGAGAAAAGCGTTTGCTGATCCTGCAAACGCTGGCTGCCATGCTGGAAGAACCCAGCCCGGAAAAAATCACCACGGCTGCGCTCGCCAGACGACTTGACGTCTCGGAAGCGGCGCTTTACCGTCATTTCGCCAGCAAGGCGCAAATGTATGAAGGCCTGATTGCCTTTATAGAAGACACCCTGTTCGGCCTGATAGCTCGAATTACCACTGATATTCCAGAATCCGCCAATCAGGTCGAAGGCATTGTTTCGATGCTGCTGAGCTTTGCCAAGAAGAATCGCGGCATGACGCGCGTGCTGATTGGCGAAGTTCTGGTGAATGAAGATCCGCGTCTGCAAAAACGGATCAACCAGCTACATGACCGGCTGGAAGCCCAGATCAGACAATGCCTGCGTTTTCTGGACACCGGTCATACAGGCAAGGATCCCAAAATTGTAGCCAATCTCGCCATGGCATTTGTCGTTGGGCGGTGGCACCAGTTTGCCAAGAGTGGATTTACACGAGACCCTTCGGCTGACTGGCCTCTGGTATGGAGGGAATTCGGGTTATTGCTGGGTACGAGACCTGCCGTATCAGGCGTCGTGCCCCTGCCCTGAACCGCAAACAACACAATACTTATCTCGCGGCACTCGAATCTGGCGGAAGGAACCGTCAAGTGCATCGATTAGCGTAAGCGTCCCGATTGAAGGTTTGCCCGCTCCTGTCAAGAGTTTGACGACTTCCACGGCCTGCAGGCAGCCTACCACGCCCACCAGGGGTGACAACACTCCTGCCTCGCTGCATCTCAAACCTTCCTCGATCGTTTCCGGAAACAGACACTGATAACACGGGGACACCGCAACACGCGAATCAAAAACGGCAAGCTGCCCACTGAACCCTATGGCGGCGCCGCTGACCAAGGGGCGGGTATTTGCCACACAGGCCCGATTGACCGCATGGCGCGTTTTGAAATTGTCGGAGCAATCCACGATGACATCGGATTGCGCAACCGCTTGCTGTAGCGATTCTCCTTCTAGCCGCTGTTCGATGGCCCGTATGCTGACTCCAGGGTTAATGGCCAACACGCTGTCGCGAAGTGATATCGCCTTGTTTACGTCAACTGACTTTGTCTGATGGCCGATCTGGCGTTGCAAGTTGGTAAGGTCAACCGAATCGGCATCGGCGATTACAAGTTTTCCGACCCCCGCGGCACCGATATACAGAGCAACGGGACACCCCAATCCACCGGCACCGACAATCAAAACAGATGCGTTATTGAGTTTCTCCTGGCCCTCGATACCGATTTGAGGCAAAAGAATATTCCGGCTATAGCGGAGCAGCTCCTGATCATTCATTGGGTGCTTGCGGCCAGAATCTGTGGATAATCGTTGAGATTATTTGTATTCACGCCATTCTTCCGGCGTTTCATCCTTGTCACCATGAAGTTGCTGCTCGTACACGCGAGCAAAGACTTTCTGTGATTTGACCTCAGGGGCATTGATACTGACGTTTTCACGTTGCACGGACTCGCAGAAACGGGCAAGTGCGCGTTTAAGTTTTTGCATGAGGCTATTGTCGAGATGGAAGCCCTGCTCGACCAGGGCTGATTCAAGCCCATCAAGCGTGTAATGCATGACGTTGTATCGAACGATGAGGACCGTTTCCGTCATGCCCAGGTTTGCCTCCATGCCATCCAGCCCGTGCAGCAGCTCTCGTGCGCGCGCTGCCTGTCCAGGCGGCAAGGCATGGAACACGATTTCCCGGGTTTTGTCCAGATCACAGGGCAGCATGGCTATCAGGGTAAACGGCTTTTTCAGTATCGCGCTTGAACAGCCATTAAGCAAGCACCCGTTTACTTCTACCCGTAAACAACTAATTTCGCTGAATGATATGCAACCCCTTGAGCAAGTTCAGCGCCTGATTGACTTGATAATCGTCCTTGGACACGACCTCGCCAGGTTCGAGGGGTTTTCTTTCGCCCGGTTTTGCATCTTTCCCGGACTTGGAATCCTTATCCTGTTTAGGGGGGGCCTGCCTGGCTGGCGCTTCTTCCTCCTGCCCATTGGATAAATGCTTCACCAGGTCTGCCTCTTTGACATTCATGGACTCATCGCTCGGATTAAGCGGGTCTTCGACAACAATGTCCGGCTCGATGCCCTTGGCCTGAATCGAGCGGCCTGAAGGCGTGTAGTAGCGCGCAGTAGTCAACTTGATTGCAGTATTATTGCCAAGTGGAAGTATGGTTTGTACTGATCCTTTGCCAAAAGTTTGCGTGCCCATGATCACCGTACGCTTGTGATCCTGGAGCGCGCCAGCGACAATTTCCGAGGCCGAAGCAGAACCACCATTGACCAGCACAACCATGGGCACTGTTTTGACACCCTCGGGCAGATTCTTCAGGTAGTCGGGTTGCATCGGGCGTAAATAATTTTCCCTGCTAGCGGTCAGGCGCATCTTGGCATCCTCGGTGCGACCCTCTGTGTATACCACTAGCGCATCCGGCTTGATGAAGGCGGCACTAACCGCGACCGCCCCGTTCAGCAGCCCGCCCGGATCATTCCGCAGATCCAGGATGAGACCTTTCAACGGTTCCTTGTTTTCCTTGTAAAGCTTCTGCAAGGCCTCCACCAGCAAGTCGCCGGTATGTTCCTGGAATTGTGTCACCCGCACATATCCATAACCCGGGTCCAACAGCTTGGATTTGACGCTGCGAATCTTGATCACTGCGCGGGTCAGCTTGACGGTAATCGGCTTCTGTTCTCCCTTGCGCAACAGTGTCAGTCCGATTTGCGTGCCAGGTTTGCCGCGCATGCGCTTTACTGCGTCATTGAGCGTCATGCCCTTGACCGGCGTATCATCAAGCTTGATGATGAGATCACCCGTTTTCAGGCCGGCGCGGTAAGCAGGGGTGTCCTCGATGGGTGATACAACCTTGACGAATCCATCCTCCATGCCGACCTCAATGCCGAGCCCGCCAAATTCACCTTGCGTTCCCACTTGCAAGTCCTTGAAACCTTCCGCATCAAGATAGGCAGAATGCGGATCCAGCCCAGACAACATGCCATTGATGGCTTCGTTGATCAGTTTCTTGTCATCGACTTCCTCGACGTAATCGCTCTTGATGCGGGCGAAAACATCCGTAAATGCCCGAAGTTCCTCGACAGGCAAAGGTGCAGCCGATTCCTTGTTGGCCATCGCCGAATAATTCAAGGTTAGGACCGCGCCAGTCAGCACGCCCGCAAAACCAACCAAAGCCAACTTGCCAATATACCCAGCCATCTTGTTCCTCACTTGATCCATGCCATCGGATTGATGGGGCGGCCCTGATGCCGCAATTCAAAATATACGCCCGACTCTTCCTGACCACCGCTGTTGCCGGCAGTTGCAATGGTGTCACCGGCTTTGACGCTTTCTCCCGGCTGCTTATACAGGCTTTCGTTGTTGCTGTATAGACTCATGTATCCTTCACCATGATCAACAATCAACAAATTGCCAAAGCCCCTTAGCCACTCGGCAAAAACCACCCTTCCCGAAGCGATCGCCCTGACTTCCGCGCCTTCCAGTGCCCTGATAAACAAACCCTTCCATGACATTCCGCCGTCATCTCTGGGAGCCCCGAACCGGTTCATGAGTTCCCCTTTGACCGGGAGCCGCAACAAACCTTTCAAACGCGTAAAGGATAAATTGCCAATGGCAGTATCTGGCAACTCAGTATTGATGCCAACAGGTCCTGATGGCCTTGCCTGGCTATTTTTATTGGCTGCAATTTTCCTGGTCTTGTCATTACGCTGCCTTGCCATCCTGGCAAGTCTTGTGACCAGATCACTTAGCCGTTTTTCGTCCTGCCTGAGTGCATCGATTTCCCTTCTTTGCGATTTGATGCGGCCAGTAAGCTTGTTCAGCAGCATTTGTCTCGACTGCTTTTCCTTCAGCAACGTCTCCTGCTCGGTCTGTTTGGATAGCCTGATATCTGTAAGTTTTCGATCCTTTTCCGATGCGGTTTGCTTGAGACGCGCCAGGTGCTCGACCTCTTTGCGCAATGATTCGATCACATTCAGCTGCTCACGGGAAAGGTAATTCAGATAGACCAGTTCGCGGGAAATCTGATTTGGATCCTTGCCCCCAAGCAGCAGTTTCAGTGAATCCGAGCCACCCCGCATATAGGACTGCTTCAGCATTTCAGCCAGACGTTTCTGACCGTCAACGATGTTTGCATTGATCCGGTTCAGCTGGTTGTTCACATCGTTAAGCTCGCTGCGGGTTCTTTGCTGCTCGCTTTCGAGATTCTGCAACTTTCGCTTGGCATCACTGATTGCCCGCTCAGATTGTCTGAGCAAGTCGGCAGCGTCAGCTCGAGACTCTCGTGTAATCTGATACTCGCGTTGGAGATCCTCCAGCCGTTTGCGTAATTCCCTGAGCTCGGCACCGTTGTCGGCGCTCGCATTCTGGCTTGACCACGCCAGCAGTATCAGAAGCAAACAATGGATAAGTCGTGTCACTCGAAACTGATCAGGGGCTCGCCGCGCATTTCAGGAGGCTGTGGCAAGCCCATCATTTTCAGCAAAGTCGGACTGATATCTTCCAGCGCACCAGTCTCGGCAAGCTGCGCTCGGCGCTTGCCGATATAAACCAGGGGCACGAGGTTGATGGTATGTGCGGTATGAGGTTGCCCCTTTTCCAGGTCCATCATGAACTCGGCATTGCCGTGGTCCGCGGTGATGAGCACCTCGCCTCCCCGTGCCAGTTGTGCTTCAACGACCTTGCCCAGACATTCATCGATCACCTCGATGGCCCTGCGCGCAGCATCGATATCGCCCGTGTGGCCCACCATGTCGGCATTGGCATAGTTGCATATGATGGCATCATACTGTGCGCTGTTGATGGCTGCGACAAGTTTGCTGGTTACTTCATAGGCGCTCATTTCAGGTTTGAGGTCATAGGTAGCAACATCGGGAGAAGGTACTAGAATCCGGTCTTCGCCCGGATAGGAAACTTCTTCGCCACCATTGAAAAAAAACGTCACATGCGGATATTTTTCGGTTTCGGCAATACGCAACTGATGCAGCCCGAGGTTGGCTATATACTCGCCAAAGCCATTGCGTATTCTTTCGGGTGGAAAGGCCACGCTGACATCGAACTCATCGCTATAGCCGGTCAACGTGCAATAGCTTGACAGTCTGGGGACGACTTCGCGATCGAATTCATTGAAATCCGATTCAATGAATGTACGCGACAACTGACGTGCACGGTCCGAGCGAAAATTCATGAAGACAATGGCATCTCCATCCCGCATGCGAACGGGCTTTTCACCCTGAGGCACGATGGCAGTCGATTTGACGAACTCATCGGTTTCGCCACGGGCATATGCCATCTCCAATCCCTCGATTGAGGATTTTGCCATGTACTCTGCCTTGCCTTGCGTGAGCAGGTCATATGCCTCCTTGACTCGAAGCCAGCGCCGATCCCGATCCATGGCGTAGTATCGGCCAATGATGCTGGCAATTCGGCCCCGTCCAAGTTCGCCGATTTTCTCTTCCATGCGCCTGAGGTTGACTTCAGCACTTTTTGGCGGCGTGTCCCGGCCATCGAGAAAGGCGTGGATGTATATCCTGTCCATTCCCTCATCGATGGCCATTTTCAGCATGGCATGTATATGGCTTTCATGACTATGCACCCCCCCATCCGACAACAGGCCAAGTATGTGCAGCGCACCACTCGCATCTTTGGCGCTTTTTATCGTGGCCTTAAGCATCGGATTGGCAAAGAAGGCACCGGATTCAATCGCATGTCCCACACGCGTAAATTCCTGGTAGACCACACGCCCCGCGCCGATGTTGAGATGACCGACTTCGGAATTGCCCATTTGCCCCTTGGGAAGGCCAACCTCGGACTCGGATGCATGAATCAAGGTATGTGGATAACGACTCCAGAAAACGGACCAGTTGGGTTTGTTTGCCAGCGCTATGGCATTGTGAGCGCGCTCGGACCTGCATCCAAAACCATCAAGGATGATGAGCAGTACGGGATTAACTTTCATTCAAAATTACATTTCACAAATTTCTTTTCTTTGCTAACTTTATATTCATGGTTTAGTATATGCCGATATTCCTTATCTAGACTGATTCTAAAATTTTACACGAGGCGAGGACATGGCGCGAGCTTATGATGATGAAGTGGAGTTGCTTGACAAGGAAGAACATATAGAACAGGCATCGCGCGCAATGAAGGCCATGTCTCATCCTCTGCGACTCAAGATTTTGTGCGTGCTGGGAGACAAGGAAGTCAGCGTTCAGGACATCGTTGACAACGTTGGCACGTCCCAGAGCAACATTTCACAACATCTGGCCATTTTGCGAGACAAAGGTGTGCTTAAGACCCGCAAGGATGCCAACCGAGTGTATTACCGCGTCGGCGACACACGCACGTTAAAGCTCATCGGCATGATGCGTGACGTGTTTTGCGGATTTGCCAAGTAGTTTCCATTCACAGCCATAACAAAGCCCGGCAGCGACCGGGCTTTTTTGTCGTACAGCCTTCATAACAACTTGAAAAATAAAGTCTATTAGTTTATTCTAATGGATTATTCAGGAGGTTTATCATGCGCTTTACCGCCCTGCCCATCATTATGTTGCTGGTTTCCCTGCCGGCCTGGTCCGGCTTGCCATTCCCCACGGCCAAGGTGGCTTACCAGAACACGGACCAATCCTATTTCACCGAAGCAACGGTCGAGGCGGTCCGTCAGTCCACCGTATCCGCACAGGTGGCGGGCCGGATCACCGCAGTCAATTTTGACGTGGGTGATGATGTCAAGGCCGGACAAGTGATCGTGCGCATCGATCCTTCCGAATTGTCCCAGGCTGTAGCCGGCAGTCGTGCGCAAGTGGCACAGGCCGAGGCACAGCTCGCCAACGCAAAAGCCAATTATGACCGCCAGGTGCAGTTGTTCCAGCAGAAGTTCATTTCCCAGGCCGCGCTGGATCGCGCAACTGCCGAATATCGCGCGGCACAGGCTGCAGCTGCGGCGGCGCGCGCAGGCGCAGGCCAAACATCTACCGTTCGGTCCTACACCACGCTGACTGCACCGTTTTCCGGTGTGGTCATGGCGCGGCATGTTGAAGTGGGCGAGATGGCCTCGCCCGGCAAACCGCTGATGACCGGCTTTGACCCCTCAGACCTGCGGGTGGTGGCGAACATCCCCCAATACAAGCTGGCAGATGTGCAGAAAGCGGCCAAGGTGTCGGTGGAAATTCCGTCCCTCAACAAGTGGATTGAAGCCAAAGGCATTACCGTTCTGCCTTCTGCTGATACGGCAACGCACACCGTAAAAGTACGGATCGACCTGCCGGAAAATTTGTCAGGCGTCATACCCGGCATTTATGCACGGGCCTATTTCGCCACCGGCGAGGCGCGCAAGCTGGTGATTCCCGCATCCGCCGTGGTCAAGCGTTCCGAAGTAACGGGTGTGTACGTGATCGATGCAAAAAATCGCGCCTCCCTGCGGCAGGTGCGGCTGGGTGAGCCCACCGCGCGCGGCGAAGTGGAAGTTCTCGCAGGTCTGAACCCCGGTGAAGTCATTGCCCTCGATCCGGTCAAGGCGGGCATCTACGCCAAAAGCCCGGCCAAAAAATAAACCACTGCAGGGGGAGCACCTACATGGGCATTTCCGGACGCATTGCCAGATTCTTTCTGACTTCGCAGTTGACGCCACTGATCGCGCTGATGGCGGCAATCCTGGGCATCTTTGCGATCGCGGTCACGCCACGCGAGGAAGAACCGCAGATCAACGTCACCATGGCGAACGTGTTCATTCCGTTTCCGGGTGCGTCGGCCAAGGATGTTGAACAGCTGGTGGCCACGCCGGCCGAACAGGTCCTCTCGCAAATCTCCGGTATCGACCATGTGTATTCGGTATCGAGGCCCGGCATGGCCATTCTCACCGTCCAATACAAGGTGGGCGAAGACCGCACCCAGGCGCTTGTGCGTCTTTACGACGCCATCCAGGCCAACCGTGATTGGGTTTCGCCCAACCTGGGTGTTGGCGAGCCCATCATCAAACCCACCGGCATCGATGATGTGCCGATCGTTACCCTGACGTTGTGGACACGCGATGACACGCGCGGCGCATACGAGCTCGAACAGGTGGCGCACGCGGCCGAAGTCGAAATCAAGCGCATCAAGGGCACCCGCGAGGTCTATACCATAGGCGGGCCGGGCAATGTCGTCCGCGTGCTGATGGATCCAGAACGCATGGCGGCATTCAGGATTTCCGCCAACGACATTCGTGATGCGCTCCAGGTGTCCAATGCATCGCAGCCTTCCGGCACCCTCACGTCCGGCAATCAGGAAATTCTCGTGCAGACCGGCACCTTCCTGACGGGGCCGGGCGACGTGAAGCAACTGATCGTCGGCGTTTTCCAGGGCAGGCCGGTTTACCTGAGCGATATCGCCTCAGTGACGGCCGGCCCCAATCAGCCCGACAACTATGTGTGGTTCGGCCCCGGAAAAGGCGGCGAGCACGGCAAGCTCATCGGCCAGGAGTTTCCCGCGGTCACGCTTGCCGTATCAAAAAAGCCGGGCGAGAACGCGGTCGATGTCGCCAACAAGGTGATCGAGCGCGTGGAAAGCCTGCGCGGCGCCATCATTCCGGATGGTGTTGAAGTAAGCGTGACGCGCAACTATGGCGCCACGGCAGACGAGAAAGCCAAGAAACTCATCCAGAAACTGATTTTCGCCACGGCATCGGTCGTATTGCTGGTGCTCTGGGCCCTGGGCAAACGTGAAGCCGTCATCGTCGGCACGGCCGTCATCCTGACACTGGCCGCGACATTGTTCGCCTCCTGGGCCTGGGGCTTCACGTTGAATCGCGTTTCCCTGTTCGCTTTGATTTTCTCCATTGGCATTCTGGTGGATGACGCCATCGTCGTCGTCGAGAATATCCACCGGCGCACCGCTCTCGACAGCGATGGCATGGAGGCCATAATTCCACGCGCGGTGGATGAAGTCGGCGGCCCCACCATACTCGCCACCTTTACCGTGATCGCCGCGCTGCTGCCGATGGCCTTCGTCACCGGACTCATGGGGCCGTACATGAGCCCCATCCCGATCAACGCCAGCATCGGCATGCTGATTTCGCTGGCCATTGCCTTCATCGTCACCCCCTGGCTGGCATTCAAGCTGCTGAAGAATGTCCATCCCCATGAAGAGGGAAATGACAAACTCCTGAAGCTGTTCCGTTCACGACTGACACCCTTTCTGGGCGGAGATGCAGGCAAGACCATGCGCAACAAGCTCTGGCTGGGTATTGGCGCGGCGATTCTGCTTTCCGTATCGCTTGCTGTCGTCAAGCTGGTCATTCTGAAAATGCTGCCTTTCGACAACAAATCCGAATTCCAGGTCGTGGTGGACATGCCGGTTGGTACGCCGCTGGAAAAGACCAGCCAGGTGCTGCAGGAAATGGCCGATGTGATCGCCGAGGTTGAAGAAGTGGCCGATTACCAGGCCTATGCGGGTACCGCCTCGCCGATCAATTTCAATGGCCTCGTACGCCAGTATTACCTCAGAAGCGGCCCGGAAGTGGGCGATATTCAGGTCAATCTGGTAGACAAACATCATCGGGATCGCAAGAGCCATGAAATCGCCCAGGCCGTGCGTCCGGCCATCGAAGCCGTGGCGAAAAAACATGGCGCGGACGTGAAAGTGGTGGAAGTGCCGCCCGGTCCGCCGGTCATGTCGCCCATCGTTGCTGAAGTCTACGGGCCGGATTATGACGCGCAGATGCGCGTAGCCAAGGAAGTGCGCAAGACCTTCGAAAAAACCGAAGGCATCGTCGCCATCGACGCCACCATCGAGAATGACTCGCAGCGATTCGTATTGCGGGTATTGCAAAACAAGGCCGCTGTCGCGGGCGTGGCGCAGAAGGACATCGTCACCACCATGAAGATGGGGCTGTCTGGCGAGAATGTCACGCCGATCCATGGCGGAACATCCAAATATGAAATCCCGGTGCGCATTACCCTGCCACCCGAGCGCCAGAGCAGTATCGAAGAATTGCTGAAGCTCACGGTACGTGGTGCCAATGGCAATCTGGTGCCCTTGTCAGAGCTCATCGAAGTGGTGCCCAGCGCGCGCGAGAAAACCATCTACCACAAGGATCTTCTGCCAGTTGTATTCGTGGTGGGTGACATGGGCGGCAAGCTGGATTCGCCGCTTTACGGCTTGTTCGGCATACGCGGTGAACTCACGGGCCGCGAACTGAAGGAAGGCGGCGCCCTGTCGGAATATTTCATCAAGCAGCCAGACGACCCCTATGCAGGATTCAGTATCAAATGGGATGGTGAATGGCAGGTCACCTACGAAACCTTCCGCGACATGGGCATTGCCTATGCCGTGGGCCTGGTGCTGATCTACCTGCTGGTGGTGGCGCAGTTCGGTTCCTACATCACGCCGCTCATCATCATGGCGCCGATCCCGCTCACCATCATCGGCGTCATGCCTGGCCATGCCCTGCTTGGCGCGCAGTTCACCGCCACTTCCATGATCGGCATGATCGCACTCGCCGGCATCATCGTGCGCAACTCCATCCTGCTGGTGGACTTCATCAATCAGCAGGTGGCCGAGGGCATGGCCTTCGAGGAAGCCGTCATCCAGGCCGGCGCTACACGCGCCAAGCCGATTGTCCTGACGGGGGTTGCCGCCATGATGGGGGCCTTCTTCATCCTCGATGACCCCATCTTCTCGGGCCTCGCCGTGTCCTTGATTTTCGGCATTTTCGTCTCCACCTTGCTGACGCTGGTGGTAATCCCTGTTCTTTACTATGCAGCCAACTACCGCAAGATCATCTCTCAAACCCAAGGAGCCTGAAATGACTGTTGAACGCATCGTCCGCATCGTCGCGGGGTTTTTCATCATGCTGTCTCTGGCACTGGCGCATTTCGCCGGGACAGTCGACATGAGCCAGTTGTCCTGGCTGTGGTTCACCGCATTTGTCGGCGCCAACCTGTTCCAATCGGGATTCACCCGCTTTTGTCCCATGGACTCGATCTTGAAAAAACTGGGCGTGCCTACAGGCTGCGGCCTTTGATGTGCATAGCCGAGCTTGCAACCCTTTTGGGCTGGTAAAATTCAGTCGGGCTTTTGGATTGGCCAAACCATGGAATTCATTCAAGACAACCTGTTGTTGGTCATCGCTGCGGTCGCCAGCGGCTTGATGCTGTTGTGGTCGTTCGTAAGTGATCGTGTCAGCGGCATCAGCCAGCTTGGCACGCTGGAGGCCACGCGCCTTATCAATGAGGATGCGCTGGTGCTGGATGTGCGCGAAGACAAGGAATGGGCTGCAGGGCACATTCCCAATGCCAGGCACATTCCGCTGGGTGCCCTGTCCTCACGGCTTGGCGAACTGGAGAAATTCAAGCGTAGGGCCATTGTGATTAACTGCCGGTCAGGACATCGCTCGGCACGTGCATGCGCAATTCTGAAAAAATCCGGTTTCGAAAATGTCCACAATCTGGCTGGTGGCATCATTGCCTGGGAAAAGGCCAATCTACCCATTACAACGAAGTAAACCCATGAATAAAGTCACCATGTATTGCACCGCAGTCTGCCCCTACTGCGTCGCGGCAGAACGCCTGCTCAAGTCCAGGGGCGTGGAACACATCGACAAGATCCGTGTCGATGAACAACCCCGTCTGCGTGAGGAAATGATGTCCAGAACAGGCCGCCGCACCGTTCCGCAAATCTACATTGGCGAAACGCATGTCGGTGGTTTCGACGACATCTCTGCGCTGGACAAGGCTGACGGTTTGATGAAGCTGCTAAATGGCGGCTGATGTGGCTCAAGGGTAAAATAGTTTTTTTGAACAATCAGGGAGTACCGTCATGGCCGAAGAGCAGCAACAAGCACCGCAGATGGGTTTCAACATTGAAAAGATATACGTCAAGGACCTCTCCGTCGAAGTCCCCAATGCCCCTGGCATATTTCTGGAACGCGAAGCGCCACAAATTGACGTCCAGCTTGGCACGCAAAGCAATGCCATCAGCCAGGACGTGTACGAGAACACCATCAAGGTGACCGTGACCGCCAGGGCCGGAGACAAGACCATGTTCCTGGTCGAGTGCATTCAGGCGGGCATTTTCCGCATATCCGGCGTGCCACAGGAACAACTGCCACTGGTGCTTGGGATTGGCTGCCCCAACATCGTCTTTCCCTACTTGCGAGAAACCGTGTCCGATGTCGTGATACGCGCTGGCTTTCCGCCGCTGCTGCTCAATCCGTTCAATTTTGAAGCCGAGTTCATGCGACAGCAGCAAACAGCAGCCCAGGGGCAGCCGGCGGGCACAACCCACTGATGAAAACGACAACGGCAGGTTTGCTGGTCGGCTTGTCAACTCTGGCATCACCCGCCCTGCCCCTGGATTTCATTACAACATCTCGGCCAGCCGTACTTTTCGATGCGCCCTCCCAGGCAGCGAAAAAAGTATCAGTAGTCAGTTCCGGCTATCCACTTGAGCGCATCGTTTCAGCGGAAGGGTGGGTCAAGGTCAGGGATGATTCCGGTAGTCTGTCTTGGATCGAGGAATCCGCCATCAGTAACCGACGAAGCGCAAGAATCAGTGTACCCATCGCCCTGATTCTGCAAAAGCCCGTGGACAATGCCGTAGTTCTTTTCAGGGCCGCACAGGGCGTGACACTCGATATACTGGCAATCGATGCCGTTGGCTGGGCCAGGGTTCGACTTCCGGAAGGCAAGGAGGGTTATCTGCGTAGCCGAGATGCCTGGGGGCTATGAGCGGCAGCATTAAACCTTCAATGCATATCACCATTCTGGGGGCGGGTGCCTGGGGAACGGCACTTGCCAGGCATTTCTCGGCCCGACATGAAGTCATATTGTGGACGCGCAATATCGACAACGCAGAGGCCATGCGCCAGCTGCGACAGAATGCACGCTACCTTCCCGGCATTCCACTTCCATCGAAATTGGGCATTTCACATGATCTTGGCTCAGCGATCACCAACGCCGACCTGCTCCTGATTGCCGTTCCCACAGGTGGCCTGCGTTCACTGCTGTCGAACCTGGCGACTCTTGCTTGGAGCAAGCCGCTT
Source organism: Hydrogenophilaceae bacterium (assembly GCA_013389025.1). Lineage (GTDB taxonomy): Bacteria > Pseudomonadota > Gammaproteobacteria > Burkholderiales > Thiobacillaceae > UBA6918. The sequence goes on from JACAED010000025.1 coordinate 13,780, forward strand.
ATCTGGGTATGCAAGGGCTTTGAAGAAGGGAGCGGCAAACTGCCTCATCAGATCATCGAGGAAGTCCTGCCGGGGATTCCCTGTGGTGCCTTGTCGGGTCCCAGTTTCGCGCTGGAAGTTGCCAAAGGGCTTCCCACTGCCCTTACCCTTGCCTCACACGATTCGCTCCTCACGGGCAAAATCGCTTCCTCGTTGCACGGGGACAATCTGCGCATCTACACATCAACAGACGTTATCGGTGTCGAACTCGGCGGGGCAATCAAAAACGTCATTGCAATCGCAGCAGGTATCTCTGACGGACTGGGGTTTGGCTTCAATGCACGTGCCGCGCTCATCACACGCAGCGCTGCGGAAATCACGCGACTTGGCATGACCATGGGCGGACACCTTGAGACGTTCATGGGTCTCACCGGCATGGGCGACCTGATTCTGACCTGCACCGGTGAACTTTCCAGAAACAGGCAGGTTGGCTTGCGGCTGGCTCGAGGGGAACCCCTCAATGCCATACTTGCCACAATCGGACATGTTGCCGAAGGCGTGACATCGGCGCGGGAGGTTGTTCGTCTTGCGCGAGAGCATGACGTGGACATGCCCATCTCACGTGCCGTTTATTCCATCCTGTACGAGAACCTTGCTCCCCGTCAGGCTGTGGAAGGGCTGTTGCACCGCGACCAGAAGGCAGAGGACCCCAGAATACAGTGACCGCCTGGATCATTGACAACCTCGCCGGGCAGGGCTGGGCGGTCATGCCTGATTTCCTTCCCCCCACGCTTGTCAACCAGTTGTCCCTGGAAATCGAAACGCTTCATCTCTCCGGCAAACTGGTTGCTGCCGGGACAGGCCAAGGGCAAGGGAGAGAAATCCGAAAGGAGATACGCGGAGACGGCATATGCTGGATCGATGCCTCGCACGCGACGGCGGCCCAGCTTGACTATCTATGCATAATGGAAAGCTTGCGGCTGGATATCAACCGTCAGTTGCAACTTGGTCTGTTTGACCTTGAAGCCCACTTTGCCCGTTACCCTGCCGGGGCATTCTATAAAAAACATCTGGACACATTTCATTCGGATACCCGTCGCACCCTCAGCGTCATCTGCTACCTGAATGAAGACTGGCGTGCCGAGGATGGAGGCCAGTTGAGGCTGTATCCCGACAACCAGCCCGCGGTTGACATCCTTCCCGAGGGGGGGACGCTGGCATGCTTCATCAGTTCGATCATGCCGCATGAGGTATTGCCCGCCACACGCACGCGACTCAGCCTGACTGGCTGGTTCAGACAACGTTAGTTGCCACGACCCAACAGCGCATCGCGCAGATCTTTCTGTGCAGGCTGTTCCCCCAGCCAGATCCTGAGCAGGCTGCGGTAAAAATTTTCACCAGGAATTGCCTGACCTCGCATGACACCATTGATGCGAATCACCGTTCCACGAGAAGGCACCCAGTCAAGCGTGATCAGGTCGCCTTTTCTGCCCTCTCCCGCGGTGCGAAAAATTGCCGACATCCGGGCAATCTGATCTTGCATCAATGCCAGTTCTTCCGGGCTGGAATTCCTGTTGAGGCCTTCATGCATGGCATCGAGCAGCTTTTCGCCGCTCACATCGCGCAACAGTGTCAAGGCCATGCGTTTGGCGCCTGGATGTTCTATCAGCCTTTGGGGATTTTCAGAAAGCCCGGTCACATACAGGGCCGCCACATAGACCTTGATCATGAATCGCGAGCGTATGCCGGCACCATTCAATGCCAGCTCCTGACCTTCTACACGAGTCCCAGGTTCAACTTTTACCCCGGCCAGCTCGATGGTCTGGGCCATGCTTGGCAATGCCAAACACAAAAGGAAAATTGCAGTCTTCCGCCGTGACAAAACAAAGCGTTTCATGGAAACGATACGAAATTCACTCCGGATGCTTTCTCAGGCTGCCAGCTTGTCAATTGGCATGGGCATTCCTGTGAAATATCCTTGGGCATAATCTACGCCAATATTCTTCAATATGTCCAGCGTTTCCTGATTTTCAACCGACTCGGCGACTGTCTTGATGCCAAGAAAGCGGCTGGTTTCGTTCATTGATGATACCAGCGCAACATCGACCTCGCTTCGTGACATGTCCTTGACGAAAGAACCATCGATCTTGAGAAAATCCACTTTGAGGTTCTTGAGATAGCTGAAAGACGAGAAGCCGATGCCGAAATCGTCCAGGGCGAACTTGCAGCCATAGCGCCTGACTTGCCGGATGAACTGCTCGGCATGGGTGAAGCTGTCGATGGCGGCGCTTTCCGTGATTTCGAAAATCAGCTTGTGGCCGGGAACGTCTCCACGGCCAAGCTGGGCAGTGAGGAAATTGAGGAATCCCTTGCTGTTCACCGACTGGCCTGACAGATTTATCGAAAACCCGCCTATCTGCTCGACTTTTTCCGGGTTATCGCGCATCCACTGGAAAACCGTGCTGATGACCCATTGGTCTACCTCGCTCACCCTCCTGAGCCTCTCTACTGAAGCGACCATCTCACCGATATTGACCGGCTCCTCCGTATCGAGATTGGCACCGAGCAGGACTTCGTAATGAGATGGCTGTGCAGAGTCAATCGTCACGGGAACAATAGGCTGGCATCTCAGGAACAACCTTCCATCGTGCAGAACCTCACTCAGCTTGCTGGCCCAATAAACCAGTCCGAGATGTTGCTTCCTCTCGGCGTCTTCATCACGATAAATCACGATCTGGTTGCGGCCTTGATGCTTGGATTCCAGGCAGGCTTCATCCGCACGGTTATAGAGCTCCTCGGGATCTGATGAAATGTCGGAACAGGCAAGTCCCAGATTGCCATTCAGTGAATATTTTGTTCCCTGCCAGTTGAATCTGAACTGACTCACCTGAGCCATGATGTTCTCGGCCATTTCCTCAATCTGTTCACGATGCGGCACAGGCATCATGAACGCGAAAGTCCTTTCGGAGCTGCGCGTAAGCAATTCCAGATCAGGGAGACTGTCTTTCAGGTAGTCCGCAAGCGCCTTGAGCAACTGCGGATGAGCGTCCGGGCTGGTCCTTGCCTCGATCAGTCTCATGTCGTCGAAATCCATGACACCCATCACATGCTTGGATACGGCCTCGCCCACTTCGTTTCTGCCGACGTTCAGCAGGGCGCGCCGGCCGCGGCGCATGAATTCCCTTCGGTCTATCAAGCCAGTCGTCTCATCCGCAGAAGCCTGCTTCAGCAGGTTTCGGTGCATGTGCTGGATCATGGAACTGAACGAGCGATCCATCAATGGCAAGTCCAGGTTGTCCGTGTGCCTCGCTTCACCCGACCTTACCATTTGAGCAAACTCATCCTCCTTGAGCTCAAGCTTTTTTACGCCTTTGTAGTTGCAAAACACATAAAGCGCCGGATCATCGCCAACCCAGATCAGGTTCAGCGGAACGGCCACCTTGGGAAAACTGATCCAGTCACCCACCCTGAACGAATCAAGTGGATTGAGCATCTGCTTTTCATTGTCATCAACCAAAGCCTGTTCATCCTTGCCCTGCCAAACCGAAGCAACCGTCTTGAAATCGATCTGCGCCGGTTTCAACAAAGCATCAGACAGCCGATCAACAAGACGGTCCTGGGCATCCTTGTCGGCACTGACCAGCCTCAGACGAGAATCGACAAACTGCAGAAGTTGCTGGATTTCCTGATAGGCAGGCTTGACGCCTTTTTCGGAATCCAGCCATAGTAGAAGGTTGTCGATGACCTGCCAGGCTTCTTTCTCCTCCTTGCAGTCCGGGCCATGTCTGAGGATGACGCGAATCAGATAATTCCGCCATCCGGGCGCGAACAGATCCAGCACCACAGCCGGAATGCGCTTTCCGGCAATCCGTTCGTCAAGCTTCTGCAGGACCATCCTGTTCGCCTGACCGGTTTTCTGCCAGCCTTCGAGCGCTGCCTGCAGCTTGGCAATCCGTATGGCACGCTTCTTCATCAGGGGAAGCAGGATTTTTTCCAGTTGCTGGCGGGCCTCTTCAAAAACATTCGGGTTCTTGTCGGCCTCATTATGAATTCGCTCAACCCAGCGATTGATGTGTTTCAGAATCTGTTCATCATTGACCTTGCCATCATCGCTTGACACCATGGACAACCTGTCCACGGCGTTGACCGCCCGATGCGCCGGGTGGCTGGGATTGTTGAGGTAGGTAGGATCCAGGACCGCTATTCTCAGCAGTGAATCTTCCAGCTTCCTCACCTGCGATTTGACTTCGACAGGAACGATCCTTTCCGTATTCATTGCCTCTATCAGCGCGCCAAACACGTCGGCCGAGATTCGTGCCTCTTCCTGGCGTGCCGCCGGAATCCGGCCGGATGTTACAAGCTCCTGGAATGCCTTGACTGAGGACTCTGAAAGTCCGGGATGGAATGACATCGCGCCGCCATAAACACCCTCTTCCCTTCTGACTCGTGTTTGCCCCAGGGGATCGAAACTACCGGCTGATGCCGCGCTGCCCTCCCGGGCAGGATGACCTGCCTGGCTGGAGGCGCCAGATCTGTGTTGCACGGCCTGATTGCGGCGAAACATGCTCATCAACGAACTGGCCATCCTGCCCAGCGACATCGGCATGCCCTGACCTGATGCTGAAGATGACATGCCAGGTTCGGTGCTGGCTGCGGCCTGGTTTTCAATATCCGCAAGCTCATCCAGGGATTGCGACAACTCGCTGTCCGCACTCCGATTGTTGCTCGAACGCTTGATGGCACTGGCTTGTTTCTTGTCTGCTTCGGGCAATACATCCAGCAATGACTGGTAAAGCGGCTTCAACGATGCGGCAAATGCATCGCGCATCACCGCATAAACAACCTGCCGGGTTGCCGAAGAAAGACTGATGTCGGCAAAAGACTGCTTGATGCCTTGTCCAATCACAGCCGGGCCAAAAGGATTGGTCTTGGGGGTGATTGGCACGCCATAAAGCTTTTCCAGCCGCGGGATGAGATTCATCAGCTGTTCGGCGTAAAGCTCCTCCAGGCGGCTGCTCTCGGCAGCAAGCGTAAGCCAGTCTTCAAAATCGTCCTTTTCGACAATGGAAAGTCCGCTGCTCCCGGTTTCTTCTTCCACGACCGAACTTCCCAGGGAATCCAGTGATCTGAAAACGCTGTTCAGGCAGCGGTATTGCGTGTCCTCAAGGGTATGCTGGATCAGTCTTGGCGCATCCAGAAACTCCTGGTGTTCGGCGATGCTTTTGGCTGACACGGCGGCGCCTTCAAGTTTGGTCCCTATCTGCTCGCCAAACAGCTTGAAGGCATTGTCGATGGCCTGTTTCAGATATGCCTTGCACGCATTCTTCAGTTCCGGGATGTCGACACCGCCATACAGCTTGATGGAAGCCTTCTGGCTACGCAACGCGGCGGCCACCTTGTTGAGTGCTCGCGTCGCCTCGACAGGTGTTTCATCGAAAGCCACTCCAACGCCCGTTGCAGTGCGCCTCACCAGTTTCGCCCGCATTTCGTGGACCTGGCTACCCAGTGCGGGGGGCATCGTGAAATTGATTGTGACATACTGACCATCAAGGCCCTTGACCTTGTCGAAATCATTTTCAGGAATGGCAAATTTCAGGAACAGCCCACCCAGGCAAAAATCAGCAATGTCGCAAATGATCTCTCGTCCGGTATCCAACACCATTCTGGCCGGCTGTGAGACTGAAAACCGCATTTGTCTGCGCTGTTCAGCTCCGCTTTTCTGTGCGTCGGTCGACATCATTCGTTCTTTCATGGGGTTTTGACTGGGATATACCCGTATATTACGGGTACCTTGTCCATATATTAAGTTCAACAATCCTCGAACAGGACGGGCATTTGTAAAAATCGATTCTGTCGCCATCCCTCATATACCGCAACACTGACCGCGTTGGAAAGATTCAGACTGCGGCTGGCTGGCTGCATGGGCAACCTGAGCCTCCTATCCGGTTCGATTTCGTCCAGAATCCCCTTGGGCAGTCCCCGTGTCTCGGGTCCGAAAAGCAGGACATCCCCAGGCTTGAAGCAGGCTTCACTGTAAGTCTTTGACGCCTTGGTCGAAAAGGCATACCAGCTTTTACCCGCGAGCGCCTGTCGTGCAGCCTCCCAACCTTCATGCAAAACCAGATCGGCCAGTTCGTGATAATCAAGACCCGATCGGCGAACCGCCTTTTCGTCCAGGCTGAAGCCCAGCGGCTTGACCAGATGCAGGCAGCAGCCGGTATTGGCGGCAAGCCGGATCACGTTGCCTGTATTGCCCGGTATTTCCGGTTCAAATAAAACTATATGAAACATGCTGGTATTATCAGGCAAGTCATTCCGAGTTGTTCCCGCCAATGGTTCCTCATCTCACTACCGCGCTCACCGGCCCGCTGCTCGAACTGGAAAAGCGCATCATCGATGCACAACCGGCAATCGAGTTCTGGTTCCGCCAGCAATGGCAGGAGCAGGCCGCGCCGTTCTATACCTCGGTCGACTTGCGCAACGCCGGTTTCAAACTGGCCCCGGTCGATACCAATCTTTTCCCCGGCGGATTCAACAACCTCAATCTCGATTTCTTGGCGCTGTGCGTACATGCGGCAATGGGCGCGGTGGAAAAAATCTGCTCCAACGCGCAAAGATTGCTGCTGATCCCGGAAAACCATACGCGCAACACCTTTTACCTGCAAAACGTGGCCGTGCTGGCCAATATCCTGAGACAAACCGGCCTGATCGTACGCATCGGCACATTGATTCCCGAGATCACTCAGCCCACCACGCTGGAATTGCCCGGCGGCGCCCGCATGACGCTGGAACCCATCATCCGCAACGGAAACCGGATCGGACTGAAAGACTTCGACCCTTGCGCCGTGTTGTTGAACAATGACCTGTCTGCGGGTATTCCAGATGTGCTCAAAGACATCGAGCAGATCATCATGCCGCCGCTGCACGCGGGCTGGGCCACCCGCCGCAAATCACGCCACTTTGCCGCATACCGGCATCTGGCCAGCGAGTTTTCCAGGCTGATCGGAATCGATCCCTGGTTCATCGACCCGCTGTTCGACCGTTGCGGGAAAATCGATTTTCAGGCCCGTCTCGGTGAGGAATGCCTGACTTCGAAAGTCTCCGACCTGCTGGATCGCATTCGCGAAAAATACCGTGAATACAACATTCATCACGAACCCTTTGTCATCGTCAAGGCGGATGCCGGCACGTATGGCATGGGCATCATGACGGTGAAAAGGCCGGACGAGGTCAAGGACCTCAACCGCAAGGCGCGCAACAAGATGTCCGTCATCAAGGAGGGGCAGGCCGTCACCGAGGTGCTTATCCAGGAAGGCGTCTACACGTTTGAAAGCATCAACGATGCCGTGGCCGAACCTGTGGTGTACATGATTGATCATTTTGTCGTGGGCGGTTTTTATCGTGTGCATACCGGCCGCGGCACGGACGAAAATCTCAACTCGCCAGGCATGCATTTCGTGCCGCTGGCGTTTGATTCCGCCTGCCAGTTGCCCGATCAACGGCTCAACCCCGATGCCACCCCCAATCGCTTCTACGCCTATGGTGTCATCGCGCGGCTGGCCATGCTGGCCGCCAGCATTGAACTTGATAACGCACTGAATGAGGATTCCTGAATTGGAAACGCTCTTCATCGTCGATCCGCTCGAAACACTCAAGGAGTACAAGGATTCGTCCATTGCCATGATGCGCGCTTTGCAGGCCCGCGGGCATGCTGTCTGGATCGGCCGGATGCACGACCTGCACCTTTGGGAAGGCCGTGTCGTGGTACTGGCGGCCCGGATCAATATTCAAGCCGGCCCGGACTGGTTCACGGAAACCAGCAGCCGCACCCGCCTGCTTGCCGATTTTTCTGCCGTGCTGATGCGCAAGGACCCGCCGGTGGATCAGGATTATCTGGCCGCGACCCATTTGCTGAGCGTGGCGGAGGAACATGGCGCGCGAGTATTCAACCGGGCTTCTTCCTTGAGGGACTACAACGAAAAGCTGGCCATTTTCCGCTTTCCGCAGTTTGTCGCGCCAACGCTGGTCAGCTCGAGCCGTGATCTGATCGACGGATTCCTTGAGGAACATGGCGACATCATCGTCAAGCCGCTGCATGCCATGGGAGGAGAAGGCGTTTTCCGCCTCAGGCCAGAAGACCCGAACCGTTCCGCCATTCTGGAAACGCTGACGCGACACGGCGAACATGCCATCATGGCCCAGCGCTTTCTGCCGGAAATATCAGCCGGGGACAAGCGCATTATTCTGATCGATGGCGAGCCAGTACCCCACGCGCTGGCCCGTATTCCCGCACCGGGCGAGACCCGTGGCAATCTCGCAGCGGGCGGTACTGGTCACGTGCAAGCACTGACCGAACGCGACGAGGAAATTGCCCGCACCGTCGGACGCGTCGTGCGCGAAGCCGGCATCTTTCTGGCCGGACTGGATGTGATTGGCGAGTACCTGACCGAAATCAACGTGACCAGCCCGACCGGATTCGTCGAAATCACCACGCAAAGCGGTTTCGATGTGGCCGATGCCTTTGTCAGTGCGCTGGAAGCCACCCTGGGCTGACGCAACAACAGCGAAAAAACTTGAACCACGAAGGACGCAAAGGACACAAGGTTTCGCAATGGTTTTCTTCGTGGCCTTTGTGGCTGCGCTTGTCATGCTTTTGCCTGTCGGGGCTGCTTCTTCATGCCTGCACAAAAAATGAGGCGATTTATCGCCAGGAAAGTTTCGTGTTCGGCACGCGGGTCGAAATCAGTATCCACGGTGAAAACCGTTCCAGGTCGGAAATCGCTGCAAACAGCGTGCTGCAGCGATTCGACGCACTGCATCGCAAGCTGCATGCCTGGCAGCCTTCCGAACTTGAACGTCTCAATGCCGCTTTCGCAAACGGCTCCAAAGAAGCGGCAGTCGACCCCGAATTGCTTCGAATCCTTGAAGAAACAAAATCCTTATCGTTGCAAAGCAGCGAGCTGTTCAACCCGGCAATCGGCAACCTCATCCGGCTTTGGGGATTCCATGGAGACGGAGCGCCGGGCACGGTTCCGGACAAGGCCGAAATTGATCGACTGGTTGCAGCCAGGCCATCGATGCAAGACATTCATATCGAGCATGCCCGGGTCTGGAGCGACAACCCGGCCGTGCGCATCGATCTGGGCGGTTATGCCAAGGGTTATGCGCTGGATCTGGCGGTTCTCATCCTCAGGCAGCATGGCATCCGCAACGCGTTGGTCAACATTGGCGGCAATGTCATCGCGCTGGGCAAACACGGCGACCGAGCATGGAAAGTCGGCATTCAGCATCCCAGAAGGGCGGGCGTCATTGCCACGCTGGATTTGCGGGATGGCGAAGCCATCGGCACTTCCGGGGATTATCAGCGCTATTTCGAAGCGGACGGAAAGCGTTACTGCCATCTGATCGATCCACGCACGGGCTGGCCGGCACGCGGCATGCAATCCGTCACCCTTCTGGTTTCGGGCCATGGCGCCGGTGTGAAATCCGATGTGCTGACCAAGCCACTTTTCTTGGGCGATACCAGCAAGCTTACTGGCCTGATGAAACACTTGCGCCTGAATGAACTGCTCGTCATCGACGCCAATGGCAAGGTGCTGACCAGCGACGCAATGCTCAAACGGCTGCAATGGCGGGAAGCAGGGCAAAGCTATCACCTTTTGCAGCATCCGGCTGTAAGATAGCAATTCGACATTACCTTTGAATCATTGAAAATATGATAGGCGTATTAATCGTGACCCATGGGCCTCTGGGTGAAAATCTCATTGATGCGGTCGCCCATGTTCTTGGTTCCAAACCGAAGTCGATCGAGGCTCTGGATGTTTCATCCAAGGCCGAACCCGGCGATGTCGAGTCAGCAATCATCAACAGGATGAAAGCTCTTGACAATGGTAAGGGCGTACTCGTCCTCACGGACATTTATGGCGCCACGCCCAGCAATTGCGTCTGCCGTTCTCTCGAACCGGGACATGCAGCAGGTGTAACAGGAGTCAACCTGCCCATGCTGCTGAAGATCATGACGTACCGAAAGCTGCCCCTTGGCCAGTTGGCGGCCATGGCCGCGGCAGGCGGACAAGAGGGCATTTCCATCATTTCCCAGGACATGTGCAATGCCACAACAGGACATTGAAGTCATCAACAAGCTGGGATTGCATGCACGCGCGTCAGCCAAACTCACTCAGCTCGCTTCCAGCTTCCAGAGCGAGGTATTCCTTTCACGCAACGGCCGTCGCGTCAATGCAAAAAGCATCATGGGCGTCATGATGCTCGCTGCGGCGAAGGGCGCGACCGTCACCCTGGAGACCAGCGGGCCTGATGAAGCCCAGGCCATATCAGCCATCTCTGCCCTGTTTGCCGACAAGTTTGGGGAAGGCGAGTAGTGCCAATGGATATAGAGATGTCCTCAGAAATCGTCGCGCGCAGTATGGCAGCATGGTACCCAAGGCGCCCAGAATGCGGCGTGTACAAGGACATGCATGATCGTTCCGGATACGTTACTGATTCTGTTCACGTGCGCGCAGCTGATTCATGGAGGCATCGGTGAGTTTCACCCTGCATGGCATCGGCGCCTCCGGCGGTATCGCCATTGGTCGTGCCCATCTTGCTTCGCCTTCGCGGGTAGAGGTTGCGCATTACTCCCTGCCGAATGACCAGATAGATTCCGAACTCAAGCGGTTTGACGAGGCTGTCGAACAGACCCGCACCGAGCTCCGCAACCTGCGATCACAAATACCCGCGAACGCACCTGCCGAATTGCCGGCATTCCTTGACATGCATCTTTTGATACTCGACGACAACATGATCGACGAGGAGCCAAAGCGATTGATTCGTGAACAGCGATGCAATGCGGAATGGGCACTGACCCAGCAGATGGATGCGCTGGTCGCACGCTTCGAGGAAATCGAGGATCCCTACTTGCGTTCCAGACAGGAAGACGTCGTGCAGGTTGTACAGCGCGTGATCAAGGTACTGGTAGGACACCCCGGCCAGCTTCCCGCCGGTGTGGAGGGCGAGGAATGCGTTCTGGTCTCGCACGAACTGTCCCCGGCGGACATGATCCAGTTCAAGAACACGCGTTTTGCCGCTTTCATCACCGATCTTGGAGGCGCCACCTCACACACCGCCATCATGGCAAGAAGTCTGGGCATTCCTTCGGTCATGGCGCTGCATCAGGCCAGAAGCCTGATCAGGGATCACGAGTGGATCATTGTCGACGGACGTGAAGGTGTTGTCATCGTCGATCCCGACGAAAAAATTCTCGATGAGTACCGGCTTCGACAAGCCGCCTGGATCAAGGCCACTGAAAAATTAAAGAAACTCAAAACCAGCCGAGCCAAGACACTGGATGGAACCGATGTCGAGCTGTTTGCCAACATAGAACTGCCACAGGACCTGCCTGCAGTGCTCGAAACCGGCGCTCAGGGCATCGGGTTGTTCCGTAGCGAGTTCCTGTTCCTGAACCGTGATGACCTGCCCTCCGAGGAAGAGCAGTTCGAGGCATATAAATCGGTGGCTCAGGGCATGAAAGACAAGCCTGTCACCATCCGCACACTTGATCTGGGTGCCGACAAACAGGCGCCCTGGGGACATACGGTTGCTGACAACCCGGCATTGGGCTTGCGCGCGATCAGGCTTTGCCTGGCCGAGCCACGTCTTTTTGAAACCCAGTTGCGAGCGATTCTCAGAGCCTCCGCTTTCGGCAAGGTGCGCATCCTGATACCCATGCTGGGGAATTTTTCCGAATTGAAAGCCACCTTGCAGTTGATTGCCTCGACCAAGCAGGGGCTGCGCGAGGAGGGAATCAAATTCGACGAGCGCATTCCGGTCGGTGGCATGATCGAAATTCCTGCGGCCGCATTGCTTGCCGAACAGTTCGCACGCCAGCTTGATTTCCTGTCCATCGGCACCAATGACCTGATCCAGTACACCCTGGCCATCGATCGTGCAGATGACTCCGTTGCCCATTTGTACGACCCGCTTCATCCAGCGGTGTTGGGCCTGATCCAGCACACCATTCGCAGTGGCCAGAAGGCCGGAAGACACGTATCGATTTGCGGCGAAATGGCGGGTGACCCCCAACTCACACGGCTTCTGCTGGGTCTCGGCCTGCGGCATTTCTCCATGCAGCCTGCGAACATATTGGCCGTGAAACATCAGATTCTCGGCAGTCTTGTAGATGAAGTCACTGATCTCTCGTTGCCGCTGATCAGGAATACCGATCCCGAAAAGACTCCCGCCCTGCTGGCGAAACTGAACGGCAGATCATGAATCGCCCCCATTACTGGGCGGCCGCCTGCAAAGACTTGTCGCGTTCCGATCCGGTCATGGCCCGGCTGATTTTGGATTATCCGGAAGCAGGTTTGCGAAGCCGAGGCAATGCGTTCGAAACGCTGCTTCGCGCCATTGTCGGACAACAGATCTCCGTCAAGGCTGCCGACGCAGTCTGGGCCAGAATTTGTTCAGCCACGCCGGTTCAGCCGGAGAACATCGCATCCATGCCGGTCGAAGGCTTGCGTGCTTGCGGCCTGTCGCGCATGAAAGCCGAGTATGCAACGGATCTGGCTGCGCATTTTGTGGAAAACCGCATCAGGCCGAGAAGATGGGCTCGGATGGATGATGAGGCCATCATTGCAGAATTGATCGACGTACGCGGCATCGGGCGCTGGACCGCGGAGATGTTTCTTATTTTTCACCTGTTACGGCCGAATGTCTGGCCGGTCGATGATCTTGGCCTGTTGAAAGCAATCGGCCTGCATTATGCAGGCGGGGAAAAAATCACCGGCAGTCTGGCAAAAACCCTGGGCGAACGATGGCAACCCTGGCGCACCGTTGCCACGTGGTATTTGTGGCGCAGCCTAGACCCCGTGACTGTTGAATATTGAAGCCTGAATCACCGGGCACCCAGCTGCCTTGCGGAAAAATTCTTCAGGCTGCCCGAGCATCCGCCAGCAGCTCCTGCAGTTCACCCTTCTGATACATCTCGGTCATGATATCCGAGCCGCCGATAAACTGCCCGTTGATGTAAAGCTGAGGAATGGTCGGCCAACTGGAAAATTCCTTGATGCCCTGGCGGATTTCCGGATCGGCCAGCACGTTGACTGCCAGATAGTTGCCGACGCCGCAGGCCTTGAGAATTCCGGCCGCGTTGGCCGAGAAACCGCATTGAGGAAACTGTGGTGTGCCTTTCATGTAAAGCACGACCTTGTTACTGGCGACCTGGTCACGAATGGTTTCTTGTGCGTTCATGGCATTGCTCCTGCATATCTTGAGTAATTTACTCGGGAATTATAAGGCTTCACTAATGTTCGTCAAGTTGGGGCTTCCCTGCGCGAGATCAATGCCTTGTGCAACAAATGCCGCGCCAGCATGAGCGGCGGCATGCGCAACCAGTGCGCGCGAACATACGCTGCAAGGCGTGCGGGGCGCATCAGCAGATCGCGACAGCTGTCATGATCGGGCCCCAATACCCTGTGAAAGACGGCATCCATCAATTTCAGAAGCGGCGGCTCGGCGCTCACAAGATCTGCATCGACCGTGGCAGGAACCGGCGTCTTGAGAAAATGCCTTGCGTAACGCAAGGCATAAAACAATGGACGCGCGAGTTCCAGTTCAAGCGCGCGCCTCGGCAACATGTCCCAGAAATTTCCATCCCGGCCAAAATACCTCAGCAACAGGTCCAAGTCAGACAAATCCCTCAAACCGTGCGGCAACTCCCCGTCGTGAAACAAGTGACACGCCGCATGCAGGACCATGTCCACGGGCTGAAGGACAAACAGTCCCGGTTCTCCCTTGACTGGTACCGCTTCACCCCTGAGTTTTACCGGATCGGGATGGTATCGGGCAGTGCGCGGCAGGATTGCATGATGCATGTCCACCACGCTGCCTCGTTTGAGATGCACCATGGGTGGAATCTCGTGCATCCATTGCCGATAGTAGCGTTCGTCATAGGCATCACCGGACTGGGCATGCCATCCTGCAAGCATCAATGCAGCTTCGGCCTGATTGATCGACTCGAAGGGCACCATGATGTCCACATCGCTGAACATCCTTCCTCTGGAAGCCGGAAGTTCTGCCATCACATAAGCCGCCCCCTTCAGCAGGATGACAGGAATGTTCAACCCGGCAAGTGCCTCCCTGATCTGACCGACTTCCCATCGTACGGCAATCTTCTGGCGATCCGACAGCACCTGCTCGGCTTTCAGATGCCAACGCACGGCTTGCGGGATGTCAGCTTCACCTTCCAACCCGACCAGTGTTTCAGCCAGCCTGGCCAGCAGGCCGGCTCTCCGCGCCTGCCTGACCAGTAAATCCCAGTCAGCCAGTTTCAGCTGCACCACAACGTCCGGGTTGCTCAACACCTCGCTGGTCAGTGGAAGATTCATGTGGTGGCTTTTTTTTCGTCAGCCAGCGAATTGAATATATGAACGGCATCAGGCAATGCGTGATACGTGAAATCGTAACACCGACATTGCCGGACCAGTTCGGTCCCTGCCAGGAACCCCCGCTCACCCAATTGGCTGTAGTTGAATGCGTTCTGGGCGAGATAAATAAAGGTCTGAGCCTGCGACCTTGGCGTAAGCATTGCTTCGGCATCCTTTTGCCATTTTGGGAAAATGATCCAGCCAGGAGATGCGGGTTCCCGTTGTCGCCAAACGCTGTCTGCAGGCGGACGCAGATGGGCAACCATCCCCTTGGCGGTATCATGCGCCGCCACGCCTATGCGAGCCTCCCCGGAAAACTCGGCGATCACGGATATGGACTGGTTCTTGAGACTGACCGGCCGAGCCAGTGGATAGATCAAACCCGTGTCAGGATCGATCAGGGTCAATTCATCAGACAACAGGCGCCATCCCGACAAAACCAGTCCGGCACACAAGGTGCTTTTCCCCGAACCCGGTGGAGCCGGCAGGATGGCGACAAACCCGTTCCGCTCGACAACCGCAGCATGAATGATCAGCAAATGATTTGCATGGGTCGAGACACACCAGTTCATACCCCATTCGAGCATGGGGAATGCCTGGTCGACCGGCAAAGGGAGAAATGGCCTGAATCCATCGAAGGCAAAATTGGCCTGTCGAGAAACCCAGCGCCGGATGCCCTGTGAGCGCCCCACGCTGACATGAAAATCATGGAAATCCGACTCCCACAATTCAAATTGCCCATAGTGGAAAACCAGACCGTCCGCGACAGAGGGTATGTCGGATTGCACTCGAACCGTAAAGGGTCCTGTCCTGATGCCCAGCCCCCTGCCTTCCAGACGGGACTCAAGATCTTGCCGATCAACTTCAACCAGCCTCAACAATCATTCCCCACTCTAGAAACTGTGCATCAACGGCACTGATCATTTGAGCCAATTCCTCCTTGTCAATTTCAGGGAAACTCTCGGCCAGTTGTGCATGCGTACGGCCCTCCAAACGGGCATTGGCAACCGGATTGAGGTAATGCGTATTACCGGACAGGCAGTCAAATACAACCGCTTCCTCTCCATATCGCTGAACAAGAAAACGCCTGCTTTCAATGTCACTCATGCTACTCAACTCCGGCTTACCGCTTCGGCTCTTGCAGGGAAGGATAGCAGGGAAACACCTGCATCCAGAAACAGAAAACCCGCCTGAGGCGGGTTTTGGCTTTCTTGCCTGGTTTGATATGCGACCCAATCAGCCCTGCATTGATTGGCACCACTTGACGATATCCGCCGCATACCACTTGACTCCGGCCATGGGTGAACAATATCCCTGATTGGTGAACTCGTTCCATAAAGTCAGAAGTTTCGTCTCCGTACAAACCGAGCTGGGAATATGACCATACTTGATGTTCAACAAGGTAGCCGCACACTCCCTGCCAACCGGATCGGGCTTGGCCGTCCCGTTGGACCAGAACTGTCCGTTCATGACATCCTTGCAGGTCGGCCCGTTCTGGCCATAGTAACTGGTCTTGGTGCCGTAATTGCAATACGTGCCACGCTTGAATTTGTCGTGATAACAGACTTTGAGTTCTGGGCATTCCCAATCCGATTTGGTACACCAATGACTGGGCGGTTTGCCGGAGCAATAAGTCGGGGTACCGTGATGACTGGCAAAACCCAAACTATGAAATCCAGAAGGTGATTTGCAGATTTTCGTAGCCAGGACGGGCTGGCTCGCAAGTGTAAAAATTGCCGACACCCCCAGACTTGCACCGGTAAATTTCCGGCGGGAGGTGTCTACCATCTCCTGACGGTCAGCACCTGCAATGTCAGGATTATCCTGATTTGTTTCCTTGTTTTCCATAATCATGCTCAATACTTTGCAACCGGTATGGGTGTTGATCAAAATGGAGCAAATTCTACGCCAGTTCAACAAAGCCCATGAAATTTCAGGTCTATGCAGGTCATTGGTGTTGAACGACCTGAATAAATGTGTCTTTTTGTAAGTTATTCCGACATTTTTGCCAAGGTCACACGTTCAATGTCACTTAGGTCCCTACGGGACTCGACTTCAGCATATCCGGACTTTTTCATCAAGGCCCTGACCTGTGCAGATTGGTCATAACCATGTTCCAGAACGAGCAGCCCCTCCGATTTGAGGTGACTTTTTGCCTGCTCCACGATGCTCCTGATATGCGCCAGACCGAACTCCCTCGCAACCAGGGCGTTTCGGGGTTCGAATCTCACATCTCCCTGACGCAAATGGGGATCCATCGGAGAAATATAAGGCGGGTTGGCAACGATCATGTCGAATTTGCGCCCCGTTAAGGGTTCGAACCAATTTCCATGAATAAACTCGACGACAGCATCCAGCTGTTGTGCGTTTTTCCTGGCCATTTCCAATGCCTTCAAGGAATTGTCGACAGCTGCCACTTTTGCCGTGGGACAGTTCAGTGCCAGAGTGATTGCAATACATCCACTGCCTGTTCCAAGATCGAGCAGATCGAGGGTATTGCGGCCCCGGCATTTTTCAAGCACCAGTTCAACCAGCAGTTCGGTTTCCGGGCGCGGAATCAGCACGTCAGGTGTGATGGAGAACACCCTGCCAAAAAACTCCCTGTGCCCGAGAATGTATGCAATCGGTTCTCCCGAAAGCCGGCGTTTCAACATGTCCTGAAAACCATTCTCCTCATGCGGTGCAAGGACATCCTGTTCGTGAGCCATCACCCAACTGGGACTTTTGTTTGCAAGGGTGGCGAGCAACAGCCTGACTTCCATGCGTGCCGACTGCCTGTCAAGGCCCAGCACATCCATCAGTCGTGTTGCATCATGTTCAACGTGCTCGCGAAACGTTTTCAAGTTTCTCCCAGTTCGGCCAGTTGCTCTGCGCGGTATTCCGAAGCCAGCGCATCCAGCAATTCGTCGAGATCACCCTGCATGATGAAATCGATCTTGTAGAGTGTGAGGTTGATGCGGTGGTCCGTGACCCGGCCCTGTGGAAAATTGTAGGTGCGGATGCGTTCGGAGCGGTCGCCGCTGCCGATGAGCGACTTGCGTGTACTGGCAATGCCGGCCTGCTGTTCACGAAACTGCGCATCCTTGATACGCGCCGCCAGCACGGCCATGGCCTGGGCCTTGTTGCGGTGCTGCGAGCGGTCATCCTGGCATTCGACCACGATGCCGGTTGGCAGATGGGTAATGCGCACGGCGGAATCAGTCTTGTTGATATGCTGACCGCCCGCGCCGCTGGCGCGAAAGGTGTCGACGCGAATGTCCGCCGGGCTGATTTCGACCTCGCCAATTTCATCCACTTCCGGCATGACGGCAACTGTACAGGCGGAAGTATGAATGCGTCCCTGGGTTTCAGTCGCAGGAATACGCTGCACGCGATGGCCGCCAGATTCGAACTTCAGTCGCGAATACGCCCCAACGCCGACAATGCGGGAAATGATTTCCCGATATCCGCCCAGTTCGGATTCATTCGCGGAAACGACCTCCACTTTCCAGCCTTGACGCTCGGCATAGCGCGAATACATGCGAAACAGGTCGCCTGCGAAAAGCGCTGATTCATCACCACCGGTTCCCGCACGGATTTCCAGGAAGACGTTCTTCTCGTCATTGGGGTCCTTTGGCAGCAGCGCCTTTTGCAGTTCAGACTCCAGGTGCGCCTGTAACTCGCGTGAAGCATCGATTTCTGACTGGGCGAAAGCCTTCATTTCCGGATCTTCCAGCAGCGCCTGGGCAGTGGACGCGTCCGCCTCCGACTGCCGATAAGCGTGATACAGCGCGACCACAGGCGTGAGTTCGGCATGCTCGCGGGACAGCTTCTTGTACTTTTCGATATCGGCAGTCGCGTCCTCGCGTGCAAGCAGATGATTGATTTCCTCCAGTCGTTCGGCAAGCTGGGACAGTTTGGTGGCAAGAGATGCTTTCATGGGAAATCAGGCAAGAAACCGGGCCTGGCTGCGGCCAGGCTCTATTCCTTGGGCAGACCGTAGATTCGGTGTATCAGCTTGGCAAGCGACTCACGTTCCTCGTCGGACACGTGATGCAATGCATGGGTCGGCGCATGCAGCAGCTTGTTGGTCAGTGCGCGGGAGACCTGTTCCAGCACCTCTTCGGGAGTCACGCCGCGCTCCAGGAGCTTCCTGGCATGTTCGAGCTCATGACGCCGGTGTCGCTCGGCATGATCGCGAAGGCTGCGGATGGTCGGCACGAATTCGCGTGTGCCCATCCAGTGCAGGAAATCCTGCACACTGTTTTCGATGATGGCTTCAGCCTGGATCACCTGCCCCTGGCGCTGATCCTGGCCTTCGCGCACTAAAGCCCCCAGGTCGTCGACACTGTAAAGAAACACGTCGTCCAGTTCGCCCACCTCTTCCTCCACGTCTCGCGGTACGGCAAGGTCTACCATGAAGATGGGTTTGTGACGTCGGCTCTTGAGCGCGCGTTCGACCAGCCCCTTGCCCAGTATCGGCAGTGGGCTCGCAGTCGATGTGATGACGATATCGTAAAGCGGCAGATGCTCCGGCAGATCATTGAGTGCGATCACGCCGGCATTGAAGCGTTCGGCCAGCGGCCGGGCGCGTTCGGCCGTGCGGTTGGCAACCAGAATGCGTCGGGGGTGCCGCGAAGCAAAATGCGCCATGCACAATTCGATCATTTCGCCTGCGCCGATGAACAACACCTTCTGTTCGCTGACGCTGGGAAAGATTCGCTCCGCCAGTCGAACCGCGGCAGCGGCCATGGAAACCGATGAGGCGCCGATATCCGTCGCGGTTCGGACTTCCTTGGCGACGGAAAATGTGCGCTGAAACAGCTTGTGCAGCAAAAGGCCCAGCGTGCCGGCTTTTTCCGCGGTTTTTACGGCATTTTTGATCTGTCCGAGGATTTGCGTCTCGCCCAGCACCATCGAATCCAGCCCCGAGGCCACGCGGAAGGCATGGCGGGCCGCTTCGCCCTGAGGCAACCGGTACAAATAGGGCTCTACTTCGGATTGGGGCAGCTTGTGGAATCCGGAAAGCCACGCGACAGGCGCCTCCGGATCGGTTGTATGGCAATACACTTCGGTACGGTTGCACGTCGACAATATGGCGGCCTCCCGAATGGGCGGACAGGCAACCAGATCACGCAGTGCATCATCCATGCGCTCGGCGGCAAACGCCACCTGCTCGCGGATGGATACCGGCGCAGTATGGTGGTTGATGCCAAACGCAAAAAGCTGCATGAAATGTATTACGCAGAAAATTTGGCGATTATTCTAACGTAAAGCTCATTTGGCGGGGCTTGCGACCGAAGCCGGACCTTGCGAGGGGATGACAGGCGGCATCGGCGATGCGGGCTGGACAGAAGGCGCAGTCTGGTTCAGCACCGGGTCGAGGTCATCCGGAAACCCGCCCGCGGGCTGTTCGTTCTGGTTGGCAGGATGCGCTTCGTTCGTCGTGCCTTCCATGGCCTCTCCGGCGGGCTTTTTCTGGGCCGGTTTGGCCGGCATCGTTCGCTCCATCTTTCCTGCCGCCCCCTGTTCGGGTATTGGCGTCGCCTTGAGAGTTTCAGCAAACAGGATCGGCTGTAGTTTCGGCAGCAGATTTTTCAGTATCTGGGCAGTCAGTGAACTCGTGAACTGGTATTTCTCGGCATCGCGTCCCGGAACCAGTGCAGTAAGGGTTCCAAAGTGACGTTCCCCAATATAGAAGACGAAGGTTGCGGTCCGATTGACCACGCGTGATTCGAGCAGCTGGCCGCCGGGGCCAAACCGCTCAAAGCGATGGTCACCAGTTCCTGTTTTGCCGCCTATTGGCAGAGGGTTGCCATTGCCATCCCTGAGCGCACCATGCAGACGCGCCGCCGTTCCCCCATCCACTACCAGGCCCAATGCCTTTCTTAGCGTTCGCGCGACTTCTTTCGGAAACAACACCTCTCCCACTGGTGTGCGTCGCCTGAAATGGGTTTCATAAGGCGTATCGACCGCAAACTTGAGACTTTTGAGATTGACCGAAGGCAGCCTGACCCCATCGTTGACAATAATGCCCATCAGCTCGGCCAGCGCTGCCGGCCTGTCGCCGGAACTGCCGATTGCAGTGGCATACGACGGTGTCAAGGTATCGAACGGATAGCCAAGTCGTTTCCAGTCTTTCAGCAATGCTTCGAAAGCTTCGACTTCGAGCAGGCTTTGAATGCGGATGTCCTGGGCATTCTTGCGGCCTGTTTTGAACAACCAGTCGTAAACAGCCACGCGTTCCTTTGCGCTGGCTGCAAAAACCTCATCGTACCCGGCCCCCGGGTGGCTGCGCAGGTAGGAAACCAGCCAGATTTCCAGAGGATGGATTTGAGTGACATAGCCTCGATCCGCCAGGCTGTAGGCAACCGGGTCGTGCTGTTCATATAGCCGCAACAATGCATCTTCACGCATCCCGGCCGTTGCCGGAATACGCTCTCTCAACGCCTTCACATAGGCCGCCAAGTCGGCGCGCGGTTCAAGATAACGATACAGGGAAGTGAACCTGCGGGGATTCTGTCCAGTCCGCTGATACAGGTCTTCCGCCATGTCGGCAGCATTCTGCTTCCCGTGCCGTTGATGGAAGCGGCGCAGGAAAACGCCGGCGTCCTTATCGACAAAGCGAAGCAGATAGGATTGCCGTAACGGATTCGCGACATCGTCAAGCACTCTGGCTGCAGCACCCGGAGAACGTTCCATGTAATGGGTGGCGATATCGCGCATGATGCGGATGAACACCAGGTTCACGGAATTTCGCGTGGCTTCCCACACATCCATGATGCGGTCATTGTCATCCTTGTTGAAGTTGGCGAACACATGCTGTCCGCCACCGGTATAAAAGACCTGGGGGCTGGCTGAATAACGCCGCGCCATTGCGGCAGACAGCGTCATCTCCAGACTTTTATCAGCCGAGTTCAACAAATGGCCTGCCACCCATTGCGCCAGCACATCCCGCTGTGCCAGCGATTTTGCTTTCAGCTCAGCCGGGGCGAGTTTGGTGTATTCCGCATGCAGCCTGGCAATGATCTCCAGGTAAGTCACCAGTGTGCGCAGCTTGGCAGTCGAACCGAGATCAAGCTTGGTCTGCTGATTGATATCGAAGGGCTGATTGAGATTGTCAGCCTGAACACGAAGCAGCATGCCTTGGGGGCTTTTCTCGTACAAGGTAAAACTGTAGATGACCTTGCCAAGATCGGCGAATGGTCCCATCAGAAACTTGCCGTACAACCCCATTGAAGCAGCCTGTTCAGGATCGGACAAAGCCAGCAGGAAGGAAGTCACCTGCCTCTGGGCTTCCTCATTCAGGGTACTTTCAGCCACCAGGTCAAGCCGGTCCAGATCGTACAATCTTTGTTCGCCCAACAGGCCTGCAAGCCGTGAACGCAGGCTGTTGGTGGCCTTAAGCATCGTATACTGCGGAGCCGGCGGATCCACGCGCTGCTTCGGGCTGCGCAAGGGCAGCTTGAGGGCGGCATCCCGGGTTTGCGTGGAGATCAGTCCCGCATCCACCAGCAGATCAAGGTGCACATTGGTATAGCGCTCAAGCGCGTCGCGATTTTTTGACAGGTAATACGACGGCTTGCGCTCGGCGACCAGCAGGCTGAGCGCGTGCTTGAAAGCCCGGGCCCCTTCCAGGTCAGATGGATTCTTCTCCAGGCGCCACAAGGCCTTGTTGGCTTCCTTGAAATCCAGCCCATACCAAGCCCACAGACCATCCCCCACGCCATTGACTTCGCCAAAACCGGGCGCGGCCGAAAGTGGAACGGTATTCAGATAATCCGTGACGATGCGCTTGCGGGTTGGCAAGGTATTTTCGCCATCGAGGTAGGCGCGCAGGCTCGCCGAGCCCATTTGTTTGAGCTTGTCCATCATTGACAGCGTGATGCCATCGGGGGAATGGCGATACTTCTCAATCTGAGTTGGCAGGGTACTGCCACCCGGTACATTGTGGGCCGGATTGATCATGGAGTAGAACTTGTCAAGCAGTGCCTGTGCCAAGCGGTCCCATTCCACGGCGGGGTTCTTGGTGGGGAACTTCTCGCTCAGGAGTTCACGGTTCTCGATGAACAGCAACGCATTGCGCAGCACTGGGGGCGCATCGTCAAAATTCGCGTAAACACGGTTTGGGTAGCGCTTGAGATAGAGCGTCTTCCCGGTTTGATCCAGCAGGGTCAATCCGCCCTGGCTTTTTTCCCGGTAAGGCAGGTTCAGGCCAAGGTCGTCCGCCCGTTCCATCTGAATGCTGATTTTGGCCTGGCGTTCGATATCCCATCCCGCCCTCGCAAGATGTTCCGTGTAAACAGGCAGCTTGTTGTACCCCAGCCTCATGTCGTAAGGCCCTGGGCCGGGAAAGCGAATACGATCCGACGGTCCGTTTTGCAATCGCCATGTCATCTTCTGAGCTGTCTTTGCAAGATACTTGGCCTGCATGTCCGAGGAAAACAATTCCCAGACGATCAGTCCGAGCAATGCCAACAGGATGAGCAGCAGAATCAGGCTGAGCGTCAACCCCCGGCGAAGCTGGCGAATCAGGCCCAATCTTGTGCCACCAGAAAATCCGTATACAACCGCGCTTCCGGAGTGCCCGCTTCGGGTTTCCAGTCATATCGCCACTTTACGATGGGGGGCATGGACATGAGGATGGATTCGGTACGTCCACCTGACTGTAGCCCGAACAATGTGCCACGGTCAAAGACCAGATTGAACTCGACATAGCGTCCGCGTCTGTAAGCCTGAAAATCGCGTTGGCGTTCGCCAAATGAAATGGTTTTTCGCCGCTCGAAAATCGGCACATAGGCTGGCAGGAAATGATCGCCAACCGATTGCATGAGATTGAAGCAGGTATCAAAATCCGGCGAGTTCAGATCGTCAAAAAAGCTGCCACCCACGCCACGTGGCTCGTTGCGATGCCTGAGAAAAAAATACTCATCGCACCACTTCTTGAACCGGGGATGCCAGTC
>JACAED010000055.1 GCA_013389025.1 Hydrogenophilaceae bacterium
CATCTCACGCGCCGGCTGATCGAACTGGAAACGGACGAACTGAATTTTCCCGGTTTGAGGTGGTGCTGGATTGCGCTGGGATCGGAAGGACGCATGGAACAGACCCTGGCCACCGACCAGGACAATGCCTTTATTTTTACCGTTGCCAGCGATGCCGAGCGCGAAACGGTTCGAAGCAGGCTGCTGGAAATCGCGCTGCGCATCAACCAGGGCCTGGATGCCTGCGGCTTTCCGCTATGCAAGGGCGGCATCATGGCCAGCAATCCCAAATGGTGTCTGACGGAAGAAGAATGGCGCAACCAGTTCTCGCGCTGGATCGACACCGGCGGTCCGGAAGAACTGTTGAACGCGAGCATTTTCTTCGACTTCCGTCCCCTGTATGGTGAAGAGATGCTTGCCCTGAACCTGAGAACATGGCTCGAAGGCAAGGTGCGAGCCAATCCCCGCTTCCTCAAACAGATGGCGCAAAACGCCCTGCGCAACGCACCGCCCCTGGGTCTGGTACGTGATTTCGTGCTGTCGGATGATGACGCCCATCCGCATACGCTGGACCTCAAGCTGAATGGCACCACGCCGTTTGTCGATGGCGCGCGCATCCTGGCATTGGCAAGCGGGCAAATCGCCACCAACACCGCGCAGCGACTCATGATGTCCGGACGCGATTTGCACATCCCCGAAGACGAGATCAAGGGCTGGGTACAGGCTTTCCACTTCATCCAGCTGCTGCGACTGCGTAACCAGCATGACCAACAGCGAAAAGGGATGGCGCCCGACAACTTTCTCGATCCGGATCGCCTGTCGGTGCTGGACCGCCGCATCCTCAAGGAAGCCTTCCGTCAGGCACGCAAGCTGCAGGCACGGCTGGCCCTGGACTACGAACGTTGATCTGGCCCTTTACCCGCAAGCCTCGTGTCGATCTTCCGGAAGCAGAATCACGACGGCTTAATGCGCTGAAATCGATCAAGCCGCCATCTTCGCGCACACCATTGAACGAGATGCGCTGGGTGGTGGTGGATGTGGAAACGGGCGGACTCAATCCGCGCACGGATCCCCTGCTGTCCATCGGTGCGGTGGAAATTCTTGGCGGGCAGATTAATCTGGGCAGCGGTTGCGAAGTGCGGCTCAGGCAGGAAACCGCCACCTCGCATGACAACATCCTGATACATGGGTTGACCGACAGCCAGCAATTGACGGGGCTCCCGGCTAGAGAAGCCTTGCTCCAGTTCGCTGAGTTTGCACAGGTTTCTCCTCGCGTGGCCTTTCACGCCGCATTCGACCGTGACGCGCTCGATACGGCATTCAAAAAGGAACTGGGCTGGCATCCGGCCCATCACTGGCTGGATGCGGCGGTCATCGCGCCATTGCTGTTTGCGCAGCATGCGGCAAAATGCCGCCACCTCGATGACTGGCTGGAAACCCTGTGCATCGCCAATTTCTCGCGCCACAGCGCGGTTGCCGATGCGGCTGCTACCGCGCAGCTTTGGCTGATTCTGCTGGACGCCGCCCGACACCAGAAACTTGCCACACTGAAAGATCTGGAAAGCCTGGCTCGTTCGCGTCACTGGCTCGGCACATGAGCCCCAACAGGACTATTAGTAACTGCTAATTTGCTGTTTGTGTAATCGCGCTGTCATAGGCACACTCTGCACCATGCCGAGGCATGCCTGTCTTGGCTATTTCTGAATCATAAAATCAACCCATTCGGAATCGGAGGACTCACCATGCAACTCACCGACAAACACCGGGAGTACTGGAGCAGGAACCTGCGCCTGACTGCCGTGCTTCTTGCCATCTGGTTCGTCGCAACCTTTGTGGCAAGCTGGTACGCGCGCGAGCTCAACGAAATCGTCATCCTGGGCTTCCCGCTCGGTTTTTACATGGGCGCACAGGGTTCACTGATCATCTTTGTCCTGATCATCTGGTTCTATGCCCGTTCCATGAACAAGCTGGACAAGGAATACGGCGTGCATGAAGGGGAGGAAGCGTAATGGCCGCGCTCACCCAATCCCAATTCGCCGCCCAGCTCAAGAAGTATTACAGCTTCTATACCGGCGGCTTCATTGCCTTTGTCATCGTGCTGGCCATCCTCGAACAAATGGGCGTGCCCAACAAGGTGCTGGGCTATCTGTTCCTGCTGGCAACCATTGGCCTGTATGCCGGCATCGGCATCATGTCCAAGACGGCGGACGTGTCGGAATACTACGTGGCTGGACGACGCGTGCCGGCCATTTTTAACGGCATGGCCACCGGCGCGGACTGGATGAGCGCCGCCTCCTTCATCGGCATGGCGGGCACGCTCTACCTCACCGGCTATGACGGTCTTGCCTTCGTCATGGGCTGGACCGGCGGCTATGTGCTGGTGGCGTTGTTCCTTGCGCCTTATCTCAGAAAGTTCGGCCAGTTCACCATTCCGGATTTTCTCGGCGCGCGTTACGGCGGCAATATCCCACGCATGATCGGCGTCGTTGCCGCCATCATCTGCTCCTTCGTCTATGTCGTGGCGCAGATTTACGGCGTAGGATTGATCACCTCACGCTTCACCGGCCTGGAATTCCAGATCGGCGTATTCGTCGGCCTGGCCGGGATTCTGGTCTGCTCCTTCCTCGGTGGCATGCGCGCGGTGACCTGGACGCAAGTGGCGCAGTACATCATTCTCATCATCGCCTACATGATTCCGGTGGTGTGGCTGTCGGTCAAACACACGGGCAACCCCATTCCGCAAATCGCCTACGGCCAGGCCCTGCAGGGCGTTGCCGCCAAGGAAAAGGAGCTGAATGATCCCTCGACCGCACTTGGCGCTGCCGAAGCCACCGTGCGCGCGCTGCACAAGGAAAAGCAGCTCGCTACAGAAGAAAAGCTGAAGGCGCTTGAAGAGGCCATGAAAAACGGCACCGCCGACAGCATCGTCGCAGAAGCCCGCGCCAAGCTGGACACCGAGCTGGCCGAACTGAAAGCCGCCCCCGAGCAGGATACGAAAAAAATCGCTGCCAAAGAAAAAGAAATCAAGGACTTGACCGGCCCGGAGGCACTGAAGAAGAAACTGAAGAAAGCGGCGGAAGGCGCCAAGGCCAAGGCAGGTCCGGTCGCCGCCCACGCGGTTCCGTTCAGCGGCAAGGGCGCCGAAAAGAAACTGTTGAAGGAGAACCCCGACGCCACGCCCGAAGAGATCGCCAAGGCCAAGGCGGAGGACGAGAAGGCCTCCAATATCAAGCGCAAGAATTTCCTTGCATTGGTGCTGTGCCTGATGGTGGGCACCGCCGCGCTGCCGCACATCCTGATGCGCTACTACACCACGCCTTCCGTGCGTGAAGCGCGTCAGTCGGTGTTCTGGTCGTTGTTCTTCATCTTCCTGCTGTATTTCACCGCACCGGCCCTGGCGGTGCTGGCCAAGTACGAGGTCTACACCAACCTCGTCGGCTCAAGCTTCTCGGCCCTGCCTGCCTGGGTATCGAACTGGTCTGCAGTAGATGCCGAACTGATGAAGATCGTGGACATGAACAAGGATGGCTTCGTGCAGCTGGCGGAAATCACCATCGGCGGCGACCTCATCGTGCTGGCCACGCCGGAAATCGCCGGGCTGCCGTATGTCATCTCCGGTCTTGTGGCGGCGGGGGGGCTGGCCGCGGCGCTCTCCACCGCGGACGGCCTTTTGCTCACCATCGCCAACGCCCTGTCGCATGACGTCTACTACAAGATGCTCGATCCGCACGCTTCCACCGTGCGCCGCCTGACGGTTTCAAAGGCGCTGCTCCTTGTGGTCGCGGTCATTGCGGCCTCGGTGGCGGCGATGAAGCCGGGCGACATTCTGTTCCTCGTCGGCGCGGCGTTCTCGCTGGCGGCTTCGGCCTTTTTCCCGGCGCTGGTGCTGGGCGTGTTCTGGAAGCGGGCCAACAAGCTGGGGGCAATCATCGGCATGCTGGCCGGTCTGGGCGTGTGCATGTATTACATGTTCATCACCTACGACTTCTTCGGTGGCGTAGATGCCAACCAGTGGTGGGACATCAAACCCATCGCCGCCGGTATATTCGGCATCCCCATCGGCTTTATCGGCGTGATCGTCGGTTCAATGATCTCGCCCGCGCCTTCCAAAGAAGTGCAAGAGCTCGTTGACCACGTGCGTTATCCCAATCTGGAAGGGGATATCGATACACGCGCTGCTTAAGGGAGAGAGCGCTACGGGTCGGCATGCCGGCCCAATCATGAACAAGGCCCGCATGTGCGGGCCTTGTTGTTTCTTAAAGCCGTCAGCATTCAATCCAGATGCGCCACCAGATGGTGCAGGTCCGCCCTTTCCGTTTCGCGGATAAACACCTTGGCGCGCTGCGGGTCAAACTGCGCGAGTTGTTCTGCTGCCCGCTTGACCTGCTCCGGTTCATGCAGATGATGGTAGGCCATGCCCAATGCATACCAGGCATGACCATTCATGGGTTGCAGGCGCGCGGCCTCTTCCAGGGCTTTGGCCGCCTCGGCATGGTTACCCAGATGGGCCTGCGCCAAACCCATGCCATACCAGGCGCGGTCCTGGTTTGGGGCCAGCGCCACGGCTTTCTGGAAGGCCTCGATCGCCTTCGGCCAGCGGCGCGCCTTGTCACGGATAAACCCGAGATTGAACCACGCGTCACCGCTTTTTGGATTGCCCTCGCACGCGCGTACCAGCCAGGCTTCCGCCTCGGCATGGTTACCGCTCTGCTCGTACAGAAAACCGATGACATGCGCCAGCTGCCAGCGGGACGTATTCGAGGCATAGGCCTGTTTGTAAGCCGCAATCGCATCCTGCGGGCGCTTCAAAACTTCCATCAGCCAGCCACGCCATTCCCAGCGCATGCGCTCAAAATTCATTTGTACTCGAATGGTCGACAACAGCCCTGCATTCTCGATCAGGCTGGCAACAAGGACAAGATAAAATGCATCCTGGGAGGAAACATGGCACAAATTGAAATCCTGATTATTTCCGCTCTGCGGGCCGTGATCGAAGTCGCAGGTTATTCGCTGATCGGGCAGGGCATTCTCACCCTGCTTGCGGGCGCGGGGCGGGAACAGAATATTTTCTACCGTATCCTCAAAACCATTACCCGTCCAGTCATACGCCTTACGCGTGCCATCACGCCACGTTTCATCATCGACACGCACATCCCCTTCGTGGCATTTTTTCTGCTGTTTTGGATATGGGTTGGTTTAGCGGTACTCAAGCGCTACGTCTGCGTCACCAACGGCCTGCAATGCTAGTACTGGCTTACCAGCAAGCTTGACGAAGCAGGCAAGAACGGGTTTAATTACAGCCCTGACCGGCCTCGCCGGTCATTCTTTTTGTCTTAATTAGTAGACAACGGCCAGATAGCTCTTTGGTAGAGCAGCGGACTTCAATCTGGCCGAAGGACAGATAGCAGTGAAGGCTAACCTGCGAAGCAAGTTAAGGGCGGAAGCCCGGCCGGAACTAAAATCCGCGTCAGAAATTGTCTGATACGGCCAGGTAGCTCAGTTGGTAGAGCAGCGGACTGAAAATCCGCGTGTCGGCAGTTCGATTCTGCCCCTGGCCACCAGTATTCAGAACGGCTCACAGTGATGTGGGCCGTTTTCATTTACATACAAGTTCAGGCTGCCCAGGTTTGCTCAAGGGCATGTAGTGAGGTGCCTTGCTGGATCTGCTTGAGCCAGGCGCCTTGGCAGATGTGCTTGCGGCGGCCGGCCAGCAGATCACGAATCGCGTCACTGGCCTTGCCGAGCGGCAGTTTGCCTGCGTGCGTAATGCTGTCGCAGCGCACGAGGTGCAAACCCACGGGCGATTCCACCATGCCGCTGAGCTGCATCGGCTCAAGCTGGAACAGCACGGCATCGAGCTCTGGATAAAGCTGGCCCTGTTTCACCTCGCCCAGCAATCCGCCTTGCAGGGCGGTGGGACATTCGGAATGCTTCATGGCCTGTTCTTCGAACCGCCTTGGCTCCCTGTCCAAACGACCGGCAATCGCCTCGATGCGCCTACGGGCTGCCTCGCGGGTGTTATCCGGCAATTCTTCATTGATCGTCACCAGAATGTGTCGAGCCACCCGGGTTTCAGGTCGCTGGAATTGTTCAGGGTGGTAGCGATAGTACAGTTCGACATCGATGTCGCTGACTTTTGCCGCACGGCTGCCCACTTTTTCCAGCACTGCTTCCACCTTCAGTTCTCGTTCAAGGGACAGCCGGTATCCATCCATGCTGAGGCCATTGCCGGCCAGATCCTCCTGAAAAACGCTGATATTCGGATAACGGCTGCGCACTTCATCCATGGCCGCATCCAAGGTGGCCTGTGGCACCACCACATCGCGAGCCTCGATGCTCGCCA
>JACAED010000109.1 GCA_013389025.1 Hydrogenophilaceae bacterium
CGTCATGGTGGATTACTATGGCAACTTGACACCGGTTCCGCAGGTGGCCAACGTCACGCTCATCGATGCGCGTACCATCGGCGTCCAGCCATGGGAAAAGAACATGGTGGGCAAGGTGGAAAAAGCCATTCGCGATTCCGATCTGGGATTGAATCCGGCCACGCAGGGCGACATCATCCGCGTGCCCATGCCCGCGCTGACGGAAGAGCGACGCCGTGATCTGATCAAGGTGGTGAAGGGCGAGGGCGAGAACGCCCGCGTGGCGGTTCGCAATGTGCGGCGCGATGCCAACACCGCCCTGAAGGACATGGTCAAGAACAAGACTGCCAGCGAGGACGAGGAACGCCGAGCCCAGGACGACATTCAGAAGCTGACCGACAAGTTCGTCGCGGAAATCGACAAACTGTTGCAGGCGAAAGAAGCCGATCTAATGGCTGTTTGAGTCGTCAAAGGATGGCCACAGGCCATGATATTCAAAAGCTCCACCACTGAAATTCCCGAGGTGCGGAATGTGCCCAGCCACATTGCCATCATCATGGATGGCAACGGGCGCTGGGCCAAGCAGCGTTTCATGCCGCGCGTGGCGGGACACAAGCGCGGCGTGGAGACGGTAAGGGATGTGGTCAAAGCCTGTATCGAGCGCGGTGTGGAGCACTTGACCCTGTTTGCCTTCAGCTCGGAGAACTGGCGCCGGCCGGAAGACGAAGTCAGCAAGCTCATGGAACTGTTTGTCATGGCCCTGGAACGCGAAGTCGGCAAGCTGCACAAGAATGGTGTGCGTCTGCGCATTGTCGGCGATCTGGCCCGTTTCGGCCCGCAATTGAACAGGCTCATCGCCGAAGGTGAAACCCTGACCCGGAACAACAGAAGGTTGACATTGAATGTTGCCGCGAATTACGGCGGTCGCTGGGACATTCTGCAGGCGGTCAATCGCCTGATGGCTGATCCGAACAGGCAGGGAGCCGTGACTGAAGCCGATCTGGCCAGCGGATTGTGCCTGTCGGACGCGCCCGAGCCGGACTTGTTCATCCGCACGGGCGGCGAAAAGCGCATCAGCAATTTCCTGTTGTGGCAACTGGCTTATACCGAACTCTATTTCACGGATACGTTGTGGCCGGATTTCGATGAGGCGGCGCTGGATGCGGCGATTGCTTCCTATCAGAAGCGGGAACGCCGCTTCGGCCGAACCAGCGAGCAACTTTCCGAAACCGTGAAGGAACCATGAAGCGGGTCATCACGGGACTGGTGATACTCGCCGTCTTTGTTCCATCCCTCTTTCTCTTTCCTCCTTTACCGTGGGCCATGTTGATTGCCCTGATCGCTGGAGTGGCCGGGCATGAATGGGCCAGGATAACGGCTTTTCCCCGACCGCTTCCCCTCATCTACGGCATGGGCCTGACGCTGTTGGCACTGGTCGTCTATCACCTGCCGGATTTGGAGCAGGCCATGCTGATCCTGTGGACGATGGCTGCCGTGTTCTGGGTGCTGGTAGCGCCACTCTGGCTGGCCAATCGCTGGCGAGGCGAAAACTTCTTCCTGCGCGCGCTTACGGGCACGCTCATCATATTGCCTACCTGGGCGGCCATGGTGGCCCTGCGTGAGCGCAGTGCCTGGCTCCTGCTGGGTGTAATGGCGCTGGTCTGGATTGCCGATACCGCCGCGTATTTTGCCGGGCGGCGTTTCGGCCAGCACAAGCTGGCGCCGCAAATCAGCCCTGGTAAATCCTGGGAAGGCGTGGCAGGTGCTGGCATCGCGCTTGTTCTGTATGCCTCGGCCATCAGCGCCGCCATTGTCGGCTTGAGGATTCCGGGTGCCTTGATTCTTGCTGCGGCCTTGCTGTATTTCTCTATCCTCGGCGACCTGTTCGAGTCGTGGATGAAACGCGTCGCCGGGGTCAAAGACAGTGGTTCAATACTTCCCGGGCATGGCGGCGTGCTGGACAGAATCGATGCGCTGACCGCAGCCTTGCCGATCGCAGCCGGCATTCTGCACTTTGTGACGTGGATATGAGGAAATCCGGGTGAACCCTCAGGTCCTGACGATACTTGGCGCCACGGGAACCATCGGCGTGAATACGCTGGATGTTGTGGCACGCCATCCAGAGCGGTTTATCGTTTTTGCGCTGACGGGCGCAACACAAACCGACAAGCTGTTTCATCAATGCATGGAGTTCCGGCCAAGGTATGCCGTGATGACGGCAAGGGCGGCTGCAGATGAATTGCGCAGCAAGCTTTCTGATGCCGGAAGCCTGACAACAGTGCTGTCCGGACCCCAGGCGCTGGTCGATGTTGCCAGCGCCCCCGAAGTCACGACCCTGATGGCGGCCATTGTCGGGGCGGCCGGATTGCCTGCCACGCTGGCTGCAGCCAAAGCCGGCAAGCGCATCCTGCTCGCCAACAAGGAAACCCTCGTGGTTTCCGGTCAACTGTTCATGGATGCGATTGCGCAAAGTGGTGCCGAGCTGCTGCCAATAGATTCCGAGCACAGCGCCATCTACCAGTCGCTTCCGGCGGGGTTTGACGGCAACCTTGATAAGGCGGGGGTGAATGCCATCTGGTTGACGGCCTCTGGCGGTCCGTTCCGGACATGGAGTGCTGAACAAATGAATGCTGCCACGCCTGAACAGGCAGTGGCGCATCCAAACTGGGTCATGGGACGCAAGATTTCAGTCGATTCGGCCAGCATGATGAACAAGGGCCTGGAGGTGATCGAGGCTCGCTGGCTGTTTCATGCCAACCCGGAGCAGATCAGGGTGCTGGTTCATCCTCAAAGCATCATTCATTCCATGGTCGAGTACCGTGACGGCTCGGTTATGGCCCAGTTGGGTACACCTGACATGCGCACGCCCATTGCCTATGCCCTGGGATTTCCCGAGCGCCTCGAGGCTGGCGTATCGCCATTGAGCCTGGTTGGCGCCAATCTTCAGTTCGAACAACCCGACTTCGAGCGTTTCCCATGCCTCGGCATGGCATTCGATTCCTTGCAGCATGGCGGATATGCGCCAGCAGTGCTGAATGCTGCCAACGAAGTGGCGGTCGAAGCGTTCCTCAACAGGCAATGTTCCTTTGGGGATATTCCGCGAGCCATCCATCATGCTTTGGCGAATCTGCCGACTTCGGCTCCCGCTTCGCTCGAGGATTTGCTCGAAGAGGATTCCCGTGCGCGGCACATGACCCGCGAGTTTCTGTCCTTGCGGGCGATGGCATGAACCTGCTGACCACTGTCCTGTCATTTTTGGTCGTGATCGGCATCTTGGTTGTGGTGCATGAATATGGCCACTATCTGGCTGCTCGCTGGTCAGGCGTCAAGGTGCTGAAGTTTTCGGTTGGCTTCGGCAAACCGCTTTTCAGCCGCCGCTTGGGCAGGGATCGAACCGAGTGGACTATCAGCTCCCTGCCATTGGGGGGCTACGTGAAGATGCTGGACGAGCGGGAAGGTGCGGTGCCCAGCGAGGAAGCGCATCGGGCTTTCAACCGGGCAAGCGTTTGGCGGCGCATGATCATCGTCACCGCCGGGCCCATGGCAAACTTTCTGCTGGCTGTTTTCGTGTTCTGGGCCTTGTTCATCCATGGCATCCCCGCGCTGAAACCCGTTCTGGGTGAGCCGGATGCGGATACCCCGGCTGCCGAGGCGGGGTTGCGCAAGGGCGATGAGGTTGCCAGTGTGAATGGAAAGCAGATCAAGACCTTTGCGGACTTGCAGATGACCCTGCTTGAATCAGCCGTCAAAGGGGAGAAGCCTGTCGTTCAACTTGCAAATGGCGAACAGCGAGAGCTGGATTTCAGCCAGGTTGATTCAAGCAATCTGGAGGAAGGCGCCAAAACGCTCGGATTCGTGCCGTTCTCCCCTGATATGGCACCTGTGGTGGGTCGGCTGGAACCGGCAGGGGTTGCGGAAAAAGGCGGCATGCGCGTGGGCGACCGCATTGAAAGCGTCAATGGACAGAGCATTCACACCTGGCAGGAGTTTTCCAGTCGGGTGAGAAGTTCTCCCAACCGGAACATTGAGGTAAAGGTGGAGTCATCCGGGTCCCGGCGGGTGCTGCATTTGACACCCATTGAAATCGAAGAAGGCGGTACAGTCATTGGCAGGATCGGTGCGAGTCCCAGGTTTGATCCGGCATTGTTTGATGCCTTGCGCACCGAGCAGCGCCATGGCCCTGTAAAGGCGCTTGAGCAGGCAGTGATCAAGACCTGGGAAACCACCGTGTTCAGCCTGAAAATGCTCGGACGCATGGTGCTGGGACAGGTGTCCTGGAGGAACCTGTCAGGGCCGATATCCATCGCCGATTATGCCGGGCAAACCGCGCAGCAGGGCTGGCTGAGCTTTTTCGGATTCCTTGCGGTAATCAGCATCGGACTGGGCGTGATCAATCTGTTACCCATTCCCCTACTGGATGGTGGACATCTAATGTATTATATTTTCGAGGTTTTTCGAGGAAGGCCGGTTTCTGAACGTGCCATGGACATCGGCTCCCGCATTGGCATGGCCGTTTTGGGTTCGCTGATCTTCCTGGCTCTGTATAACGATATCCTTCGTGTCATAACAAAATGATTCAAATCGGGTGATTCCAACATGAATAAACGCATCACCGCATTGCTGATCGTGGCAGGGCTGATCAGTCCTGCTTTTGCCATCGAGCCTTTTGTGGTTCGCGATATCCGTGTGGAAGGCCTTCAGAGGACCGAAGCAGGAACGGTTTTCAGTTACCTGCCCATCAAGGTGGGAGAAACACTGAATGACGAACGTGCCGCTGCAGCCATCAAGGCCCTGTTTGCCACGGGTTTTTTCAAGGACGTGAAGCTGGAGGCGCAAGGCGATGTACTGATCGTTGCTGTGGAAGAACGCCCATCCATTTCCAAGCTTTCATTTTCTGGCATGAAGGAGTTCTCGGAAGAAGATCTCAAAACCGGCCTCAAGCAAACCGGATTGGCTGAAGGCAGGGTGTTCGACAAGGGGTTGCTTGATCGCGCCGAACAGGAACTCAAGAGGCAGTATTTCAATCGAGGATTGTATTCCGTGCAGGTGGTGACTACGGTTACCCCGCTGGAGCGGAATCGCGTCGCGCTCCAGTTTGATGTGGTGGAAGGCGAAGCGGCCAGGATCCGCCAGATCAATCTGGTGGGCAATAAAACCTTCACGGAAAAGGCGCTCCTGAAGCAGTTCAATTCTTCAACGCCGAACTGGCTGTCCTGGTACACAAAGGATGACCAGTATTCCAAGACCAAGCTGTCCGGCGATCTGGAAACACTACGTTCCTATTACTTGAATCAGGGCTTTCTGGAATTCAATATCGATTCAACACAGGTGTCGATCAGTCCGGACAAGAAGGATATCTATATCACCGTAAACATGACCGAGGGTCCCAAATACACGGTTTCCGACATCAGACTGGCCGGTCAGATGCTGGTGCCGGAACAGGAACTGAGAAGCCTGATCATGATCAAGCCGGGTGAGGTGTTCTCACGCGAAAAGCTCACCGAGTCCTCGCGCAAGATCAGCGACCGACTTGGAAATGAGGGTTATGCATTTGCCAATGTCAATGCGGTGCCAGAACTGGACAAGGAAAAGCATCAGGTGGCATTTACCATGTTCGTCGATCCGGGGCGCCGTGTGTACATCAACCGCGTCAACGTTTCCGGGAATACGAAGACCCGGGACGAGGTGATTCGCCGTGAGGTACGGCAAATGGAAGGCGGCTGGTACAACGCCGAGAAAATCAATCTTTCCCGTGAACGGTTGAACCGTCTTGGTTTCTTCAATGAGGTCAATGTCGAGACGCCCGCCGTGCCAGGCGCAACCGATCAGGTGGATGTAAACATCAGCGTGGCAGAAAAGGCGACCGGCAATATTCTGCTGGGTGCGGGTTTTTCTTCTTCCGAAGGACTTGTGCTGTCCGGCTCGGTCAACCAGAGCAACGTGTTCGGCACCGGCAACCGTGTTGCCGTGCAGATCAACAGCGGCAGCGTGAATACCGTTTACTCGCTGTCGTTCACCAATCCCTACTATACGCTGGATGGCGTGAGCCTGGGTTATGACATCTACCGCCGCGATGTGGATGCCACCTCACTCGATGGAGTGGGTGAATACGAGTCCTCGACCATGGGGCTGGGCCTGCGCGTGGGTCTGCCCATCAGTGAAAAGGACACCGTGTTCTTCGGCGCCGGGGTGGAACAACTGGACCTCACCACCACCGCGTCCAGCCCAATCCAGTACAAGAATTTCGTGGCGGAAAACGGCAACAGCAACAACACCCTTCGGCTGGATTCCTCGATTGCGCGGGACACCCGCGACAATTTCCTGTTCCCCACCAAGGGCATATTCCAGCGCGCGGCGATCGAGTTCGGCGCGCCACCGGGTGACATCAAGTATTACAAGCTATCCCTGCAGCATCAGCAATACTTGCCGTTGAGCAAGGACCTCACACTGATGCTGAATGGCGAAATTGGCTACGGCGGTGGCATCGGCAGCAGCGACCTGCCGTTCTACCGCAATTTCTTCGTTGGTGGTGTCAGTTCGGTGCGCGGGTTTGAATCGGGCACCATTGGCCCGAAGGAACTCGACCCAGTGACCAATGAAGTCGTGACGCTCGGCGGCGACACCAAGCTGGTTGGCAATATCGAGCTGCTTTTCCCCATGCCCGGCATGAAGGACAATTCTGTTCGCCTATCCACTTTCTTGGACGCCGGCGGCGTGTTTGGCGAGGGCAATCCGCTTTATGGGTCGAACACCTTCAGCTTTGACGATATGCGTTTCTCGGCTGGTCTGGGGGTGGCCTGGAATTCTCCGCTTGGGCCGCTGCGTTTCAGCCTGGCTTATCCGCTCAACAAGAAAGACACGGACAAGACGCAGGTCTTCCAGTTCAATCTTGGCAGCACGTTCTAAACTGAAGTTAATGGAGTCGTTTATGAAACTTGCCCTGTCCTTGATGGTTTTATCATTGGGAGCCATGGCTGCAGGGGCCGTGCAGGCTGAAAAGGTCGGCTTTGTGAATACGGAAAGGCTGTTGCGCGAAGCGCCGCTCTCCGTCAAGGCGCAGAAGAAACTGGAAAAGGAGTTTTCGCCTCGCGAACAGGAGCTGCAGAAAATGGCCCGGCAGGCCAGGGATCTCCAGGCACAGCTCGACAAGGAGGGCGTCACCATGTCGGAAACCGACCGCAAGAACAAGGAACGCGACCTCGCAAATCTCAACCGCGAATTCCAGCGTCAGAGCCGTGAGTTTCGTGAGGATCTCAATCTGCGTCGCAACGAGGAACTGGGCGCCATCCAGGAAAAGGCGCGCAAGGCCATTCTGGAAATTGCCAAGGCCGAAAAGTTCGACCTGATCGTTGAGCAGGCGGTCTATTTCAATCCCAAGATCGACATCACCGAGCGCGTGATGAAGGAACTGGGCGAGCGATAACAGTTTCGTGGCAGGGACATTTTCCCTCTCTGACATCGTTGCCCGTTTTGGCGGAGAGCTTGTCGACGATGACGAGGTGCGGATCTCACGGGTAGCGCCTATTGAGCGTGCCGGTTCTCAGGATATTGCATTTGTATCGCAACCAAAATATCTCAGGCAGATTGAAACCACCCGGGCGGGTGCGCTGATCCTGCCGCCTGAGGGGCGTGGTCTGACGCAACGTCCCCGCATCATTACACCCAATCCGTACCTGTATTTTGCCCGCGTCTCCGCGTTGTTCAATCCGGTCCCGCAAGCCGCGCTGGGCATTCATCCCTCTGCTGTTGTTGATGAATGTGCGGACGTTGCGCCCAGCGCTTCGATTGGGCCCGGCGTGGTCGTGGGCAAGGGCGTGAAAATCGGCGCGCGCACAGCCATTGGCCCAAACTGCTAAATTGGCGAAGGCGTGCAAATCGGCGAGGACTGCCTGCTGTATGCCAATGTCTCGGTTTACCACGCGTGCATAGTTGGCAGCCGCGTGATCCTGCACAGCGGATGCGTCATCGGCTCGGACGGTTTTGGCCTGGCAAATGAACAAGGGCGCTGGGTGAAAATTCCTCAGACGGGGCGCGTGATTCTTGAAGATGATGTGGAAGTCGGCGCCTGTACCACGATCGACCGCGGCGCGCTCGATGATACGGTGATCGAGGAAGGCGTCAAACTGGACAACCTGATCCAGGTCGCTCATAACGTCCGCATCGGCGCGCATACCGCCATTGCCGGCTGCACCGGCATTGCCGGCAGTGCAAAAATCGGCAGGCATTGCATGATCGGCGGTGCGGCGATGATTCACGGCCACATCGAAATCGCGGACGGCGTGCGAATCTCGACCAACACACTGATAACAAAATCCTTGACCAGGCCCGGCACCTATACCTCGGCGCTGCCTTTTTCCGAACATGGGGAATGGCTGAGGAATGCGGTGCACATGCGCAACCTGGACAAGCTGGTTGCGCGCGTCAAGGAACTGGAAAAACGGATTGCGGAAATCGAAGGGAAAGACCAATGAAAACCATGGACATACAGGAAATCATGCGGCATTTGCCGCACCGTTACCCGTTCCTGCTGGTAGACCGGGTGCTCGAATGCGAGGCGGGCAAGCACATCGTCGCGCTCAAGAACGTGACCATGAACGAGCCGCATTTTCCGGGGCACTTCCCGCATCATCCAGTGATGCCAGGCGTGCTGATTCTCGAGGCGCTGGCCCAGGCGGCCGCAATCCTTTCCTATGTGACGGAAAACAAGGTGCCGGATGAAGACTCGGTGGTATATTTTGCCGGCATCGACGGCGCGCGTTTCAAGAAACCCGTCATGCCTGGCGACCAGCTGATTTTGAAAGCCGAAATTCTGCGCAACATGCGAGGCATCTGGAAATATTCGACGCGTGCAGAAGTCGATGGCGCAGTGGTGGCCGAAGCGGAAATGATGGCCGCGCTCAGGAACATGTGACATGTCCCGCATTCATGCCACCGCGATCGTTGAAACCGGCGCGAAAATCGATGCAAATGTCGAGATCGGCCCTTATGCGGTAATCGGCCCGCATGTCGAAATCGGCGAAGGCACGACTATCGGCGCGCATGCCGTCATCACGGGCCATACGCGTATCGGCAAACGCAACCGCATCTTCCAGTTCGTTTCGCTGGGCGAGCAGCCGCAGGACAAGAAATACGCGGGTGAGCCCACCCGGCTGGAAATCGGCGATGACAATACCATTCGCGAATTCTGCACGTTCAATACCGGCACGGTGCAGGATCAAGGCATTACCCGAGTGGGTAACGGTAACTGGGTGATGGCCTATGTCCACATTGCGCATGACTGCGTGGTCGGCAACCACACCATTCTCGCCAACAATGCCACGCTTGGCGGGCATGTGGAAATCGGCGATTACGCCATCCTCGGCGGACTCACTGCGGTGCACCAGTTCTGCAAGATCGGCGCGCATGTCATCACCGGCGGCGGCACCATTGTGTTCAAGGACATTCCGCCTTTTGTCATGGCCTCCGGCGCACCGGCACAGCCACACGGCCTGAATTCGGAAGGTTTGAAACGGCGCGGATTTTCTCCCGAGACGCTGGCCACACTCAAGCGTGCCTACAAGACACTTTATCGGGAAAGCCTGACGCTTCAGGAAGCGCTGGAGAAACTGGATGCCGAAACCGCGCCTGAAGTTGCCCAGTTGACGGCATTCCTGCGCAGTGCGGAACGCGGCATCATCCGTTGACCACCGTCGGCTTGATTGCAGGAGAGGCCTCCGGCGATCTTCTGGGCGCCGAGTTGATTAACGCACTCAAGTCACACAATTCCGGCCTCCGGTTCGAAGGCATCGCCGGGCCACGAATGATTGCCGCGGGCGCTCGGGCGCTGGCATCAAACGAAAGGCTCTCCGTCAATGGCTACATCGAGGTACTGCGGCATCTGCCCGGCTTGCTAAAACTGAGGCGCGATATCGTTAGGCATTTCCTGCGCGAGCATCCAAAAGTGTTTGTCGGCATCGATGCGCCGGACTTCAACTTCGGCGTCGAAGAGCGGTTGAAGGCCGCCGGCATTCCCACCGTGCATTTCGTCAGCCCTTCGATCTGGGCCTGGCGTGGCGAGCGCATCCATCGCATCAAGAAAGCTGTATCGCACATGCTGGTGGTATTTCCGTTCGAGGTGGCGCTGTACGAGAAGGCTGGCATCCCGGTGACCTATGTTGGCCATCCCCTGGCCGACCGCCTGCCGCTGGAGCCCGATGTGGCTGCCACCCGTGCGAGGCTCGGGCTGGAGTCGAACGGGCCGGTCATCGCCTTGCTGCCCGGCTCGCGTCAGGGTGAAGTCAAGCGGCTGGCTCCCATTCTGTTGCAGGCCGCAAAACGCATTTTGCAGGCCAAGCCCGCGGCGCGATTTGTCATGCCCGCCGCGACCGAAGCGGTGAAATCCATTTTGCAGGCTATGGCCCGCAATTCATCCTTGCCGATTCAGGTGCTGGATGGCCAGTCCCATGAAGCCATGACCGCGGCGGATGTGGTGGTGCTCGCATCCGGCACCGCCACGCTGGAAGCCGCGCTGCTGAAAAAACCCATGGTCATCACCTACCGCGTTCCCGCCATCACCTACTGGCTGGCGAAGGGAAAGTTGTATCTGCCCTGGGTAGGCCTGCCCAACATTCTGCTCAGGCGTTTTGCCGTGCCGGAACTGCTGCAGGACAGTGCCACGCCGGAGAAAATTGCCGAGGCAACTTTGGACTGGCTGGATGCGCCGGAAAAGTGCCATGCGCTCAAAGCCGAATTTCGCCGGTTGCACGAAACCCTGCGCTGCAATGCCAGCGAACGGATTGCGGAAGCACTGATGCCGTTCCTTGAACAAGAACCTTAAATCCCCCGGCTCGCAAGCTCGCCACCCCCTTTATCAAGGGGGTAGGATTGAG
The DNA here is from genome assembly GCA_013389025.1 of Hydrogenophilaceae bacterium. Taxonomy (GTDB): domain Bacteria; phylum Pseudomonadota; class Gammaproteobacteria; order Burkholderiales; family Thiobacillaceae; genus UBA6918. The sequence goes on from JACAED010000109.1 coordinate 10,848, forward strand.
CACCCCTTGAAAGCGCGGCTTCAGTGCAGGCTAACCTGAGCGTAGCGAAGGTTAAGCAAAGCGGCCGGAACTATAAAGGGGGTTGGGGGGATTTGTCTTAATCCGCCTCCCGCTCCACCGAGCAACACATCGAAGCAGTTTCTTCCGCGCTGACGAGAACCTGCCCGGTAACCGGATTCGGCCGGAATGTCGTGCAGCCCTTCAGGCCTTTCTCAAAGGCATAATCATACAGCGATTTGAACTCGGCAAAGGGATATTCTGCCGGCACATTGATGGTCTTGGAAATGGCATTGTCCACCCAGGGCTGCAAGGCCGCCTGCATGTCGAGGTGGCGGTAGGGCGAGATTTCACCCGCTGTGACGAAGGCATCCGGTAGCGGCGCATCCTGTCCGTGCAGTTTTCTGAACTGGGCATAGGCAAAATCCATGACCGGATATTCCCTCGGCGCGCCGTCCGCCTCGATGATTTTGCGCCGGTAGTCATACTGGAAGACAGGCTCCAGACCGCTGGAGACGTTGTTGGCCAGCAGGCTGATGGTGCCCGTGGGCGCGATGGCGGTGAGATGCGAATTGCGGATGCCATGCTTGAGAATACCGTTGCGGATATCTTCCGGCAGGTGGCGGATAAACACGCCTTCGACGTGTTTGCACCGGTCAAGGGTAGGGAATGCGCCTTTTTCCCGGGCGAGTTCGATGGACGCGCGGTAGGCCGTTTCGCAAATGCGCTGCATGATGCCGAATGCTGTCTGCAATGCGGCTTCGCTGTCGTACCGTATGCCCAGCATGATCAGCGCATCGCCCAGACCGGTGAGGCCCAGCCCCAGGCGTCGTGTTGCATGCACGGCCTGTGCCTGCCTTTCCAGCGGAAAGCGCGATACGTCGCAGACGTTGTCCATCATGCGCACGGCCAGCGGCACGATGTTTTCCAGTGCGGCGAAATCAAACGAGGCCGTTGGCATGAAGGCATCGCGCACGAAGCGCGTCAGGTTGATCGAACCCAGATTGCAGGCGCCGTAATGCGGCAGCGGAATCTCGCCACAGGGATTGGTGGCCGCCAGCGTTTCCGCGTACCACAGCGTGTTCTGCGCGTTGATGTGATCGATGAACAATACGCCCGGCTCGGCGTAGCCGTAGGTCGCCTGCATGATTTCCTGCCACAGGTCACGGGCGCGCAGGGTTCGATATACGCAAGAGCCTGATTCACCCGCCGGCGGAAACATCAGGGGCCAGTCGGCATCTTCCGCTACCGCCTGCATGAACGCATCGGTCACCAGCACGGATAAATTGAAATGCCTGAGCTTCGTTGGGTCGCGCTTCGCGCGGACAAAGTCGAGAATATCCGGATGATCGCAGCGCAGCGTTGCCATCATCGCGC
>JACAED010000106.1 GCA_013389025.1 Hydrogenophilaceae bacterium
AAAGCGGCTTTGTTCATGCAGTCAAATATTACCCGGCCGGTGCAACGACGAATTCCGATTCCGGCGTCACGGACATGCACAAGGCCTATCCGGCGATTGCGGCGATGGAGGAGCATGGCATCCCCCTGCTGCTGCATGGGGAAGTCACCGATCCCGGTGTCGATGTGTTCGACCGCGAAGCTATGTTCATCGACCGTTACCTTACCCGCCTGATCCGGGATTTCCCGAGACTCAAACTCGTGCTGGAGCACATTACCACCCAGCAGGCTGTCGAATTCGTCAAGACCTCGCCCGCACACGTCGGCGCAACCATCACGGCGCATCACCTTCTCTACAACCGCAACGCCATGTTCAAGGGCGGCATCCGGCCGCATTACTATTGCCTGCCTGTCTTGAAGCGCGAATCGCATCGCGAGGCGCTCATTGCGGCAGCCGTATCTGGCAACCCGAAATTTTTTCTCGGCACCGATTCGGCGCCGCACGCTCAAACCGCCAAGGAGAACGCCTGCGGCTGTGCGGGCATCTATACGGCCCATGCCGCCATCGAACTGTATGCCGAGGTGTTTGAGTGTGCAGGCGCTCTCAACAAACTCGAAGCCTTTGCCAGTTTTCATGGTGCCGATTTCTACGGCCTCCCGCGCAACAAGCAGAGGATCACCTTGAAAAAGGAAAGCTGGATGGTGCCGGAAACCCTTGATATGGGTGCAGAAAAACTTGTCCCGTTGCGGGCCGGTGAGTTGGCAGAATGGAAGATCTGTGAATGACCCCAAAACAACGGCAGGCTTTTGCCTGCCGTTTTCCTGAAAGACTTGCGCTTCAGGTAAAAAGCCGCGACAGGGGAATCGCGGCAGGGAGGTTCATGGGAATGCCGGAATGGTGGGTTCCTGCACTGTGCCCTGAATCTCGGGATGACGTGAGGCGATCAGTTTTCTGATTTCCTCCACGCGGCCGGCTGGTACATCCACCATCATCAGGATGCGTCCGGCTTCGATCCCTGATTCGAAAGTCTTGAGTCGGGTATTGGGAATGGAACTCGCCACCATGCTTGAAACCCACGCACCGAATGCGGCGCCGACAAGGGCGGTGACCAGTATGGTCACCAGTTGCAGATTCACGCCAGCTGGCGGAAAAAGTATTGCAACCAATCCAGCCAGTATGCCGATGCCGCCCCCGATTACCAGACCCGTTTCCGCGCCATGCACGAAATCGGTTTTCTGCAGAATGGACGCTTCATGCAGCCCCTCCAGCGGAACGCCCTCCTTCGCCAATACATGGATATGACTGTCTTCGATGCGTGCCAGAAGCAGCTCGTCACGTATCATGCGAGCACCCGTCACATCGGGCACCATGAAATATAGCCGTCGTCTCATTTTTGTCTCCTCGAATAATTGAAATCCCTCGTTCGCCCGAGGGCTTTCAGAGTCGATCCTCGGCTCCTTGCTATGTGTATTAGTCAATAATCAGGCACTAAACAACCCTATAATCATGAGGGGAGTTGGTCAGGCAGTCGCTGCGTGCAATTGCACGGAGAGGAAAGTCCGGGCTCCGCAGAGCAGGATGCCGGCTAACGGCCGGACGCCGCGAGGCGAGGAACAGGGCCACAGAGACGAGTCTTTGTGACTGCCGTGAAAGCGGCTGCGTCACAAAGGGTGAAACGCGGTAACCTCCATCCGGAGCAACACCAAATAGGCAGACGATGACGCGGCTCGCCGAGTCTGCGGGTAGGTGGCTTGAATCCGCCAGCAATGACGGGTCTAGAGGAATGGCTGTCCTGGGGGAATCCCCAACAGAACCCGGCTTATAGACCAACTCCCCATCTTATTAAATTCAATACCTTATGAGTCTAATCAATGTATTGGTTTAGAATACATTGATAACCCTATTGTTTTTTAAGGCGTGTCAATGAAATCGAAAGCCGCTGTAAGTCTTTGACCTTACAGGAAAAATTTCAACTTCTCGCTTGACAGGGTCGAATTCTTGCCTCTATAGTGGGTAAAAGTGCATTTAAGTGGGTAATTGTGTTTGATCCACGCAATTACTTGTTTAAAGAGTAAGTAAACACCCACAAATAACAGAGGGAAGAGGGAGACATGTTTCGCGGTGTCAACACCGTCAGTCTGGATGGCAAAGGGCGCATTGTCGTGCCGGCGCGTCATCGCGATGTGCTTGTTGCGATTGCTTCGGGCCGCATTGTTGTCACGGCCGATCCAAGTGAATGTCTGCTGTTGTACCCCCTTTCCGAATGGGAGCCCATCGAGAAAAAGCTCGCGGGCCTGTCCGACTTCAATCCTCAAACGCGAAGCATCAAGCAGTTGATGATTGGCTATGCGCAAGACATGGACATGGATAGTGCCGGACGCATCCTGCTGCCACCCATGCTGCGCGATTTTGCGGGGCTCGACAAAAACGTGGTGTTGGCCGGTCAGGTGAGCCGGCTGGAAATCTGGAATGAAGAGCGCTGGAATGCACGCATTGCCAGTGCGCTGAAGTTTGGTGAAAACGGACTGCCGCCCGAGCTGGAAGGTCTTACCTTGTGACCGGCCATGTTCCGGTGCTGGCCAGAGAGGTCATCGACGCTCTGGCGATCAGGCCGGATGGTTTTTATGTGGATGCCACCTTTGGCCGCGGCGGTCATAGCCGGCTGATCCTGGAGCGCCTGTCTAAAAAGGGCAGGTTGATCGCGCTGGATCGCGATCCGGCGGCGATCGCGGCGGGCAGAGGATTTTCCGACGCACGCCTGACATTGGTGAAGGCGCCCTTTTCGAAGCTGGATGTGGTGCTTAACGATCTTGGCGTGGACAGGGTTGATGGGATATTGCTGGACATCGGGGTGTCTTCCCCGCAACTGGATGAGGCGGAGCGCGGATTCAGTTTCAGGATGGATGGCCCGCTGGACATGCGCATGGACCCGGAAAGCGGCATCGGTGCGGCCGAATGGATTGCGCGGGCGGATGAAGGCGAGATGGCGGAGGTGATCAGGAACTATGGCGAGGAGCGGTTTGCTAGACAGATTGCGCACGCGATTGCTGCAGCGCGAAAAACATCGTCGATTGTCACGACGGGCCAACTCGCGCAAGTCGTTGCGGGCGCGGTACGCAAGCGCGAGCCGGGCCAGCATCCGGCAACCCGGACCTTTCAGGCTATACGGATTTATCTCAATCGTGAGCTTGAGGAGCTAGGGTCAGTGCTGCCGGTGTGTGTCCAGAGATTGAAGACGGGTGGCAGGCTTGCGGTGATCAGTTTCCATTCCCTCGAGGATCGTATTGTCAAACGTTTCATGCGTGACGAAGAACGCGGCCCCGAATTGCCGAGAGGGTTGCCGGTTCGCGCCAATGACAAGCTGCCGGGCAGGCTTCGGCGAATCGGCAAGGCGATACATGCAAGCGAAGAAGAGACCCTGAGGAATCCACGTGCGCGCAGCGCTGTGTTGAGGGTGGCGGAACGGACCGGAGCCAGGGCATGAGAAGACTGGACCTGCTTCTGGCCCTTGTGTTGATGTTGCTCGCCCTGGCGGTCGTGACCGCCCAGCATCGGGCACGAACCCTGTTTGTCGAGCTCGAGAATCTCAAAAAGGAAGGCCGCGATCTGGAAGTGGAATGGGGAAAGCTGCAGCTCGAGCAGGGCACACTGGTCAGCCATGCGCGGGTCGAACTGCTGGCCCGGGAACAACTGGGGTTGGTGACGCCGCCGATGGACAAGGTCATTCTGCTTGATTCGGGGAATGTGCCATGAACTATTCGAGCAGGAAACTGCTGCAGGTTCACATCATTCCCTGGCGGGTCGCGCTTGTGGGGGGGTTGCTTGCCCTGTGGTTTGTCGCGTTGGCCCTGCGCGCGTTTTACCTGCAGGGAATGAACAATGATTTTCTTCAGGGCAAGGGAGATGCAGTGGCTTCCCGAAAGCTGGCCATTCCGGCCAATCGTGGCATGGTGCTTGATCGGCATGGCCGGGCGCTTGCCATCAGTACGCCGGTGGAAACCCTGTGGGCCCGACCATCCGTGACCAGGGATCTGAGTTACCAGCAAATCGCGCGACTTTCGAATGTACTGGATATGCCCGTCAAGGACCTGGCCGTCAAACTCAGAAAAGCGCACAAGGGTGAGGTGGCCATCAATCGAGAACTCACTCCCGATCAGGCGTTGAGAGTGACCGCATTGGGCTTGCCCGGCCTGCAACTTCATCGCGAATTCCATCGCTCTTATCCCCATGGGGAAGTGGCGGCACATGTGGTGGGGTTTACCAACGTCGATGACGCAGGGCAGGAAGGAGTCGAACTCGCATATCAGGACTGGCTTGCGGGCAAGGCGGGTAGCCGTCATGTGCTTCGTGACCGCAGGGGGCATGTCATTCAGGACCTGAGCCCTGCTCGTTCTGCGCGCATGGGCGGCAATCTTGGCCTGGCACTGGATATCAAGCTGCAATATCTCGCCCATCGCGAACTGTCCGCGGCCGTAGAAAAGCACAAAGCGAAGGGGGGCGGGGTCGTGGTGCTGGATGCCAAGACCGGCGAGATTCTTGCGTTGTCGAATCTGCCCGTGGTCAATCCGAATAACCGGAAAAATTACAAGCCGGACCTGATGAGAAACCGGGCAGTCATCGATACGTTCGAGCCCGGCTCGACGATCAAGCCATTCACGATCGCAGCCGTACTTGAACGTGGCCTGGTAAGGCCAGATACCCGTCTTTATTTGCCCAGGGATTATGTCGTGGGTGGAAAGCACATCACGGATGTCCATTACCACCCCGAACTCACCGTCACCGAAGTGCTGCAGAAGTCCAGCAATATCGGATCCGTCAGGATGGCCATGCAGCTCACGCCCGCGCAGTTCTGGGATGTGCTGAGCCGGGCAGGGTTCGGGGAACGACCCGGTTCGGGTTTTCCGGGAGAAGCCCGCGGGCGTCTGCGAGATCCGGCAACCTGGAAACCGGTAGAACAGGCGACGCATGCTTACGGGCATGGCCTGTCTGTCAGCCTCATGCAACTGGCCCGATCCTACATGGCATTTGCCAACGATGGCGTGGTCTTGCCGTTGACCTTTCTCAAGCGCGAGCCGCAGGAACTGGACGGGGAACGCGTGTTGTCACCGCATGTCGCGCGCATGGTGCGAACCATGATGGAAACCGTGACGCATGAGGGAGGGACAGCCCCTGCAGCCAATGTCCCGGGCTATCGCGTGGCCGGCAAGACCGGCACGGCGCACAAGCTGGTTGACGGCCGCTATGCACGCGACCGTTACATCTCGTCCTTTGTCGGCATGGCACCCGCTTCCGATCCGCGCCTCATCATCGCGGTGATGATAGACGAGCCACGGGGGGATGTGCATTACGGCGGTGCGGTCGCCGGACCTGTTTTTGCGCAGGTGATGGCGGCGTCGCTGAGGCAGTTGAGTGTTACGCCTGATGCGCCGGAAGCGCCCGCAGTACGCATGACCCAGCCGAAATCCATCGTAAGAGCCGGTGCGGCCTGACATGGGGAGCCTGATGAACCATCCAAGCCCATTTGATCCTGATCTGTTGCTCGGGCAACTGGGCGTGCCGCTGACCAGGCTTTCTGCGGATAGTCGCCATGTCGGGCCGGAGGTGGCGTTTGCGGCTTTTCCGGGCAGCGCGCATGACGGGCGCTCGTTCATTCCGCAAGCCATTGCCAAGGGTGTACCCGCGGTGCTCTGGGATCAAAACCATTTCCTGTGGGATCCGGCCTGGCAGGTGCCCAATGTGCCCGTGCCGGATCTCAGGCATCACGTTGGAAACATTGCCGCAAGGATTTACGAGGAGCCCTGCAGAAAGCTTCGCATGTTCGGCGTCACCGGCACCAATGGCAAGACTTCGGTGGCGCACTGGATCGCGCAAGCCTATTCCCATCTGGGAACGCCCTCGGTCGTGGTGGGCACGATCGGCAACGGCTTTCCCGGCGCGCTGACCCCATCGACCCACACAACGCCCGATGCGGTCAGGCTTCAGGAAATGCTTGCACAATACGTGGCGAATGGTGCGCGCGCCTGTGCAATGGAAGTGTCATCGCATGGTCTTCACCAGGGGCGTATCAATGGCTGCCGCTTTGACGTGGCAGTGCTGACCAACCTGTCGCGCGATCATCTTGATTACCACGGCAGCATGGAAGCCTATGCCGAAGCCAAGGCAGGCCTGTTTGCATGGCCGGAGCTCGAACATGCGGTGTTGAATCTCGATGACGACTTCGGCCGCAAGTTGTCGAGCCGGATCCATGGGGCAAAGACCGTTGGCTATGGCTTCAATCAGGGCGAGGTACGGGCAGAGGCCATCGCCATCAGCCGCGAAGGCATGAAGCTGTCGCTCAATACCGCCTGGGGGAAAGCGGAACTCGAAGCAAGGCTGGTTGGTCGCTTCAATGCAGCCAATCTCCTTGCGGTACTCGCCTCCCTGCTGGTTTCGGATATTCCCATAGATGAAGCCTGTGACGCGCTGAGCCACGTCACCCCGCCCGAGGGGCGCATGCAGATGCTGGGCGGTGGCACACGTCCGCTGGTCATTGTCGATTATGCGCATACGCCGGACGCACTGGAAAAGGTGCTGGCAACACTGAGGCCGCTAGCGGGAGCCGGCCGGGTCATTTGCGTATTCGGCTGCGGCGGCAATCGTGACCGCGGCAAGCGTCCCCTGATGGGGCAGGTGGCATCCAAGGGTGCCGATCTGGTCTATGTCACCAGCGACAACCCGCGCAACGAGGATCCCACGGACATCATTTCCGACATTGTTTCCGGCATGGAGGCAGGTTCGTCCCGCATAGAGGCCAACCGTGCGAGGGCCATCTTCGAGGCGGTCGGTGAAGCGAAGGTGAATGACATCATCCTGATCGCCGGCAAGGGTCATGAAAATTATCAGGAGATACAGGGGCAGAAGCTGCCATTCTCAGATGTCGAACTGGCCCAGAAGGCGTTGACTTCATGGATGTGATGATGCGCCTTTCCGAAGCCGCGTCGGCCGTCGACGGGACCCTGACTGGAGAAGACCGCGAGTTCACGGCCGTGTCCACGGACAGCCGTTCCATCCATGCCGGCGATCTGTTCGTTGCCCTGAAGGGGGTACGTTTCGACGGCGCTGCATTCGCGAGCAACGCGATCGTGGCAGGCGCGGCCGGAGTCATGATCAATGCCGATGCCGATACGACAGCATCTCCCTCCATACGCGTGGCGGATTCCCGTATTGCCCTTGGGAAGCTTGCAGCCGGTTGGCGCAAACGCTTTGGCATTCCGGTCATTGCGGTGACCGGCAGCAATGGCAAGACCACGGTAAAGGAAATGCTGTCGGCCATTCTGCGGCTCGCGTCGAATGATGCAGAGGGGGTACTGGCAACGGAAGGAAACCTCAACAACGATATCGGCTGCCCGATGATGATGCTCAAGCTGCGCTGCCGTCATCACCATGCCGTGCTTGAAATGGGCATGAACCATGCGGGAGAGATACGCTATCTGACACAACTGGCAAGACCGGATGTGGCCCTGGTCAACAATGCCCAGATGGCACATATTGGTCACATGGGATCGGTTCGCGCCATAGCCGAAGCCAAGGGGGAGATTTTCGAGGGACTGGGGGCGCATGGCATCGCCGTCATCAACCTTGACGATCCCCATGCAGAATACTGGCGAGGACTCAACGCCGGGCGTCGGATCCTGACCTTCGGCTTCAATCGGGATGCCGATGTGTGCGGCGAATACAGTTCGAATGGCCGCGACAATCTGGTCATTCATGCGCGGGAGCGCGGGAGTGCCACGGTCAACCTGCAGGTGCCGGGTGAGCACAATGCCCGCAATGCACTGGCGGCGACAGCCTGCGCAATGGCAGTCGGCGTCGATTTGCAAATCGCTGCACGCGCGCTGTCGGATTTTGCCGGGGTGAAGGGGCGCTTGCAGCGCAAGCCAGGACTGCATGGCGGACGCTTCATAGATGACACCTACAACGCCAATCCTGACTCCACGCGTGCTGCGCTGGCCGTTCTCTCGCGGGAAAAGGGGCACAAGTATTTCGTGCTTGGAGACATGGGCGAGCTGGGTGAAACGGCGCCGGCCCTGCATGCCCAGGTCGGGCTGGATGCCCGACAGGCTGGTGTCGAAAGGCTGTTCGGGCTGGGCGATTTGTCAAAGGAAGCCGTGCGCGCATTTGGGCAGGGGGGGATGCATTTTGAGCGCATCGAGGAGCTGCTGGCCGAGGTCGAGAATGCGCTTGCCCCGGATGTGACGGTGCTGGTCAAGGGTTCCCGCGCGATGCGCATGGAGCGTGTCCTGCAGAGCCTGAGCGAGGGGGCGCACTGATGCTGCTTTGGCTGTTTCAAACCCTTGGCCAGGACATTCGCGCATTCAACGTGTTCAACTACATCACGTTGCGTGCCGTCTTGGCGACACTGACCGCGCTGGTGATTTCATTTGTCATCGGCCCGTGGATGATCGACCGGCTGAAGATCATGAAATTCGGCCAGGCCGTACGCGACGACGGCCCGCAAACGCATCTGATCAAGGCGGGCACGCCGACCATGGGCGGCGCCTTGATATTGATGGCGGTGGCGATTTCGACCCTGCTTTGGATGGATTTGTCGAACAAGTATGTGTGGGTTGCACTGATCACCACACTGGGTTTCGGCATCATCGGCTGGGTCGATGATTACAAGAAAATCGTTCACAGAAATCCCAAGGGGCTCATCGCGCGCTGGAAATACCTGTGGCAATCGGTATTTGGTCTCGGCGCCGCCTTGTACATCGCCTACTCGACCGATCTTCCCGTGCAGACCGAGCTTATCGTTCCCTTCTTCAAGGATGTGGCCATACCGCTTGGCGTTGCGGGTTTCGTGGTGCTGACATATTTCGTCATCGTCGGTTCAAGCAATGCAGTGAACCTGACCGATGGCCTCGATGGCCTGGCCATCCTGCCCACCGTGATGGTGGCTTCCGCCCTGGCAATTTTTGCCTATGTCGCCGGCCATGCCGTGTTTTCCAAATACCTTGGCCTGCCTTACATTCCCGGCGCGGGCGAGCTGGTGGTGTTCTGTGCGGCGATCGCGGGAGCGGGGCTGGCCTTTCTCTGGTTCAATGCCTATCCGGCCGAGGTGTTCATGGGTGACGTGGGCGCGCTGGCCCTGGGCGCGGCCCTGGGCATCGTGGCCGTCATCGTGCGGCAGGAAATCGTGTTGTTCATCATGGGTGGCGTGTTCGTCATGGAGACGCTCTCCGTGATGATCCAGGTCGCCTCGTTCAAGCTCACCGGCAAGCGCGTGTTCCGCATGGCGCCCCTGCACCACCACTATGAACTCAAGGGCTGGAAGGAGACGCAGGTCGTCGTCCGCTTCTGGATTATTTCGATGATGCTGGTGCTGATCGGCCTCGCGAGCCTGAAACTCAGATGAACTACGACAGCCTGAATCTTGCTGGCAAAGACGTCCTGGTGCTGGGTCTCGGCGACACCGGCCTGTCGTGTGCGCGCTGGCTGCTGGCGCGCGGCGCGCGGGGGAGCGTGGCCGACAGCCGGGACGCGCCGCCGCAGGCTGCGCGGCTGGCCGAACTGGCGCCCGGGGTGGCACTCACCACCGGTGCATTCGACCCGGCACAACTACAGACGG
>JACAED010000045.1 GCA_013389025.1 Hydrogenophilaceae bacterium
ATCGCGCAGGGCGCGCCATGACTTTTTTGCGATCCTCATTTTGCAAATCCGGATTCATCTTTCCTCGCGGACGAGTTTGTGGTCCAATAATATCCAAGTAATTTAGTCAGGATTTATCATGGCCGGTCTGAGCAAAAGCACACCCATCCCCACCGAAATCAAGCTGCACAAGGCTTCAAAAAAGCTGGAAATCGCCTTTGATGACGGTTCCAGATTCGAGTTGCCTTTCGAATATTTGCGTGTCTATTCCCCTTCCGCCGAAGTGCGCGGGCATGGCCCCGGGCAGGAAGTCCTGCAGGTAGGGAAGCAGTACGTCGATATCGAGCGCATCGAACCTGTCGGTCAGTATGCCGTCGTGCTGGAATTCTCCGACAAGCACAATTCGGGAATTTACTCGTGGGATTATCTATATGATCTTGGGCAACATTACGAAAGCTACTGGAACAACTACCTGAGCCGGATGGCTGCGGCGGGCGCCTCGCGCGAACCGGCCGACCACAAATACAGTTGAACGCCAAACCCACTCACGGCATGCAATGTGCCGAAGCGGTTCAAACCGCCATTTGCAATGCAACAGGAAGTCCGTTCTCGATTAATCGCATCCGCCAGACGGGCGGCGGATGCATCAGCCAGACCTGGATACTCGAGGGATGCGGCAAGCGTTATTTCGTCAAGACCCATTCTTCGTGCCATGCAGACATGTTTGTTGCTGAAACTGAAGGCCTGCTTGAACTCGAATCTGCACAGGCACTGCGTGTACCGCATCCGTTGGCACATGGCGAGGGCCAGGGCCAGGCGTATCTTGTGCTCGAATACCTCGTTCTGGGCGGCCCGCAAAACTGGTCCGCCATGGCACAAGGACTGGCCAGATTGCATGCAGTCACATCCGCCCATTTTGGCTGGAAACGCAACAACACCATAGGCAGCACGCCGCAAATCAACACTTGGACCGCGGGCTGGATTGAATTCCTGCGCAAGCACCGTCTCGGTTTCCAGTTTGAACTGGCCGCACGGAACAATATCAGTATCCGATTGAATGAGCTTGGGGATGAGCTACTCGCGCGCCTGGACGTTTTTTTTCAGGGCTACCGGCCGTCACCATCCCTGCTGCATGGTGATTTGTGGAGTGGGAATGCCGCCTTCACATGCGCCGGAGAGCCTGTCATCTTCGACCCTGCGGTGTATTTTGGTGACCGCGAAGCTGACCTGGCCATGACGGAATTGTTCGGTGGATTCGGGGGGACTTTCCTTGATGCTTACCGTGAATCCTGGCCGCCCGATTCCGGATATGGCATCCGCAAAAACCTCTACAACCTTTATCACATCCTCAATCATGCCAACCTCTTCGGCGGCGGATACATCCGTCAGGCCGAAACAATGACAAGCCGGTTATTGTCCGAAGCAGGTTGAAGAACCCTCCAGTCATGGCCGCACATGGAGGGTCCGCCGCATCAGGCTTGCTCGTCACGAGATGCCTGCGGAAAATCCGGCGAATGTTTTTGGCATCCTTCTACGGTCACCTTCCGAGCGCCCCACAGGACAGCCAGAGTCTGCCAGACACATTCCTGAACAATCAATCCGGCCATCCATAAAGGCCATGGGGGTGGTAGCCGCGGTGGAACAGGGACCTAGGGCGCGCCTATCGGCAAAATCCCGGCAGGGTTTCAGGCCATCCGTCATCTGCGCTTAAAGAATTAACAGTGCCATCCGTAATGCCTGATGTAAGCCGGCCAATGCCGCTTCCAACCAGATTTCAAACGGAGATGAATGTGTCAGATGCCCAAGCCCTGAAAGGCGTCAAGGTCATGGTTATTGACGACAGCAATACCATACGCCGCAGCGCCGAAATTTTCCTCAATCAGGCCGGATGCGAAGTCATCCTCGCGCAGGATGGTTTTGACGCGCTTGCAAAAATCACCGATCACCAGCCGGACCTGGTCTTCGTGGACATCATGATGCCGCGACTGGATGGCTACCAGACCTGCTCGCTGATCAAGCGCAATAATCGTTACCGTGGCACGCCTGTCATCATGCTCTCTTCCAAGGACGGGCTGTTTGACCGCGCGCGGGGCCGCATGGTGGGCTCTGACGAATACCTGACAAAACCCTTTACCAAGGACACCCTGCTCAAGGCCGTGCGCGAGCACACCTTGTCCAAGGCTGCCTGAACAGGAGGCTCATATGGCCATCAACCGCATACTCGTCGTTGACGATTCTCCGACCGAGCGCTTTTTCATATCAGAACTGCTGGTCAAGCATGGCTATCTGGTCAGCATGGCCGAAACCGGCGAAGAAGGTGTGGCTCAGGCCCGCCAGACCCGCCCGGATTTGATCATCATGGATGTCATCATGCCCGGCATGAACGGCTTTCAGGCCACACGTGCGCTATCGAAGGAAGACGGCACCAAGGACATCCCCGTCATCATGTGCACCACCAAGGGCCAGGAAACCGACAAGGTATGGGGACTCAGGCAGGGCGCTGCCGCTTACATGGTCAAGCCCGTCAATCCTGAAGCCCTGATCCGGCAGATTCGTGCCCTCGGCTAAGCAAGTTCGCACAACCGACATGTCGCGCCGTTTCAATCTCCGTCAATTCCAGACCGATCTGTCCAAGCGCCTTCAGGAAGCGGCTTCCCTTCCCGCCGAGTCGTCGCGTCTGGGATTTTTCGCCGCCGGCCAGAACTGGCTGGTTCCGCTGTCCGATATCGATGAAGTGATGCCCGTACCCGACATCATGGCGGTACCAGGCACCAAATCCTGGTTCCGCGGCCTTGCAAACATTCGCGGAAATTTGTACGCAGTGTCCGATTTCACTGAATTCATTTCCGGCAAGCCCACTCTCGATTCAGCAGAGAATCGCCTGATTCTTGCCCACCGCAAGCACGGCGTAAATGCCGCGTTACTGGTTCAAAAATCACTGGGTCTGAAACAGACCGGGCATCAGGCAAGCTCCACAGCCGACAGCGCCTGGCCATGGGCCAAACCCCAGGCCATGGATTCCGGCGAATCGCACTGGAACGAAATTCAAATGGACCGCCTGCTGGCGGAATCCAGTTTCCTTACCGTAGAAGCAGACTAGCGGAGACGCAGATGGCAATTTCCATTACTCAACTGAAAGGCCTGGCTGGCCGCAAACCCGGAACCGGAAAAGGCAAGAACCAAGCCGAACATACGACCATGATCATGCAGGGCATGCGCAAGCTGGCTGATCGCGAACCCGGCAGGGTGCCTCTGGTCGGGCATCTGCCGGTAGAAAAGCAATACCTGTATCTTGGCGGCGCACTGATTGGTTCCCTGCTTCTGGCTGCGGGATTCACCATTTACGGCACCGTCAAATCCGGCAATCAGGCACATTACCTGGACAAGGCCGGCCAGATTGCAACCTTGAGCCAGCGCCTTCCCAGCCTGGCCCAGCAGGCCGCTCAGGGCAACATGGATGCTTTCAGGGAATTCGACAAGGGTCGACTCGAATTTGCCTCGTCAGTCAAGGGACTGATTGAAGGCGACAGTGAAGCGCCCGCATCACCGGCCGACGCCCAGGCAGTCCTCTCCAGAATTTCCGGTATTTGGGAAAAACTCGAGCCGCAGGCAGCCATCATCAGCAAAAACGAGAAGGTTCTGCTGGAATCCAGCAAGAACATCACCAACATTTTCCGCCTGTCCGACGACCTGCAGAATCTGACGGAACGACTGTCAGCCAGCCTGTTGCAGGGCGGCGCCAGTGCAAGAGCGGTATCCCAGGCCAATCACCTGGTCATGCTGACCCAACGCATCGCCAAGAACGCCAACACATTGCAGTCGTCCACCAACCCGGCCCCGGCCACATTCATCCAACTGGAAAAGGACATCAGCAGCTTCCGCAACACCGTCGTTTCCCTTGAGCAATCCTCGGTCGGCGGAAATGCTGCCGGCATTCTGATGGAAGTTGGCGACCAGACTGGCGACCTGGTGGAATCAATTGGCGCTGTGTTGTCCCACACGCCGACTCTGGTCAAGTCGAAAAGCGCCGCACAAGCCCTGTTCAGGGAGAGCGACAAACTGCTTAACGAGGCCAATGGTCTGAGCAGCACCTACGATACGGCGGGTTCGGTTGCCTACCTGCTGGCAGGCCTGTTTTCCGTTGTCGCGCTGGTCTCCCTGATCCTGCTCGGCATGATCAACATCAACGAAACCAAATCCCGCGCCCGCAAGAGTGAAGAGGAAAACCGCCGCAATCAGGAAGCCATACTGCGCCTGATGGATGAACTGGGCGAACTGGCCGAAGGCAACCTGACCATCAATGCCAGCGTGACGGAAAACATCACCGGCGCCATTGCCGACTCGATCAACTTCACCGTAGAAGAACTGCGTGGTCTGGTGCGCGGCATCAACAACGCGACAGTCCAGCTCGAATCGGCCACCCACGATGCCAACCAGATCTCGGAACAACTGAATGCGGCTGCGCTCAGGCAGAGCAGTGAAATCGAGGAAACCTCCCTTGCCGTTGTCGACCTTTCCCAGTCCGTGCAGAAGGTGTCGGCCAACGCCGCCGAGTCGGCCAACGTTGCCCAGCAATCCCTCCATGCAGCCGAAAAGGGCCAGCAAGCGGTGCAGAACACGATTTCAGGCATGAACACGCTGCGCGAGCAGATCCAGGAGACCTCCAAGCGGATCAAGCGCCTCGGCGAATCGTCACAGGAGATCGGCGAAATCGTTGAACTGATTTCGGACATTACCGAGCAAACCAACGTATTGGCCCTCAATGCCGCCATTCAGGCCGCCTCCGCTGGTGAAGCGGGACGTGGCTTCTCGGTGGTTGCCGAGGAAGTTCAGCGACTCGCGGAACGCTCCGCTGAAGCGACCAAGCAGATTGCAGCGATCGTCAAGACCATTCAGTCCGATACCCAGGATACTGTTGCCGCCATGGAAATTTCCACGCAGGCGGTGGTTGAAGGCGCCAAGCTGTCCGACGCAGCGGGTCAAACCCTCAATGAAATCGGCGAGGTTTCGAAGAAACTTGCCAACCTGATTGCCGACATTTCCAGCACCACGCAATCCCAGGCCGAGGCAACCGCAAAAGTGGCGGAAACCATGCAGGAAATCCGTAACATTTCCATGCAAACCAGCGAGGGTACCCAGCGGACCGCCCAATCCATTGGCGGCCTGACCAAACTCGCGGATACGCTCAAGAGCTCCGTCTCCGGCTTCAAGCTCGCGTAACTTCACTGACGAGGAATCCGTGCCATGAGTGCTATGTTGGAATTCGATACCGGTCCGCTCAACTGGGTCCGGAGTGACATTGAGGCCGCACTCAGAAGTGCGGCTGACCGTATCCGCGCCCGCAGTGCCGATGCCAGCATTGAAAATGCCTTGCGGCTGGCGCGTGACGAAGCGCATCAGGCAACCGGTGCGCTGCGCATGGTAGGTCTGGAGGGAGCGGCGGCCGTGGCTTCCGCCCTGGAGGAAACCCTTTCCGCCATGGACAACAACTCGATTCCGGTGAATGAGGCCTGCGGCCCCGTTCTGGAAGCGCTGGAAACCCTGCTCAAATGGGTGGTACGCATGTCGGAAGGACGAGGAGACGGGGAGCTTGCCTTGTTTCCGGCCTATCGCAAGCTTCGTGAGCTCAACGGCGCTGAACATGTATTTGAGGGAGAGTTGTTCTACCCCAGCCTGCAGGTACAACCGGCCCAGGCAAGTTCCGCTGAAATCTCCTTGTCCGAACTCGCCGCCCTGGCAAAATCCTCGCGCACGAGTTTCCAGCGCGGCCTGCTTGCGTTCCTGAAAGGGGTACAGGCGGACGTCGGACTCGCCGCCATGCGCAAATCACTTGTCCAGATCGAATCCGCCGTTCCTTCTCAGGCAGCCAGAACCTTCTGGTGGGCATGCATTGGATTCATCGATGCCCTGCAGAACAAGGGGGTCGAGCCCGACTTCCATGTGAAGCAACTTCTGGCCAGAATCGACCTGCAGATGCGTCGTCTGATGGAAGGCTCGCCGCAGGTTGCGGAACGCCTGATGCGGGATGCACTGTTTTTCATTGCCAAGAGCAAATCGGTTGGCGATGAAGCCAAGGCAGTACGCTCAGCCTTTTCGCTTGAGAAGTATCTGCCCAAAAATGCCTTGTTCAATGCAGAACAGCTGTCCAGGCTTCGCCCCCGGTTGAATGCAATCAATGAAACACTGACCGAATCGCGGCAATACTGGAACGCTTTCGCCGAAGGAAATTCCGATGCGCTGAACGAATTCCAGGCCTCCATAGCCAGGCTTGGATTGCAGGCTGGCGCCATCGAGGTCCCTGCACTGGGCATGCTGGCGGGGGCCCTGAAGGATGCCGTGTCATCCATCGTGCAACTGGATGACACCATTCGTGACGCGATCAGACTCGAGATCGCCACCACGCTGCTGTTCCTACAGAATTCCGTCACCGGCGAAGATGTCTTCGAGCGCGACTTTCCCGATCGCGCACAAAGCCAGATTCGCCGCATCAAGGCCGCCCTGGCTGGTGAAGCCACCGGCAGTGCGGAGGACCTTGTCGATGAAGGCAGCCGCAAGGCGGCCGATCACGCCCTGTTTGCACAACTGGGACGCGAGATTACCAGCAGCCTCCATCAAATGGAGGAGAGTCTGGATGCCTTTTTCCGCAACCCTGGTGACAGGGGCGTACTATCAGTCATCCCAGGCCTGTCGGCGCAAATACAGGGGGCGCTGTCCATGCTCGAGCAGGAACAGGCTTCCGAGTTGCTCAAACGAGGCCTGGAGCTGATCGATCCATATCTTTCCGATGGCGTGCCGGGCGAGGACGAGAAAACCCGGATCGCCGATGCACTGTCCAGCATCAGCCTTTTCATCGAAGCGCATTGTGCCGGACGCAAGGACGCCGCCCGGATTCTGTTGCCCGCGCAAATCGCCTTCGGACTGGCAGAAGCGGAATCCGACACACCCAACATGATCCTCACGGTGGAAGATGGCCTGGGTTCGCGCAAGAGCCTTGTAGCCGCTTCCTACCGGGCCTGGCAAGACAAGGGAGGCGAAGATACCCGAAAAAAGTGCCTGGCGGCCCTGACTGAACTGGGCCACGATGCTGACCTGATCGCGGATCGCGGATTGAAATCCGCGGTTGAAAACGCATTTCAGATGATCCGCACGGGCAACCCGGACTCGGGTCTGGCCGCCGCCATATCGCATTTGACAGGACATGTCATTGAGTTTCACGAAGCGGGTGCTGAACGCTTATCCAGTCTCGAGCCAGTCAACGCCAATGAGCATGTTGAATCGGCATCGACCCCCCTTGCGGAAGCCACACCCCCCGAGCTTCCCATCGAGGAATCATCGTCAGCCGATGGCAATGACGAATCCGATGTCGAGTCCGAAGCCGAGCTGCCCGAAATCACCGAACCCGAGCAAACGGCACCGGCCATTGAGGCAGAAGAAGAAGCCCCTTGCATCGACAGCGAGTTGCTGGAGATCTTCCTCGACGAGGCCAAGGAAGTCCTCGACACGCTCAGCGTATCCGCCGATACCTGCAAAACCGGCAACGACGAGACTGAGTGCCTGAAAGTCATCCGCCGCGCCTTCCACACCCTGAAGGGCAGTGGGCGCATGGTTGGGCTGACCGATTTTGGCGAAGTGGCATGGAGCATGGAACAGCTGTTGAATGGCTGGCTTGCCGACGAGAAACCCGTGACCACCGGGCTTGTCGACCTTGTCAAGCAGGCACATGATCATTTCGCGGAATGGATTGGCTGTTTGCGAGAGGGGAAACACGCCAGCCCCGATTCTTCGCTGCTGCTTGCAAACGTATCGCGCGTCGTGCTTGGCAAGCCGCTTGATGACGGCTTCATGCCGGCAGTTGAGGGACCGGAACCCGCCAAGGACGAAGAATCCATTCACGAGCCTGACGAGCCTGTCGAAACCCGCCTCGTGTCCGGAACCAGCAATTCCGGGACCGATGCCATTGAACCCGAACCCGAAGAAATCATGGTCGCGGGAGTCCGGCTATCGCCGGCTCTGTATCAAATCTTCAGGGACGAATCCACATTGTGGTCCAGGCAACTTCTTGAGGAGCACACCATTCTGGCGGGCTCTGAAAGACCGGTGTTCAGCGAACAGGCACGCCGCGGGATTCACACCCTGGCGGGCATTGCGGGCACAACAGGGTTTCTTGCGCTGGCCGATCTGGCGCATGCCATGGATATCTACCTCAAGGAGCTGGAATCACGCCCCCTGCCATCGCATGCCCGGCATACCGTTCTGGATGCCTTGTCCCGTCTGGTCGGCATGATAGACAACATCCATGCCGGTGCCGAGCCGCTGCCCGCCGATGCGCTGATCATGGCACTTGCCGGCTTGCAGCTCGAGGAAACCGTACCCGCCATCGAGGCCGAGCTCGCAGGGGATTTTGATCCCCCTGCTTCGGCATCGCCGTGCCTGGAAGACCCCCCGGCATTGCCTGAACACAGCGGGTTGAATGCGCAGGAATTGTCCGAAACCCCCGCACCTGAATCACCCGACAATATCGGGACTGATGATGCCGGCCTGGATGACCGGACAGAAACGGTCGAGCCGGACGCCATTGTGGAAGCATCCGCTCCGGACAATCCGGAATCGACTGAAACACCCGTCACCGATTCATCCGAGGATCAGGCCGACGGTCTATCCGGAGAACCGCAGGCAACGGCAGACAACGATGCCTCCGGACCCACAGCAGCCGTGGAAGAGGTTGCACAGGCCAATGCGGAAGGGCCGGCGGAAGAAACGCGACTTGAAGATCTGGTCGCCCAGGCCAGGAGACAGGCTCATACCCCTGTTTTCGAACAGCGTCAGGTCCGTGACGAAGTCGATGCCGAGCTGTTGCCGATATTCCTGGAAGAAGCGGAAAGCCTGGTGCCGCAGGCCGCGGACAATCTCCGCCTCTGGAAATCGCAGCCGGACAATACCGACCTTCCCGCAGAACTGCGCCGTGCCCTGCATACGATCAAGGGTTCTGCACGCATGGCCGGTGCCATGCGTCTGGGCGAACTGACCCACATCATGGAATCGCGCGTCATCGCCGTTCTGGAAGGCGGTCTGATCGCCGATGCCAGCGTGTTCGAAAAACTGGAAGAACAGTTCGACCGCATGGCCAATGATGTCGATCGGCTCAGACAGGGTCTGGCAGCGCCCGAAACGGCCCAGACCGACACCGAGGCAACCGAAATCGGCGTGGTCCTGCCCCCTGAGGAGGCTGGATCTACCGCCAGCGAAGCCATCACCGCCCAGCCGGTCTTCACGCCTTCCGCGGTTTCACAGCCGGCACAGACGGAAGGAACAGTGCTGCGCGTGCGCTCTGACTGGATCGATCGCATGGTCAACGAGGCCGGCGAAGTGGCCATTGCACGCTCGCGTGTCGAAAGCGAAATGTTTGCACTCAAGCGGCAAGTGACCGAATTGTCGGATGCGCTTCGCCGCTTGAAGGATCACATGCGCGAGATCGAGATCCAGGCCGAATCGCAGATGCAGGCGACGCTCCACAGCCATGGCGGCAAGAGCGATTTCGATCCGCTGGAATTTGACCGCTTCTCGCGATTCCAGGAAATCACGCGCTTCCTGGCGGAAAGCGTGCATGACATTGCCACCGTGCAGCAGAACCTGACAATACAACTGGGCGAAGCCGATGCAGCGCTTCTCCAGCAGGCACGCATGAATCGCGAACTTCAGCAGAGCCTGCTGCGTGTCCGCATGGTGCCGTTCCACAGCATTGCCGAAAGGCTGTATCGCGTGGTGCGCCAGGCCGGACGCGATCTCAACAAGCGTGCCCAGCTGGAAATACGCAATGGCGAGCTTGAAATCGACCGCGGGGTGCTGGAAAAAGTCGTTGCGCCCATCGAGCATCTGTTGCGTAACGCCGTCGCACATGGCCTGGAAATGCCCGAAGTTCGCGCGGCTGCAGGCAAGCCGGAGTTCGGCGAGATCCGCATCGACGCCCGGCAGGAAGGCAATGAAATGGTGTTGTCCATCACGGATGACGGATCGGGACTCAACCTGCAACGCATACGCGAGAAAGCGCGTGCAATGAACTTGCTGAGCGATGGGGTCGAGCCATCGGAGAGCCAGCTTGCACAGATGATTTTCATACCCGGCTTCTCGACCGCCGAGCAGGTCACCGAAGTCTCCGGTCGCGGCGTGGGCATGGATGTCGTCAAGAACGAAATCACCAGCCTGGGCGGACGAATCGAAATAGCCACGGAAACGGGCAAGGGTGTCACCTTCAGCATCTATTTGCCGCTTACGCTCGCCGTTACGCAGGCGGTCATCGTCAATGCCAACAGGCAGGCATACGCCCTGCCGGCCACAACGGTCGAACAGGTCCAGGAACTCAAGCCAGATCATCTCGCCGCGGCCATGCATGCGCGCGCCATCGAGTGGCGAGGCAACCGCTATCCCCTGTTCTACCTGCCACACCTGATCGGCCAGATGGATGCCGTCCACGAAGTGCAGCGTTTCAACACGGTCGTGCTGATGAAAAGCGGCCAGTCCTATGCCGCAGTGCTGGTGGATGTGGTCGAAGGCACACGTGAAATCGTCGTCAAGAATACCGGTCCTCAGGTCGCCCGCATCACCGGCATCGCCGGTGCCACGGTACGCGGCGATGGCAGGATCATCCTCATCCTGAACCCGGTGCCGCTAGCAGTTCGTGCGCTCAGCGCGCCGGCGGAAGCAACGGCATCGTTCCAGGCCAGCGCCGAACCCGTCGAGGAATCCCCGCAGGCGCCGCTCGTGATGGTGGTGGACGATTCGCTGACCGTGCGAAAGATCAGTTCCCGGCTGATGGCACGCGAAGGCTACCGCGTCGAAAGCGCCAAGGATGGGGTCGATGCACTGGAAAAAATGCAGGATCTGATTCCGGACATTGTCCTGCTCGATGTTGAAATGCCGCGCATGGACGGCTTTGAACTTGCTCGTGTGATGCGCAACGACGCCAATCTGAAGCATGTGCCCATCATCATGATCACGAGCCGCACAGCCGACAAGCACCGTAACCATGCCATGGAGATCGGGGTCGACGTCTATCTTGGCAAACCCTTCCAGGAAGCCGTGCTGCTTGGCCATATCGGCAGCCTGCTGGGTGATCGTGCCCTGAGCCACACCGGGCTTGTTCATTGAACCCGCAGGGAGACAGGCATGAAACTTCTTCAATCCCTGATGGTGATGACCCTTTGCCTGTACATTACCAGCGCGTGTGCCGAAGGAAACAGCGAGAAAACCCTGCAAGACATGGAAGCAGCTGCCGAGCGGGTTCTACAGTCCGGCGAACAGTTCAAGGCCGAATTGAAAAGGGCTCGCGAGGAACGCTTGCGCTTGCAGAAAAGGCAGGAATTCGATCGACTGAAGGAAGCCCAGCGCGAGCGCCAAAAAGCAGAAGAGGATGCAGCCAGGCTCTCGGCTTTGAAGAATGCCAGGGAACGCAAGGCACTTGAACTGGCCCAGGAAAAATCGAAGAGGGAAGCCAGGGCCAGGGCCGAACAGGAAGAACTGACACGCCAGAAGGAGCTCGAAGTCGCTCAGGTCAATGAACTGGCTGCACATCAGGCACTTTTATCTTCGGAAGAATTGAGTCGGGAAGAGCGCATGGCGCGCGCACGGGCCGCGCTCGCTCAGGCCAAATCCGAAATTTCCCGGCAACCAAAGGCTTTTGAAGACGGCCGCAAGAGCGAGCAGGACCTGATCATGGAAAAAGCCGCCCGAGCGCAGGCGGCACTCCTTCAAATCAGACTCGAAACCGCGCCAACCGCCTTTGAATAATCGTATCGGGAATTATGGACTTGTCCAGGTCTGCAATCAGGGCCTCGTCCAGTCCACCATCCCTGTGTAGGCGGTCGCCAGGACGATCAGGCCGAACACGATCCGGTACCAGGCAAACACGGTAAAGTCGTGCCGCGAAATAAAGCGGATCAGGGCGCGCACCGCGATCGCCGCGCTGACGAAGGAAGCAAAAAATCCCGCCGCGAACATGCCGATGTCATCGCGCGTGAACAAATGCCCGTGCTGGTATAGCTCATAGAGAGAGGCAATGCCCAGGGTCGGCACGGCCAGGAAGAAAGAAAACTCCGTCGCCGCCTTGCGCGACAGGCCGTACAGCAAGCCGCCGATAATCGTGGCGCCCGAACGCGAGGTGCCGGGAATCAGGGCAAATGCCTGGATAAAACCCATCACCAGCGCATCTTTCCAGTTCATCTTGTCCACTTCATCAATATGCTTGCTGTGAGGGACCTTCTCCGCCCATAGAATGATAAAGCCGCCAATGATGAAAGCCAGCGCAACGGGTATGGGTGAAAACAGCGTAGCCTTGATCTGCTGGCCGAACAAGAGGCCAAGGATAGCCAAAGGCAAAAACGCCAGAAACAGGTTCAACACAAACCGGTTGGCCACGGGATCGCTGCCCAGTCCTTTCGCCACGGCCGAAAAGCGCACCCGATAATCCCACACCACAGCCAGGATCGCCCCAAGCTGGATGGCGATTTGAAACACCTTGCCCTTGTCGTTGTTGAAACCGAGCAGGTCGCCCGCCAGAATCAGGTGGCCGGTGCTGGAAATGGGCAGAAACTCGGTCAGGCCCTCCACCACGCCCATGATCAGGGCTTTGAGTATGAGTATGAAATCCATTGGACACAAAAAAACGCGCGGGAATCCGCGCGCTACTATGATAACCGGCTTTTGGCGCTGATTACGTTCGAATACCGTCAT
>JACAED010000103.1 GCA_013389025.1 Hydrogenophilaceae bacterium
ACCCGGAACTCTTCGCCGACGCCTTCGCCCGGGCGTGGTTCAAGCTCACCCACCGCGACATGGGTCCCCGCTCCCGCTACCTCGGTCCCGAAGTACCCCAGGAAGTCCTGATCTGGCAGGACCCCATCCCCGCTGTCGATCACCCGCTGGTGGATGAACAGGACATCGCCACGCTCAAGGCCCGGGTGCGGGCTTCGGGCCTCACGACTTCGGAACTCGTGTGCACCGCGTGGTCGTCCGCGGCGAGTTTTCGCGGGTCCGACAAGCGCGGCGGCGCCAACGGCGCGCGCATCCGCCTCGCGCCGATGAAGGACTGGGAAGTGAATGAACCGGCGCAACTGGCCCGCGTGCTCGATGTGCTGGAAGGCATCCGCAAGGCGTTCAATGCCGAGGCGGCGGGTGGCAAGCAGATTTCGCTGGCTGACCTCATCGTGCTGGCGGGCTGCGCGGCGGTCGAGGAGGCGGCGAAGAAAGCCGGCAGCAACATCACGGTACCCTTCACGCCGGGCCGCATGGATGCCCTGCCCGAGCAGACCGATGTCGCCTCATTCGCACCGCTCGAACCTATCGCCGACGGCTTTCGCAACTACCGCAGCAGCAAGTTTCCGGAAATCACGGATGAGCACTTCCTGGTGGACAAGGCGCAACTGCTCACGCTTACCGCACCTGAGATGACGGTGCTGGTTGGTGGCTTGCGCGTCTTGGGCGCCAACTACGGCGGAGCGAAGCATGGCATGTTCACCGACCGGCCGGGCGTGCTGACAAACGACTTCTTCATCAATTTGCTGGACATGGGCAACGAGTGGAAGCCGGTCAACGCCGACAAGAGCCTCTTCGAGCTGCGCGAGCGCAAGACCGGCAAGGTCAAGTGGACCGCCACCCGCGCCGATCTGGTGTTCGGTTCCAACTCGCAGTTGCGCGCCATCGCTGAGGTGTACGGCCAGAACGACGGGCAGGCGAAGTTCGTCGAGGATTTTGCCGCCGCGTGGAACAAGGTGATGATGCTCGACCGCTTCGATCTGGCTACAAGGCGTTGACAACCCCCTCCCCCTTGATGGGGGAGGGCAGGGGAGAGTGTGAGCTGGTGCAAGGTTTATCGCATGGTCTTGACTCGATCACCCCTCACCCTGCTCCTCTCCCACAAGAAGAAAGGGAAAAGCAGCCTGGATTTTGTCAGTACGCTGGAACATGTCCCGCATGGGGCATGTTTTAAACTGGAAAGGAGGTACACATGAACAACTGGCTGAAGGCGATGTGTGAGGTGCTGAGTCATTTCGGCCTAGCGCTGGAAGGATTGTCCGGAGAGGATGAATGGCAGCCGGACTGAGTTTTTGCCAATCCTTGTGAACCCGGAAACCCACTGCAACGGCCACCAGACACCTGCCACCCTCGGCCTTATGGGCGGGTTTGCGGTGATGATGTTCCTCGATACCGCGCTGGCCTGAGGTTTTCTGGAGACCTGCGCGTCAGCCTGTGCTCCACGCGCGCGGCCGCTTCATGCCGGCAATCTTGCAGGCTTGCTTGACGTAGCCGTAGGGAAACAGCTCGAACAGCTTTTTGCGTGCCTCCTTACCCAGGGTGGTTTCAAGGTGCTTGATGACGAAGCGTGCATCGGCCGCGACCTGGTGTTCATCGTGGTATTCGCGCATGAAACGGATGACGCCCCAGTGGATGTCACTGAGCTGGATGTTTTCCTCCAGCGCCAGGGCGCGTGCGACATCCTCGTTCCAGTCGGCGGGTTCGATCAGATAGCCTTCGTCGTCGCGTTCGGGCATGAGGTCGGCGGGATGGGTGGGGGCGTTCATAAAAATCTCCTTGTCGGGGGGACGATTCGATTCTATTGACGCAAGGTGTATTTGGAAAACGATATTTATCGTTATTTAATATCGAATAAGTCGATATTAAATCCTGGCTGAATGGACATCGAGTTTGCCCGCACTTTTCTTGCCGTGGCCGCGACGGGCAATTTCGTTGCCGCTGCCGGCCGGCTGCACGTCACCCAGTCCACCGTCAGCGCCAGAATCCAGAATCTGGAAAACCAGCTTGGGGCACGGCTGTTCCAGCGCGGCCGCAATGGCGCCGAGCTCACCCCTGCCGGCAAACGCTTTCTTGTGCACGCCAAAAACCTCGTGCGGACGCTTGAGCAGGCACGGCACGACGTCGGATTGCCGCAGGGTTATTACGACGTGCTGACGCTGTCAGCGCGAATCGGCATCTGGGAGGGCTTTTTGCCCAAATGGGTGAACTGGATGCGCAAGGCCGCGCCCGATGTGTCGCTGCGGCTGGAAATCGGGTTCGAGGCTGACATCATGCAGGGCCTCATCGAGGGTACGGTGGACATCGGCGCCATGTATACGCCAGTGACGCGACCCGGGCTGGTGATCGAACACCTGTTCGACGAAAACCTGTTGCTGGTGAGCACCCCGCGCGAAGGCGCCTTGACAGGTGAAGGCTACCTGCATGTGGACTGGGGCCCCGAGTTCCATGCACGTTTTAGCGAACATTTCTCCAGCCTCGCTCCGCCTGCGATGACGGCCAACATCGGCTGGCTTGCCATGCATCACGTCCTGGCCTTTGGGGGGTCGGGTTATTTCCCCGAGCGGCTGGTGCGCGAGCATCTGGACAGCGGCAGGTTGCTGCGTGTGCCAGGCAGCCCCGAGTTCAAGCTGCCGGCTTATGTCGTGTTCCCGCGCGAGAGTCATCACGACACGCTCAACCACGCCCTGGAGGGGCTGCGCATGCTGGCCGGGAAGGAGGCACGCGGCGGCTGAGCGGACGGTTATCTCCGGTCAGCCCTCGTCGTAGCCTTCATCCGTCGGGTTGTCGACCAGATGGAAAGGATGATCGATGGGGGTGTCCAGATAAGCCTGCCGGGTTTCCTCGGACTCGAAGTACATCGTGATGTTGCCATCGACAATGTAGGGGTGGCCGGAAAGGTCTTCTATCTCACGCCCCGTGATCGGATCGATGTAACTCAGCATCTGGGTTGGCTCGTGCAATCTGAAACTTGGCGTCTGATCGCGCGGCAGCGGGTCGGTGTTTGTGTAATTGGCCATGTTGAAATCATGCACGGCACCACCATGAGATTGGGTTTCCATTTCGTGCTCCTCAATTGATCAACGGATTTCCTTTATAGACCACGACTGGCAGGTCAATCACATGCTTGTCCAATGGGTATAGACTCCCGGCACGCGCTCCGGGAAAGCCTGTGACAGCGCACAGGCTTTTCAGGAAATGGGGAATGGGTTGATTTCCGTCAGGGCTGTCAATTGCAGCCGGATATCAGGCAAACAGGCGTTTGAACCAGTTGTGAGAATGCTCATGAACCTGGGGCATGGCAACAGGCGTGGATGGCTTGCTGAACCTGAAATCATAGCCGCCGGTGAGCCCCTGTGCCGTCGCGTTCGGGTCATTGCTCCAGTGAATGTTGTCAAGCATGAGCAGTTCGTCCATGACCTCGGCCGGAAAGCCCTGTCGATCGCCACGATCGTCCATTAGCAGTGAATGCAGATAATCGCGACAGGCATCGCTTTGCCAGACCTCGACCAGCTTCATGGCAATGCGCGGAAATTTCTGCTCCAGATGGCTGAATTCGGGTGAGGTGGCGCCTCGCTCAATTTGACGCAGTGTCAGGTAGGTCAGCTTTTCCATTGTTTTCCTCTAGCGCATTGCGCTCGTTGTCACTTTGCTTGATGTACCGCAAGTCATGTGCCAGTTGATAGCGCTTTTAAATCAATAGGCTATGCAGCATTGGGTGTCCGATTCGGCAAAAGTCTGACAGCGGTGATGAGCTTTCACCATTTCTTGATTCTCTTTGTCGAGCCTGCAAGACCGATCTGCCAGCCCTGCCCTTGCTGGAAGTGATTGTTCAATCGGCAAAGCTTGCAGTGAAGCTGCCTGACAATCTGTCAATCGCGATCGTTTTGGCGATATGCTCGCGTATATTTGGCATATGCCGGCTCGCAACATTCACGTATCCCGGCCATCCTTTTTCTGACATGAACATCAACGGCACGTCTACCAGAACGATTCGCCCGCTGCCTGACAACTACGGCGTCGAAATCATCGACCAGACCCTGCTGCCGCATCGTCTGGAATTCCGCACGCTGCGCAGTCTGGAAGACGCCGCCGAAGCCATCTCCGTCATGCGCGTGCGGGGCGCGCCGCTGATCGGCGCCACGGCGGCTTACGGCGTCGCGCTGGCGCTGTCGGAAGATTCTTCCGAAGGCCGGCTGGAACTGGCCTGTGAACGCTTGATGGCCACCCGGCCCACAGCAGTCAATTTGCGCTGGGCGCTGGAGCGCATGCAGAATCGACTTACCCCGCTTCCAGCCGCGCAACGCTGTGAAGTGGCCTGGTCCGAGGCGGCGGCAGTCTGTGATGAGGACGTGATGCTCAACCAGTCCATCGGCCGCCACGGCGCCGGACTCATCAAACAGGTTTACGAAAAGACTTCCCGCACCGTCAACGTCATGACCCACTGCAATGCCGGCTGGTTGGCCACGGTGGACTGGGGCACCGCGCTGGCCCCAGTCTACACGGCCTTCGATGCGGGCATTCCGGTGCATGTGTGGGTCAGCGAGACGCGGCCGCGCAACCAGGGCGCGGCGCTCACCGCATGGGAACTGGCGCAGCATGGCGTGCCGCACACGGTCATCGCCGACAACGCGGCAGGGCACATCATGCAGCACGGCCTGGTCGACCTTGTTATCGTTGGCGCGGATCGCGCAGCGGCCAACGGCGACATCGCCAACAAAATCGGCACCTATCTCAAGGCGCTGGCTGCAAGGGACAACGGCGTGCCTTTCTACGCAGCCGTACCCGGACCCACCATCGATTGGCGATTGAATGACGGTTCCGGCATTCCGATCGAGGAGCGCGCCGCCGACGAGGTCACCCATATCCAGGGCCAGATGGAAAATGGCAGCGTAACGAGCGTGCGGCTGACGCCTTCGCAAAGCGATGCCGCCAATCCCGCCTTCGATGTCACGCCCGCGCGGCTGGTTACCGGCATCATCACAGAACGGGGGGTGTGCCCGGCCACGCGCGAAGGCCTGTCAAGGCTTTATCCGGAAGCCGGTACAAGTTCACGCCGGACCGCATGAGGGGGACGCCATGAATGAATCCGATCTTCGCGCCGCGCTGACCGCAACCACCCGGCAAACCGTCACGCACGGTCTCAACAAGGGCTCTACCGGCAATGTCAGCGTCAGGTATGGAGAAGGTTTTCTCATCACGCCCAGCGGCCTGCCCAACGATACGCTGGAGCCCGAGCAGATGGTGTTCGTGGACATGGAAGGTCAGGCCAGCGGCAGCCTAAAGCCTTCCAGTGAATGGCGCATCCATCGTGATCTTTATCAGGCGCGGCCGGAAGCCAATGCAGTGGTCCACGCGCATTCCTCGTATGCCGTCAGCCTGTCCTGCCTGCGTCGCGGCATTCCCGCCTTCCATTACATGGTTGCCGCCGCCGGCGGCAAGGACATCCGCTGTGCCGGCTACGCCACCTTTGGTACGCAAGAACTGTCCGATGCCGTGTTGATCGCCCTGGAAAATCGCCGCGCCTGTCTGATGAGCAATCATGGTCTGGTCACGGTGGGTGCCAGCCTCGATGCGGCGCTGTCGCTTGCCGTGGAAGTGGAAGAACTCTGCGCGCAATACTGGCGGGCGAGTCTGGTGGGCGAGCCGGTGCTGTTGAGCGATGCGGAAATGGATGAAGTGCTGGAAAAGTTCAAACACTACGGGCAGGAGTAAGTCGGTCGACTCGCTACGTCGTACTCAGCGCTTTCTTCACCCACGCCAGAACCGGCTGCAATCTCGGTGGCAGCAGTCTCTCAGCATCATCGAAACTCACCCAGCGCCATTCGTCATGTTCCGGGTGGCCGAGTTCGGGTGAAATGGGCAGGATGATGTGCTCCTGTTTCGTTTCGGCCAGATAGTAGCGCGCGACCTTGCTGCCCTGGTTGTAGGGCGCTGTCTCGAAATGAATTTCGCCCCAGCGGAAATCGAGATCAGAGATCGACGTTTCTTCAGCCGTTTCGCGTATCGCCCCCTGCAGCGGCGTTTCGTCCGGCTCGACCATGCCTTTCGGGAAATCCCATTTTCCCCAGGCACGCAATATCAGCAAGCGCCAGCCGTTGTTTGCCTGGCGGACGACAACCACGCCTGCGGAAAAAAACCGGGGCGCGGTGCCGGGAGGTGTGGAGTGGGTGGTCATGGGCCGATCATGCCACACCGCGGCCTGCCGGTGTGACATGACAGTCATCAGCACATGGCTGGATCAGCCTGGATAGCCACCTTGCTTGCGGGGGGCGGCCGGGCTGGGGACGGACTGGCGGGCCGCATCCATTTTTTTCCGGGTGAAGAATGAGCTCAGGGTTTTCAGCAGCTCGTCCACCCTGAATGCGTGGTGCTGCTCGTATGCCACGCCCAATTGCGGCATGTGTGCCAGTCCAACCTCGCGCGCGTGTTCGACGAAGCTTCTGTTCTTCCAAAAGAACGCGCCGGGCATGGTGGTGGGAATGACCAGCACGTAGAACAATGCCCGGCCCAGGATGGCGGAGGCCAATGTCATGAAAGCGAGCAGACCGAAAACGATGGGATTCGCCGAGCCCAGCAGTCCGATGTTCAGCGCAAGAACAAGGCTCAGACTCAGGAGTGTGTTACGCAATCCGTAGGCATTGCCGTAAGAGGTGGTTTGTTCATAGTGAGAGGCCGCTCCCTCGCCACCGCGTGTTTTCAGGTCGCGGGCATGGGCGACAAGCCCGATGCCTTCGATGAACAGACCAAGCAGGGTGATGCCGGCCAGCAGTTTGCCCAGAACTGGTGTCATCTCACCAGTTACCAATGCCACCAGCGCCAGCAGCAGCGATCCCAGGCTGAGCGCCGTTCCGGCGAAGGCGGCGCCGGTGTGCCAGTGATCCCAGAACGGGCGGGCGGGGATGCGATAAAGCCTGTACATGTAATAGCCGCCGAAACCCGCGCCCAGCAGGCCCAGCGTGGCGAACAGCGCGGGCAGCCAGTCCGGCAGGACCAGCCAGCCGAACGTGTCGACGAGGGTGCTTGCGCTGAATCCCGCCAGCCCGGCAAAGAACAGCGTCACGCCGGCGATTTCGCGGCTGACTGGCGAGTGCCGGAGGTTGTTGAAGCCGCGATAGAAGCGATGCGGTTTGCCCAGGTGCATATTGAGCTTGAACAGGCCGAAGCTCATCAATGCCAGCATGATGCCGAGTGCCGGAAGCGATGCGGGGCCGGAGACCAGGCCGGCCATGGGCGCGTAACCGGATACGGCGCCCAGCACGATGAGCAGGAATGCGCCCATCACGGCCTGCGCGGAAAGGGTGAAGGCGATGTGGGCGTTTTCATGCGAGCCCAGCAGCTTGCCGAGATTCCATTCGCGCCTGAAACCATGTTTGGCATCGACTTCCGGTTTGAACGCGCCTGTCGTGTCGTCGCGGTGATACTTCAGCGGCATGCCGTCCATCCGCATCATGTCGCGCTGCGGCACGCGCGTTTGCTGGAATCGGATGTTGGGATGCGTGATGTCGGTGCGCGGAAAGCCAGGGATTTCCGTCTTCGCCTGCGTGCGGCCTTCCGGGATATTCTCGATCACGCCGAAATCCAGCGCCTTGCCGAGGCAGGCGGAAACGCAGGCGGGCTTCAATCCGACTTCGAGCCGGTCCACGCACATGTTGCACTTGCTGACCTGGCCCTTGACCGGGTCGAGCTGTGGCGCGTTGTAGGGGCATACCCAGGTGCAATAGCCGCAGCCGAAGCAAATGTCCGGGTCCTGCAGCACCGCGCCGTATTCGGCGAACTTGGTGTAGGCGCGGGTGGGGCAGCCCTTCAGGCACACCGGGTTGTCGCAGTGATTGCAGGCCATCGAGATGTTGAGGCGCTGGGTGTTGGGGTAGGTGCCGCCCTCGACGAAGCCGACGGATCTGAAGGCAATGTGCGCCGGGTTGTCGTTCTTTTCCGAGCATGCCGCCTCGCAGGCGTGGCAGGCGATGCAGTTGTCGGCATTGAAGAAGAAGCCGTGCTGCTTGTAGCGGTTGGGATTCATGCCGATTTCACGACAACCGTTGATGTTGAGACTCTGGCCGCGCAGTTCGTGGCCCTGCGGCACGGTCTCGATGGGTTTGCCGTAGCGGTTGTGCGTCTGGCTGACGGGGTCTTTCAGCAGTGCGTAGTCAGGTTCGTTGGGACGGATGGGAAACATGTTGTTGTTCTCGTCAGAATTTGCGCATTTCCATCGACAGCTTCGCCGCCGCCATCTGGTCAGCGATTTTTTCGATGCGGATGGCGGACTGCTTGTAGGCCGGCTGGCGCGAATGCGGATCAAGCAGGCCCAGGGTCAGCCGGTTGGCGCAATCGTGAAAATGGAAGGGCAGGAACACCATGTTCTTCGGCACGCGCTGCGTCGGCTGCGCCATGGCCACGGCATCGCCGCGGCGCGACACCATGCGCACATACTCGCCGCGCTGGATGTCCAGTTCCGCGGCTAGATCGGGATTGATCTCGATGAAGGGAATCGGGCTGTACTTGTTGTTGTTGCCGATTTTTCCGGTCTTGGTGCGACCGTGCCAGTGCTCGATCAGCCGGCCGGTGTTGAGCCAGATGGGGAACAGTTCGTCCGGCACTTCGTTGTTGTCGATGAAGGGCAGCGGGATCAGTCTGGCACGGCCGTCCGGATAGCTGAAGCTGCCGTCCTCGGTGTAGAGCCGTTTGCCGCCTTTTGGCGGCGCTTCGCCACGTTCCTTCTGTTCGAGGGTGTAGGGCCACTGGATGCCGCGATGCTGTTCGATGAGCGCGTGATCCATCCCGGAAATGTCCAGCAGGCGACCCTTGGAAATTTGTCCCATTTCCAGAAAGATGTCGGCGGCTTTCTCAGGGAAATTCACTCGGCCGTCCTTGTTGAAGCGCTCGGCGACGCGGTTGAAAATCCACAGGTCGGGTTTGGCTTCGCCGGGCGGCTGGGCGATGGGCTTCACGCGGTTGATGCGCCGCTCGGTGTTGGTCATCACGCCGTCCTTTTCCGCCCAGGTGCCGGCAGGAAGATAGACGTGCGCATACTGCGCGCTCTCGGTGTCCTCGTAGCAGTCCTGCACGCAGCAGAATTCGAGCTGCTCCATCGCTTTTCGAATCCGTGCCGTGTTGGGCAGCGAGGACATGGGATTGGTCGCGATCAGCCACAATCCCTTGATCTGCCCGGCCTCCATGGCCTGGTAGATGTCGGTCTGGTACATGCCGCGTTTTTTCGGGAAGAACTCCGGATCGACGTTCCAGAATTTCGCGATTTCATCGCGGTGTTCTGGTATTTCCAGATAGCGGTAGTTGGGCAGGCCCGAGCAGGACGACCACTCGCGCGTGCCCATGGCGTTGCATTGCCCCGTGATGGACAGCGAGGTCCCGCCGGGCTTGCCGATGTTGCCGGTGATGAGTGCCAGGTTATTGATGCCAACCACGCCATCCGAGCCATGCGTGCTCTGGTTGATGCCCATGGTCCAGATCTGCATCGCCGCCGGTGCCTTGGCGAAGGTGCGAGCGACCACGCGGATGGTGTCTTCGTCGATGCCGCAGATTTTCGAAGCCGTGACGGGGTCATATTTCTCCACCTCGGTGCGCAGGGCCTCGATGCCGGTGGTATTGGCATCTATGTAGTGCGGGTCGTGCAGGTTCTCCTTGAAGATCACGTGCATCATCGCGTTCATCAGCACCACATCGGTGCCGGGCGTGATCGGCAAGTGCATGTGGGCGTTCTGCGCCAGCATGGTCACGCGCGGATCGACCACGATCAATGGAAAGCCGCGCTTCTCCTGCGCCTCCTTCATGCGCCAGTAGATGATGGGGTGCTGTTCGGGCAGGTTGGAGCCCCAGGCGATCAGGCAGTCGGTGTGCTCGAAATCCTCGTAGCATCCGGGCGGGCCATCGGAACCGAATGATCTTTTATATCCCGACACGGCGGATGCCATGCACAGCGTGGTGTTGCCGTCGTAGTTGTTGGTGCC
>JACAED010000033.1 GCA_013389025.1 Hydrogenophilaceae bacterium
AGCGGTACACTTTGGCATCGGCACAACTCCTCGCAAAATCTTCTCGCAAGCTGATTTTATGCGGGTCTAAAGGTTGTGCCGACCTCTCATTGATGAAATATCCGGGCTAGCCACCATCAGCAGTGCGAAAATTAGCAAAAGCTCATATATTAGTGAGGCCAGGCGTCGCCTGATGCCGGGAATTTTTGGCTGCATGGTTGCGTTTTATTGCAGGTAAGTTCTATATTCGCAGTAAAGTGCGGCATCTGGCCGCACCCAGGGCAAGATAATAAGATACAAGGAGGAGGTGAGATGCATATCGTAAAACAGCTCATGGCCATACCCGGCGTAATAGCTGCCGGCGAATTTGCCTACCGCGGGGATCGCTTTTCGTTTGAAGGGGCCTTGACTGCCGAATACGCACGGATGGCGTCAATTCTCTGCCGCTCGAATACCATGAGCGTCAATATGCAATCGGAAATTTTCGATTCCTTCGCCACGAGCTGCGGTTGCAAACCCATGCAGGGGTGGATAGTGCGCGGAGCGCAGGCATCCGTGTGCAATGTTGGAAATTATTTTGCCTTCATCGAAAATCGTCCGGAGCTTCTGAACGATGTGATGACCATCATGCGTGCCAAGGTTGGCGATATCGGTGATGACTTGCTGGTGAATCTTTACGCAAAAATCGGCGGGGAC
The DNA here is from genome assembly GCA_013389025.1 of Hydrogenophilaceae bacterium. Classification (GTDB taxonomy): domain Bacteria; phylum Pseudomonadota; class Gammaproteobacteria; order Burkholderiales; family Thiobacillaceae; genus UBA6918. The sequence continues at coordinate 676 of JACAED010000033.1, forward strand.
GTGAAGGAGGCCTTGTACTGATCAGGTCGTCATGGTGAAGCTGGTCAGCAGAGGATGGGCCTGAATGGATATAAGGGAGGAGGACAAACATGACATTGGATCAAATGATGGACCTGCAAGGTGCACTGGCAGCCTTTACCTACACGGACAAGGGGGACATAACCGACCATCGAATTCGTGAAGGAACAGAGATCACGCCACAGATCCTTGACCTGCTGGCCCATTCCTGTGTTGCGAACATTGCGGTGGCAACGCTGGAGGCACGAGGCTGGGAATCACTGACCGGTCAGAAGGGCTTTGAACCCCTGCAGGGGTTCTCCATGGTTGGCCTGGAGTGGTCAATCGTGGTGGGTGACCGTTGCGGGATCATTCTCAAGAACCGTGATGTCAATTACGAAGCATCGTTTGATGCTGTCAAGGCCTGCTCAGCATAGACCAGGAAAGAAAATGCCTCTTAAAAGACTACTGGTTCTTGATGGTGTCGTGGCGGTATGCCGATTTCAGGATGACGGCAGCATCATTGATGCGGCAGGCATGCTGCCTGAAGACATGATGACGCGACTTGCCAAGTTTGCCCAATGGTATCGACGCATGGTGTCGGGAAATACCGATCTGCTTTCCCTGTTTTCGCAAATGCGCGGCTGGGCGCCTTCGCAGGGCTGGATCGTTCATGGTGCACAGATATCTGTTTGTTCCGTGGCAAATCTTGTTTGCATGGTTCAAAACGATCAGGGCTCGATGAATGAAATCATGGCCGCCCTGACCGAAGCCGCACACAATTAAAAACATTCTTTAACCCGGCGTTTACCCCGGAGTACCTCGAAGCCGGCCTTCCGGGGCCGGCTTTTCATGGTCTTCCTTGACCACGATGGGTTAAAACGTTAACCTTCAACGTTTACGGAAAACTTTGTTTTTAGGCGTTTTTTTATGGAATTGACCGGCGCCGAGATCGTCGTTCGTTGTCTTGCCGAAGAAGGAGTCGACTTCGTGTTTGGCTATCCGGGCGGGGCAGTGCTCAATATTTACGACGAAATCTTCAAGCAGAACAAATTCAAGCATGTGCTGGTTCGGCATGAACAGGCTGCAGTGCATGCGGCTGATGCTTTTTCGCGCGCCTCGGGAAAAACCGGGGTCGCGCTTGTGACATCCGGTCCTGGCGTGACGAATGCCGTGACGGGCATCGCGACAGCCTACATGGACTCCATCCCGGTAGTAATCATTTCCGGTCAGGTTCCCACGCCGGCGATCGGGCTCGATGCATTCCAGGAAGTGGATGCAGTCGGTGTCACGCGTCCTTGCGTCAAGCACAATTTTCTGGTCAAGGACGTCAGGGATCTTGCTGTCACGATTAAAAAAGCCTTCCATATCGCAGCATCTGGCCGGCCCGGACCCGTACTGGTCGATATACCGAAAGACGTTACGGCTCATAAAACGGAATTCGCCTATCCGGATACGGTAACAATGCGGTCATACAACCCCGTTCTGAAAGGACATGCGGGGCAGGTCAAGAAAGCGGCTCAAATGCTGCTGGACGCCAAACGTCCCATGATCTACACGGGCGGTGGAGTCGTTCTGGGAAATGCTTCCGATCAGGTGGTAGATCTCGCGAAACTCCTGCACTATCCTGTCACCAATACGCTAATGGGGTTGGGTGGCTATCCGGCGACGGATCGCCAGTTCCTCGGCATGCTTGGCATGCATGGCACCTACGAGGCCAACATGGCCATGCAGCATTGCGATGTGCTGCTGGCAGTTGGCGCACGCTTTGATGACCGCGTCATCGGCAACCCGGCGCATTTCGCGCGCGAGCAGCGTCGCATCATTCACATCGACGTCGACCCCTCCTCGATCTCCAAACGCGTCAAGGTCGATGTGCCCATCGTCGGTGACGTCAGGCAGGTGCTGGACGAGCTGCTCAAATTGCTGAAAGCCAGCAAGGAGAAACCGGACGAATCCGCGCTCAATACCTGGTGGACGCAGATCGAGTTGTGGCGTTCGCGAAATTGCCTGAAATACAACCGTGAGTCAGAGATCATCAAGCCACAGTTTGTCGTGGAAAAACTATGGGAAGTAACCAAGGGCAATGCCTTCGTGACCTCAGATGTCGGGCAGCACCAGATGTGGGCCGCCCAGTTCTACAAGTTCGACAAGCCGCGCCGCTGGATCAATTCCGGTGGGCTGGGCACCATGGGGGTGGGCCTGCCTTATGCCATGGGCGTGCAGCTCGCGCACCCTGATGCCCAGGTGGCCTGCGTCACGGGCGAGTCCAGTATCCAGATGTGCATCCAGGAACTCTCTACCTGCAAGCAATACCGCCTGCCGGTGAAAATCGTCAATCTCAACAACCGCTACATGGGCATGGTTCGGCAGTG
>JACAED010000050.1 GCA_013389025.1 Hydrogenophilaceae bacterium
ATGCAGGACACGCCGCCCGTCTGGCGCGCTTCATTTCGACCCGGCTGGTGCGTAACGACGGATTGTTCAAGGCGGTTGCCCGAGGCAGGCAAATCGAAGGCGCAGAACTGGAAGACTATGCCTATATCGTGGCCGGTTTGCTGGATTATGCAGAGGCAGCGAAAGACAATATGGCCAAACAACTGGCTTCAAGGCTGGCACACCAGGCATGGAACCGGTTTTTTTCCAGCAGGGGCTGGCGGCGTGAGGCAAACCCGCTGTTGAAGACGATCCGGCCCGAGGCCATACTGCCCGATGGCGCAACGCCTTCGCCTTCGGCGATGCTCATAGCGGCCAGTCTCAGGTTGGACGATGCCGGGTTGAATACCATGGCGCGTCAGGCCTTGTCATGGCAGTCAATGGCCATGTCCCACGACCCGTTTGCGTTTGCAACGCATATCAGGGTGTATCAACAAGGTATCAATTGACGTCTTCAGTCTGCCTGGGTTGCGGGGGTCGCTTTTCCACCTTGACACTGAACTCCATGACCTGTCTCTTGCGCGCCACGGTCAGCATCGCCTGTTCACCGGGCTTGAGCGCCGCGATCAGGTTGAGTAGGGAAGATGAGTCAACGACCTGATTACCGTTGACTTTCATCAGCACATCACCCGGCTTCACGCCGGCACGGTCGGCGGGGCCGCCCTTGAGCACGCCTGCGATCAGGGCGCCACTGGTGCCGCTCAGTTCGAATGATTCGGCCAGTTCAGGCGAAAGATCCTGCACCTCGATGCCGACCCAGCCGCGTGTCACGCTGCCATCGCGGATGATCTGTTCCATCACTTGTTTCGCCAAGCTGACGGGAATGGCGAAACCGATACCTTGCGAGCCGCCGGTACGTGAATAAATGGCGCTGTTGATGCCGACGAGATTGCCGGCCGCATCCACTAGCGCGCCGCCGGAGTTACCGGGATTGATGGCAGCGTCTGTCTGGATGAAGTTCTCGAAGGTATTGATGCCCAGATGGGTGCGGCCCAGCGCGCTGACAATCCCCAGCGTGACGGTCTGGCCCACGCCGAAGGGATTACCGATAGCCAGCACCCAGTCACCCACGCGCAGGCTGTCGGATTGCCCGAAGGTGATGGCCGGCAGTTTGTCTGCATTGATCTTGAGCACGGCGAGGTCGGTTTCCGGATCGGCGCCCACCACCTGGGCCGGTACGGTGCGGCCATCGGCCAGCGCCACCTGGATTTCCTCGGCACCTTCTACGACGTGATGATTGGTGAGGATGTAGCCGTTGCTGCTGGCGATGACGCCGGAGCCGAGGTTGGAGACCTCGCGCGGACGCGGGTCGAAGCGGTCGCCAAAAAAGTGGCGGAACACCGGATCGTCGGTAAAAGGGTTGCGCGGGCCGCGTACCTGCTTTTGGGTGAAAATGTTGACTACCGCGGGGATGGCGTGTTTTGCGGCTTCAGCGAATGAGTTGTTTGTCCCGGCTGGCGTATTGCCGTTGACCTGCTGGATGGTCAGCTTCTCGGAAGGTTGGGCGCGTTGCCAGCGCAACAGGTCTGGCCGGATCAGAGACACGACAACCAGCACGCCCAGAGCGATGGTCACGGCCTGTGCGAAAAGCAGCCAATATTTACGCATAAGTTTTTATAAACAACCGGTTAAGTTATTCAGAATTATACGCGTTCGATAAATCCTTTTTAGTGGCATTTTGAAATCAACGTCTTCCGAAGCACTGGCCATATTGGGTAAAATCACAAGCTTTTAATCCTGATCAAACGGGTCGGAGTGATGAGCCAACAAGAATTGGATAGGGGAAGACGGAAGTTTCTGGTTGCGGCAACCGCCGCGACGGGTGCGGCCGGAGGGGTTGCGGTGGCATGGCCATTTATTGCCAGCATGCTGCCCAGCGCAAGGGCCAAGGCGGCCGGTGCGCCGGTGGAAGTAGATATCAGCAAGATCGAGCCGGGCGCCATGCTGGCGGTCGAATGGCGCGGCAAACCGGTCTGGGTGGTGCATCGTACCAAGGAAATGCTGGACCTGCTCGGCAAGCACGACAACCAGTTGGCAGATCCTCTCTCTGAAGTGCCGCAACAACCCGAATACTGCAAGAACAAGACCCGCTCTATCAAGCCCGAATTCCTGGTGGCGGTGGGCATCTGCACGCATCTGGGCTGCTCGCCGACTTATCGCAAGGACATTGGCGCCGCCGACCTGGGGGGCGCGGAGTGGCATGGCGGCTTCTTCTGCCCGTGTCATGGTTCCCGCTTCGATCTGGCTGCACGCGTCTACAGCGGCGTGCCGGCCCCGGTCAATCTGGAAGTTCCCCCGCACAAATATGTCAGCTAAAGCCTGCTGCTTGTCGGCATCGACAGCAGCGTTGATAGCGTAGGAGCCTGATAAATGAATGCCTTGCAAAAACTCCTTGGCTGGGTGGATGACCGTTTCCCGCTGACCGCGACATGGAGGGCGCACCTGTCCGAGTACTACGCACCCAAAAACTTCAACTTCTGGTATTTCTTCGGCTCGCTGGCATTGCTGGTGCTGGTGCTGCAGATCGTGACCGGCATTTTCCTGGTCATGCATTACAAAACCGATGGATCGTTGAACGCCGCCGGCGTGCCGGTAGCCTTCGCGTCAGTCGAATACATCATGCGCGATGTGGACTGGGGCTGGCTGATCCGCTACCTGCACTCCACCGGTGCCTCGGCCTTCTTCGTGGTGGTGTATCTGCACATGTTCCGCGGTCTGATGTACGGCTCCTATCGCAAGCCGCGCGAGCTGATCTGGATTTTCGGTGTCATCATCTATCTGGCGCTGATGGCAGAGGCGTTCATGGGCTATCTTCTGCCGTGGGGGCAGATGTCCTACTGGGGCGCTCAGGTCATCATCAACCTGTTTGCCGCCGTGCCCTTCATCGGCGAAGACCTGTCCTTGTGGATACGCGGCGACTATGTGGTCGGCGACGCCACACTCAACCGCTTCTTTTCCTTCCATGTGATTGCCGTGCCGCTGGTGCTGCTGGGCCTGGTGGTGGCGCATCTGGTGGCCTTGCACGAAGTCGGCTCCAACAACCCCGATGGCGTTGAAATCAAGAAAAAGAAAGACCCGGTCACCCACATCCCGCTGGATGGCATTCCCTTCCACCCCTACTACACGGTGAAGGATATCCTGGGCGTGGTGGTGTTCCTGATGGTCTTCTCCGCCGTGGTGTTCTTTGCTCCGGAGATGGGCGGCTATTTCCTTGAAGCCAACAACTTCATTCCCGCCGATCCGCTGAAGACGCCCGAGCACATCGCGCCGGTCTGGTACTTCACGCCGTATTACGCCATTCTGCGCGCGGTACCGCCCATGTTCGGCTCGCAGTTCCCCGGCGTGCTGTTGATGGGTGTGGCGGTGGTGATCTTTTTCGCACTGCCCTGGCTGGACAAGAGCCCGGTCAAGTCGATCCGTTATCGCGGGGCGATCTATAAATCTTTCCTGGCGGCGTTTGTCGTCGCCTTCATCGGCCTGGGCTGGCTGGGCATTCTGCCGGCCACGCCGCTGTATACGTGGATCGCCCGCGGCCTCTCTGTGGTGTATTTCGCGTTCTTCTTCTTGATGCCCTGGTACACCAGGATCGATAAAACCAAACCCGAACCGGAAAGGGTGACTGGCTGATGAAAACCATCAAACAACTCCTGGCTGTCCTGGCTTTCTTTCCTCTGGCCGCGAGCGCATCCGGCCCCAGCGTTCGCCTCGACAAGGCGCCGGTCAATCTGTCGGACAATGCATCGCTGCAGCGCGGCGCGAAGATGTTTGTCAATTACTGCCTCAATTGCCATTCTGCCAGCTACATGCGTTATTCGCGCCTGCAGGACATCGGACTCACGGAAGAGCAGATCAAGAGCAACCTGCTGTTCACCACCGAGAAACCTGGCGATACCATGACCGTGGCGATGAAGTATGCCGATGCCAAGGTCTGGTTTGGCGCGGCGCCACCCGACCTTTCCGTGATCGCTCGTTCGCGCGGCCCGGATTGGCTCTACACTTACCTGCGCAGTTTTTACCGTGACGACTCCCGTCCCACCGGCTGGAACAACACCGCCTTCGACAAGGTCGGCATGCCACACGTGATGGCCTCGCTTCAGGGCGAGCAGGTTGCCCATTTCAAGAAGGCGGTCGATCACGACGGCAACGAACACCACGTGTTTGACCGATTCGAACTGGTCAAGCCGGGTAGCGTTTCGCTGGCCGAATACGATTCAATGGTGGGCGACCTGGTGAACTATCTGACCTGGATGGGCGAGCCGGTCAAGCAGAAAAGGCTTTCCACCGGCCTGCTGGTGCTGGCATTTCTGGGCATCTTTTTCATCGTGGCCTATTATCTTAAAAAGGAATTCTGGAAAGACATACATTAAGCCTGGCGCCGCGTAGCGGCTCTTTGTCCCCCTCTCCCCGCGCGGGAGAGGGCGGGGTGAGGGGGCGCCGCCGGATTTCTCAAGCCAGACTCGCGTCCGGCTATCGACTTTGTGAAGCATCCATTTAAACAGGAACCCTACGCATCATGATGAGGCTTTATTCCGGGACAATCTGTCCATACAGCCATCGCTGTCGCATTGTGCTTTATGAAAAAGGCATGGACTTCGAGGTCATTGATGTCGACCTGCACAACAAGCCCGAAGACCTGGCGATCATCAATCCCAACAACAAGGTGCCGGTGCTGGTCGAGCGCGATCTGGTCCTGTACGAGGCCAACATCATCAACGAATACATCGACGAGCGTTTTCCGCATCCCCAGTTGATGCCGCCGGATCCGGTCATGCGCGCCCGTGCCCGGCTGGTGCTGCATAACTTCGAGAACGACCTGTTCACACATGTGAATGCCATCGAGCATGGCGGCCAGAAGGCGGCGGAGGGTTCGCGAATCGCCATTCGCGATAGCCTGACCCAGCTCTCGCCCATACTGGAAAAGCAGAAATTTCTGATGAACGACGAGTTCTCCATGCTCGACGTCTCCCTTGCGCCGTTATTGTGGCGCCTGGAACACTATGACATCCAGTTGCCCAGGCAGGCTGCGCCGGTGCTCAAATACCGCGAACGGCTGTTTTCCCGTCCAGCCTTCTATGATGCGATGACGCCCACGGAAAAGGCGATGAGGAAGTAATCTCCTCCATGCTGTCGACGCGCCCGTATCTCATCCGAGCCATCTACGAATGGTGCGTGGATTCGGGCTACACCCCGCATATCCTCGTGCAGGTCGACGAACACACCCGGGTGCCCAAGGGTTACGTCAAGGACGGCCAGATCGTGCTGAACGTCGGCGCCAGCGCCGTGCGCGACCTCGCTATCGACAACGACTGGATACTGTTTTCAGCGCGTTTCTCCGGCACTTCCCACGAAATCGCCGTGCCCATCAACCGCGTGGCCGCCATCTTCGCCAGGGAAAACGGTCAGGGCATGCATTTCGATGTACTGGAAACCTCAGGTGAATCCGCCGCCAATACCTCAACCGAAACCGAGGTCGAAACACCACCCGAGCCACCCAAGGGACGCCCGCAACTCAAGGTCATCAAATAACGCGCAACATCGCGTAAAATGCGCACCGGGCCGCTTTAGCTCAGTTGGTAGAGCAACCGCCTTGTAAGCGGTAGGTCATCTGTTCGAGTCAGATAAGCGGCACCATCAACCCCTGTCATCCCGTGTCAAGCAATAGCACAAACCCAAGTCTGGCAATGAATAGCGGGTTTCTTGTTGTTAAATGCTGGCGCATCGCATAACATGGAAATACCAACAGAATGATGGTATGTTTGCTGGTATCTCGGATACCAACAAAGCGCATACCATCAAGAGCCGATGGAGCCATGCCATGCCGCTATCCGACCCCGCCATCAAGAAGGCCAAGCCCGCTGTCAAACCCTACAAGCTATCCGACGAGAAGGGACTGTACCTGCTGGTGAACTCCACCGGCAAATACTGGCGCATGAACTACCGCTTTGTCGGCAAGCAGAAGACCCTGGCGCTGGGGGTTTACCCGGAAGTGGGTCTATCCCGCGCTCGCGACAAACTTGCCGAGGCAAGGAAGATGCTCGATGAGGGCATCGACCCAGGCCAGGCCAAGCAGGAAGCTAAGCGGGCAAAGCAAATCGCCCATGCCAACAGCTTTGAGGCCGTTGCGCGGGAATGGCACGCCGAGCGTTCCAAGAAATGGGCGACGGTAACGGCAGACAAGGCGCTAACCCACCTGCAAAGCTATGTATTCCCGGAAGTCGGGCACCTGCCCGTGGCCGAAGTGAAAGCCTCGCAATTGCTGGCCATGCTTCGGAAGATCGAATCAAGAGGCATTGGCTACACAGCCACCCGGCTTCGCGAGGTATGCAGCCAGATTTTCCGTTACGCCATCGCAACAGGTCGGGCCGAAGACAACCCAGCATCGCATCTGCTAGGGGCACTGCACAAGCCCGCCGTGACGCATCGACCTGCCATTACCGAGCGCCGGGAGTTCGGGGTTTTCCTCCGCGACTTGCGGGGCGCGACGGGCTTCGACCCCGTTACGCGCTATGCCTGCTTTTTCGCCCTGCTGACCTTCGTCCGTGCGCAGGAATTCCGCTACGCAAAGTGGGAAGAAATCGACTGGGCAGCAAAGGAATGGAAAGTCCCGGCCAAGCGCATGAAGAGCGGCAAGCACCTGCCCGCGCATACCGTGCCCCTGACGCGGCAAGCGCTGGAAATACTGCGGGAACTGCAAGCGCTAACCGGTAGCACACCCTATCTGTTTCCTAAGGCCAAGGGCTATGGCAAAGGGGAAGTCATCTCCGAAAACACGGTCGGCAAGATGCTCAACAACCTCGGCTATCAGGGCCGCCAGTGCGTTCACGGCTTTCGGGCATCTGCCCGGTCAATCCTGAGCGAGCAGGGGTGGAGTGTGGCCGCAATGGAACGCCAGCTAGACCACAAGGAAAAGGATGCCACCGTGGCGGCCTATGCCCGCGCCGAGCACCTGCCCGAGCGCCGGCGGATGATGCAGGCTTGGGCCGATACTTGCGACGCGCTGGAAAACGGGGCCGAGATCATCCTAATGCCCAGAACTGCGTGAAGCATTCGCCACTATCGAATGGTGTGGCACAACAAGCAGCCATGATGCAACAGGAACTGGAACGCCAAGAAAGAAAATCGAAGATGTTCAATCTGGGTATGCAGATTCTGCAATGGAACCATGAACAAACCTTGGCCAACCAGAGGCGCACCCAGCATTGCGTATGGACGCGGTTGGGCACGGGTTGGGTGCAGACCTGCCAATGACGCTACAGGGGAAAGGGCAGTGATGCCAGAAATAACGCTCAATGGCTCCCCAGACGATCTCGGTTGGCTTCGTGCTGTAATGCTTTTCCCGAATGATGAGCAGTTGCGGAAGCAGTGTTTCGCCGTCGAAATCGCCCGCTTTCATGCGTTAAACGCTAGCGAATCCGCCAAGCTTCAAATCGACGTAGAAACCTTACGGCTGCTGCTCGAAGCGCCCGCTTATGGTTCCTTGAAAGAAACCGTCAGTGCGATTACCAAACGTGCCATCGTTGCCGGTGACCTTTTGATGACGCTATACATCATGCATAAGTTTGGGCTTAAAGAACCGAGCGTCAACAAGGCAATATTCGTCTGCCAGCAATTCGCACACAAAGCAAAGTACGGTGATGGTACGCCGATGAATGTGTCTGAGCGAACCGTGAAGGAATGCTGGCGCGAGTTCAAATCGGTAGCGCATTTTTGGGCGGCATTCAGGCTAAATAAGGCTTACCCATTCGCTCCCAGTGATACTGAAGTATTTGCACACCCGAAATTCCTCGGCGTGGCTTCCGCTGTCTACCAATTTGGCGTCACCTTCGTCCCATATCGTGCGTGGGCAGGGAAACCCGTATTAGACCCGAAGACAAGCTGGAGATTGCCAGAGAACATCGCGCCGATAAATCTGGTTTCTGACCAGCCCCCGGATCGACTGCTCAAATATCTCAAAAAATACAAAGCGCCGAAATCCTAGGCATAGCGCGGCATCACAAGGCTCATGACTGGGTTACACATCTGTAGCCCAATACACAAGAGCTTTCTGGTGTAAATAATACATAGCCATGCACCGCGCGCCATCAAGGCGTGGGGGCTACTTCTTAATTTCCAGGAGAAGCTGGTCATGGCAAACAAACCCGAAATTCCCAATCTCGACAGCCTTTTTGGCGGCGCGGTATACGCGTCGGCGAAAACATTGGCAGTCGCGCTCGAAACGTCACCAACAACGATTTGGCGCTGGACGAAGGCAGGTCGGCTTCCCAAACCGTACCGGCTTGGCAAGGGCACTACTCGCTGGAAAGTTGGGGAAATCCGTGCCGCGCTTGAAAAAATCAAGGGGGAAGTATGAATACCGTGCAAACAAAAGGCCATGCGGGCGACAACCCGATGGCCTTGGAAAATTCACAGCGATCGAAAAATAACACAAATCTTTACCCGATCAAATCCGTAACAGGGTTGGAGTATATCGAAACTGCCGGCGCATCCGGGGGTCGGTATGTTTACGCGCTACAAGCCAGACGGATAGATTTGCTGGCCTTGCCATGCACATGCTCAGCGAGCGGGATCTGCCTGGTTTGCCGGGCATGGGCGGCGACTATGGAATTGAACATGGATCGGAGGGCAAGCCATGGACGGAAATGAATTACTTGCCCGTCTAGGCCAGCCAGGTTCGCTGGACGAAGACCGCAACGCCTTCCACAGCGACGATTATGGCCCCATGGTCAATTTGGTGCGCGGCTCCGACATCCAGCCCGAGTCCGTTTCTTGGCTTTGGAACGGCTGGCTTGCCGAAGGCAAGATGCACATCCTTGGTGGCGCACCGGGAACTGGCAAGACAACCATTGCGCTTGCGCTGGCCGCAACCGTCACCACTGGCGGGCGTTGGCCCGACGGCAGCCGCTCTCCCGTTGGCAGTGTCGTGATCTGGAGCGGCGAAGATGACCCAGCCGACACGCTCATTCCCAGGCTGATGCTATCCGGTGCCGACATGCGCCGAATCTTCTTCGTCAAGGACGTCTTCGACGAAACCGAGACACGCGCATTCGACCCGACCCGAGACATTACACCGCTGCGGCGCAGGCTTTCGCAAATCGATGATGTGCGGTTATTGATCGTTGATCCCATCGTTTCAGCCGTGACGGGGGACGGCAATAGCAACCCCCAGGTTCGGCGCAATCTGCAACCTCTTGCTGACCTTGCGGCCTTTATGCGCTGCGCCTTGCTTGGCATCACCCATTTCACCAAGGGAACCATCGGGCGCGATCCGGTGGAACGAATAAATGGCAGCGTCGCATTCGGTGCGCTGGCACGCGTGGTGCTGGTGGCAGCCAAGCATCAGGAAGAAGGCGAGGGTGGGCAAGTCGTGCGCTTGCTGGCGCGGGCAAAGTCCAATATTGGGCCGGACGGTGGCGGCTTCGAGTACGACCTGCATCAGGATGAACTCAAGACCCACCCCGGCGTTCTCGCCTCAACCGTGCTGTGGGGTACGGCTGTGGAGGGCGCGGCCCGCGAATTGCTGGCCATCGCCGATACGACCGGCGACGATGGCGAGGGCGGCAAATTGGCCGACGCCAAGCGCTTCCTTGCCGACCTGTTGGTGGACGGGCCTTTGCCAAGCAAGACCATCAAGGCCGATGCCGAGGGTGCGGGCTATTCCTGGCAGACAATGCGCCGGGCAAAACATGCGCTGGGAATTGAGGCCGTAAAAGCCGGAATGAAAGGCGGCTGGGCGTGGTCGTTGGTCCGAAGATGCTCAGAAAACCCCGAAGATGCTCAGGAAAAAATGATGAGCACCTTGGGAAATGTTGAGCACCTTCAGGGCGAGGTTGTGGACTATGAATCAGACTAAGCCACGTCTTCAGATACTGCCTGGAAGCGCACCGGGCAAGATTAGAGTCAGGGGTGAAAAATCCGAGGCGGAATACTGGCTGCCTCGGATCAACGCGGACAAGGCAAAAATTCGCAGCGTTACCCTCGCCGCGAACGAACTCATCGAATCCATCCTCAAGGTGGCGGACTACTACGAATGCCCGCCCGATGAGGTGTCCCTTATGCTAAACTTGGCGGCACGCGACCCAGTGAACGCGCTCGCCTGTTTCCGCGATATTGCCCATCGACTTGTTCACTTGGAAAGGAATCAACCATGCCGGAAATAAGCCTGACCACCCAATTAAGCAAACTTGTAAATCAGAGAGCACACGCCTTCAGCGTCGCCGAGTTCTCCCGTATTCGCAGGGCGATTACCGACGCCCTGGACAAACATCAGAAACGGGAAAATATGACCGTTGGCCAATTGATGGAATGGCTTAGAAAGCTGGACGATACCGAACTGAAACGAATCGCCAAGCTATAGATGCCCGTCACACACATACACCCTCTCGCAAGGGAGGTGATGAGCCAAGGGCATCGTTCATTATTTGGCCGGGTAAGCCTCGCAAACACCCTTGAACAGTTGGTATTCCTGCGCTTTAAAACCCCATCAAGAACTTGGCGCGCTTAACCGCCAAATTCCAAAAAAACTGTGTGGGGATATTGCTGACCACCCCCACCCCTGTTTTGCCCCCCACCCCCCGTCCGAATCTTGCTTTCGATGCCGCATGTCCTGTAGGGTTAGACTGTAATAGAAAACCGCGTTTGAATGACCATCGTTGCCGCGCTGATGGTATTTGTGCTGGTATCTTGCCAAGGGAGCGTTTGGCTAACCGCGTGTTCATGCGGTACGCGTGGCCTTGTTCGAGTCAGATAAGCACCATCAACCTCTGTCATCCCCTGGTTCGAACGCTGTGAATCAGAAGCCCTCGTTGCCTCTGGTCTTCAAGAACAGTCCCTGGGGTTGAGCAAAGCGCTCCATCAATCATAGATCGTTTCAATTGGTGCTGGCCCATTGACCACATGGCTTGTCAGTGTGTGCCCATTGAGGTAATGCAGCAGAAATCCGCCCGGCTCCAGGGTCCATGCAAGCGGAGAGTCGGGGCGGGTATCCAGATGAATCTGATGGGCGGGACTGGGGCAGATGCAGGCGGGGATGCCGGCCCATTGCGTGAATACGCCGCGATGGACATGGCCGCAAGCAAGGCCGATGACTTGCTTGTGAATCTTGAGCGCCTCCGCAAGGGCATCGGGATTGCCGAGCCTGATCTGATCCATGCCGGGAATGCCGCAATCGAAGGGCGGATGGTGCAGGAAAATCATCACGGGATTGTGTGACGATGCAAGCTGGCTACGCAGCCAGTCGAGCCGTTCGATGCACAGCCAGCCGCCTTCCTTGCCTTCGTCTAGGGTGTCGAGACAAATCACGCGAAGTACGGGCAATTCAATCGTGTATTGCAGATAGCCGCCCGATACGACGGGCAATGCTGGCAGGTTGCCGAACACTTCGCGCAGGCCGGCGCGGGTGTCGTGATTGCCCGGCATGACGGTGTAGGGCATGTTCAATCTATCAAGCTGCGATTTGAGTCGCCGGTATTCGGACGCGGCGCCTGAATCAGCCAGGTCGCCGCTGGCGATTACGATATCCGGCCGTTGCGGCAGGGCGTTAATGCGGTCGATGCAGGTGACCAGATATTCAAAGGTATCGATCTTGCCTTCGATCAGTTCTCCAGGTTGCCGGATGTGCGTGTCGCTGATTTGCGCGATGAGTGTCATGACGTGCCTTCGCGTTTATAGGGGCCTTCGAGCTCGCTGACGTAGTTTTCCACTGCACGCGCTTCGCGTTGCAGAAAGTCCTCGACGGCTTGCCTGAAACCATCATCCGCCAGCCAATGCCGCGAGCGGGTGACAACGGGAAGAAATCCACGCGCCAGTTTGTGTTCACCTTGCGCGCCGCCTTCAAACACCTTCAGTCCGTTTTGAATGCAGTACTCCATGCCTTGGTAATAGCAGGTTTCGAAATGAAGGCCAGGCAGGTACTCTAGCAGGCTGTTGAAATTCGCCGCGCAGAAACGCGGGTTTGCGCGTGACAAGTAACGATATCATTTCCGTATTGAAGAGGACACGGGGGGAATAATGCGCGGCGCGGACATCATGCAGG
>JACAED010000052.1 GCA_013389025.1 Hydrogenophilaceae bacterium
GCCACAACCAGTTCGAAAAGGAAAATGATGATGGCCTGATTGGCAGGTGTATGCGAAAGCCCGTATTGAACGGCCAGCGTCATGATGCCAATGGCCAGCCCGACACCCATCAGAATCAGCCAGGTTGGCAGGGTGGCCGTTGACGAAAATGCGAAAGGCGCCTGCTCAAAACTCAAAGCAAAAAGCGCAATCAAGCTAACGCCAGTCCAGATGGCAAGCGACTTGGCCCAGGCATCCGCGCCTTCTACCTTGCGTGTCACCACATTGGAAAGCGCAAACGTGGCGCCAGCGGAAAGCGCGATCCATTCCGCCCGATTGGCGGGAATCGGCAAGCCGCTGCCTTGCGGCCACAGCATAGTAAGCGCACCGGCAAAGGAAAAGGCCATGATCAGCCAGCCCCAGCCAGTGAGTTTCTCGCCCAGCAACCAGCGCGCGAAGATCACCGTCCACACCGGGGCAAGGTAGAACAAGAGGACCACACGCATGACCTCGCCGCCGATCACCGCCAGCACATAACCCATGTTGGTCCAGCCAGCAGCCAGTCCGAGCAGCGCCAGCCAGCCGAAATGTTCGCGTGCGGTGAGAAAGTGCCGCCACAAAAACGGCAGCGCCAACAGCAAGGGAATGGCATAGGATGCGAGCGATGACACCACCCCTCCCACACCCGCCTCCTGCAGCAGGCGATAGGGATACCAGATCAGCCCCCACATGGTGGCGCCGAACAGCAGGCCGGAAACAGGCAGCAGACGAGATGTCATATAAAATTCAAGGTTTGCAAAGTCTTTGGCGCATTTGTGATGAATTCGAGGCTCGATCAGCTCCAACCCTATCCGTTCCAGAAGCTGCGGGAACTGTTTGCCGGTGTCACGCCCAACCCCGATTACGCACCCATCAATCTTTCGATTGGCGAGCCCAAGCATCCGACACCGGAGTTTATCAAACAGGCGTTAACGCAAAACCTTGCTGGCCTTGCGACCTATCCCCTGACCCAGGGAACGGAAACGCTCAGAAAAAGCCTGGCCGCGTGGTGCCAGCGCCGCTATGGCGTGGAACTTAACCCGGCCAGCGAAGTGCTGCCGGTCAACGGCAGCCGTGAGGCCTTGTTTGCCTTTGCCCAAGCCGTGGTCGATCCGACGAAACACAAGAAGCGCGTGGTTTCGCCCAACCCGTTTTATCAGATCTACGAAGGCGCTGCCCTGCTGGCCGGCGCCACGCCCTACTACATCAACACCACGCCGGAAAATGGTTTTCGCATGGCTTGGGAAACCGTACCTGAAGATTTATGGGAAACAGTGCAGCTGGTTTACGTCTGTTCCCCCGGCAATCCAACCGGCAAGGTCATGTCGCTGGAAGACTGGAAAACGATTTTCGAGCTTTCGGACCAGCATGGATTCGTCATTGCCAGCGACGAGTGCTATTCAGAAATATATTTCGACGAGCCCAGCCCCCCGCTGGGCGCCCTCACCGCCGCGAAACGACTTGGGCGTGGTCATAAAAACCTGGTGGTGTTCAACTCGCTGTCCAAGCGATCCAACGTACCGGGTCTGCGCTCCGGCCTGGTCGCGGGCGATGCCGAGGTGCTGAAAAAATTTCTGCTCTACCGTACCTATCACGGCAGCGCCATGAGTCCGATGGTGCAGGCGGCATCGGCTGTCGCCTGGGAGGCTGAAGCGCACGTCGTGGAAAACCGCCGCCAGTACGCGGCCAAGTTCGCCGCGGTTCAGCCCGTGTTGAATAAGGTCATGGACGCTCCCATGCCGGATGCGGCATTTTATCTCTGGGCCAAAGTACCAAATGGCGACGACACAGCATTCGCGCGTGAGCTATACAGGAATTACCATGTGACCGTGTTGCCCGGTAGTTTCTTGGCGCGCGAGGCAAAGGGCATCAATCCCGGCAAAGGATTTGTGCGCGTTGCGTTGGTCGATGGATTGACGCAATGCGAAGAGGCTGCAAGGCGCATCACTGAATTCCTGCGATGAGATTTCTCCTGCCCGCCCTGCTGTTCAGCCTGCCTGTGTGGGCCGCCACGCCTGCGGAAATCGAATATACCGTGCAGCAAATACTGGCGCGCGAAGGTGCGTTGTTTGTCGATTACAGCGTTGGCGGCAGCGGCAGGGTCATTCTGCTTTTCGGCATCAACGAGCCCGACTGGCGAATCGAAAAGGCCGTCAAGGCATTACAATCGCACCCT
The DNA here is from genome assembly GCA_013389025.1 of Hydrogenophilaceae bacterium. Taxonomy (GTDB): domain Bacteria; phylum Pseudomonadota; class Gammaproteobacteria; order Burkholderiales; family Thiobacillaceae; genus UBA6918. The sequence continues at coordinate 2,195 of JACAED010000052.1, forward strand.
GATATAAAAGACCTGACCTGGGTCAAGACGGATACAGACTTTTGTCCAATCAGATAACTTTTCAACAATCACGGAAATCACCATGCAAGAACTCCAACAACTCATCGAAGAGGCTTTTGAACGCCGCGCCGACATCACCCCCCGCAATGCCGAGGCCAAAGTCAAGGATGCCGTCAACGAAGTTATCAATATGCTCGACAAGGGCCAGATCCGCGTGGCCGAGCGCGTGCAGGGCCAGGAATGGAAAACCAACCAGTGGATCAAGAAGGCCGTGCTGCTGTCCTTCCGGTTGGAGGACAACAGCTTCATCAAGGGCGGCTACACCAACTATTTCGACAAGGTGCCGAGCAAATTCGCCGACTACAACAGCCGCGACTTCCGTGAAGGCGGCTTCCGCGTGGTACCGCCCGCTGCCGCCCGGCGCGGCTCCTACATTGCTAAAAACGTCGTGCTGATGCCCTCCTACGTCAACATCGGCGCCTATGTCGATGAAGGCACCATGGTGGATACCTGGGCCACTGTCGGCTCCTGCGCCCAGATCGGCAAGAACGTGCATTTGAGTGGAGGGGTTGGCATCGGCGGCGTGCTGGAACCAGTACAGGCTGGCCCCACCATCATCGGCGACAACTGCTTCATCGGCGCCCGTTCCGAAGTCGTCGAAGGCGTGATTGTGGAAGACAACTGCGTGATTTCCATGGGGGTCTATATCGGCCAGTCCACCAAGATTTACGACCGCGAGACCGGTGAAATCCATTACGGCCGCGTGCCGGCCGGTTCAGTGGTGGTGTCCGGCAACCTGCCCTCCAAGGACGGCAAATACAGTCTGTATTGTGCAGTGATCGTGAAAAAAGTCGACGAGAAAACGCTCAGCAAAGTCGGGATCAATGAGCTGCTGAGAGGTGTATGAGGCGGCTGGTATTCATTTGGGTCGATTTGACAACTTCAAGGGAATTTTCAAGTAGTTGCCATCTCTTGCCGCTAATCGAAATGAACACTATCTAGAAGGAATAGCGGCATGAACAGGATGTGGTCGATTGCAGCACTAAGCCTGGTGATATCCGGATGTGCAACCAAGGGTTTCGTCAACGAACAGGTTTCCGGCGTGAACAAGCGCATGGATGGTCAGAACGCCGAACTCAACAGCAGGATCGACAGGCAAAGCCAGGAGTTGTCCAGATTGTATTCAGGCCTGGACGGTCGATTGAACAGCCAGCAGTCGGCACTGGAAGGCACGTCCAAAACGGCGAAGGAGGCCTTGGAACGTGCTGTTGCGGCAGGCAAGCTGGCAGAAGGCAAGTTCATTTACGAGACTTCGCTGTCCAGCCAGATCGCCTTTCCTTTTGAAGGCAACACACTCACGGATCAAGCGAAAAAAGCCCTCGACGAGTTTGCGGAAAGAATCAAGACTGAAAACAGGAACGTTTATATCGAAATCCAGGGCCATACGGACAACTCCGGCCCCGATTACACCAACCTTAAAATAGGCGAACAGCGCGCCGAAATCGTGCGCCGTTACCTTGCCATGAAACACGGCATTGCCTTGCACCGCATGAATGCCATATCCTATGGCGAATCCTCTCCGATTGCCGACAACAAGACACGCGCGGGTCGCATCGAGAACCGTCGCGTGACGCTGGTCGTTTTGAAATAATCAAAAGGCTGTTGGGTCCCCTCAAATGCCCGCGCAAGCGGGCATTACTTTGCCTATAACCACCCAAGCGTAATGTCGGAATCGCTTACACATCTGGCATTTTGCTTTTGTTTTCAAGAGAGAAGGTCCATCTTAATCTATTGTTTATAAAGGAATTATTTTAAATGTAAATTTTCTGGTGCGTTTCGTGCATTTCCCCATGAGCGGCGTCTTAACAGCAAGAAAACAAGGGGTTGCTTGAGATTATGAATATGTCGTACAAAACTTCGTACCAGATTGCTTGGGGTGTGCCTGCCATCCTGCTGGCTGCATCGATGACGGCGCAAGCTGGCGTATTGCTGGATGATGATTCCGATATCCTCATTGTGCCGGATGTGAACGTTACGATCAGTGGTGTGACAAACAATTACGAAGTTACTTACATACCCGGCACTTTCGAAAATATTTTCGGACCTGGCAGCAACGCCTTGCCTGGTGACTGGCCCTTTAAAACCCTTGAAAACGCTTTGATAGCGATCAATGCCATTGCGAGTGTGCTGAATGATGACGCAATAGGGGAAACGAGTTTCACCAACGGCATATCAGATGGACTTGGCAGCCAGGTTGGATTGCTTCCATTCAACGTTGGGCAAATTGAAAACTGTGGATTTTGTGTGGAAACAGTTGGATTGAGCTTCTTGAATGGCGCATGGACCGCTGATGCATCGTCTACCAATATTTCTTTTGAAGATTCGACTACTTGGGCAATTTTTCCTTCTTCGCCAGTTCCCGAACCACAATCCTATGCGCTTTTATTGGCTGGTTTGGGGTTGGTGGGCTGGGTCGCGCGGCGGCGCATTAAAGTCTGAGCTGAAAATATTCGCGACATGACAAGCCCGCGAAAGCGGGCATTATTTTTCAAATGATCACCACTTCCGTTCCCTCATCCACCAGATCGAACAGTTCCGCCACATCATCGTTTTTCATACGAATGCAGCCATGCGAAACCGGCGTACCGATCAGGTGCTCTTCGTTGGTGCCGTGGATGTATATATAGCGGTCGTGGGTATCGACTTGGCCGCCCTTGTTGCGCCCTTGTTCCAAGCCGTCCAACCAGAGAATGCGCGTGAGAATCCAGTCCCGTCCGTGGTTGTTGGCTTCCAGATCGCGTGACCAGATTTCACCTGTGGGCACGCGCGATTTGAACACAGCGTACAGGGGTTGCCCTGCGCCAATTTTCTCGGCAATGCGATGACGGCCGCGCGGCGTGCAATAGCTGCCGCACGCTTCGCCCAAACCGTTTTTGGCTGTCGAAACAGGGTATTCCCGGATCAGCATGTCGCCATCGGGATGGGGTTCCCAGAGATAAAGACGCTGCAGGCGGGTGTCGATGTCGATGCGATAAGCCGTCATTATGCCTCAATTCTGCCCTGCTGACGCCGCTCGGCAAAAAAATTGCTGACCAGTTGGCCGCATTCTTCGGCCAGCACGCCACCTTCGATTTGCGCATGAAAATTCAGCCTGGGGTCGGCAAACAGGTCGATGATGCTGCCCGCCGCGCCGGTCTTGTATTCAGTCGCGCCATACACGACGCGTTTGACCCGCGCATGGAAGATGGCGCCTGCGCACATGGCACAAGGCTCGAAGGTTACATACAGCGTGGTGTCCACCAGCCGGTAATTGCCGATGTTCTTTGCCGCATCGCGCAGCGCCATGATCTCGGCATGGGCACTCGGGTCGTGACTGGAGATGGGCTGGTTGAATCCACGGCCGACAATTTCACCCGCTTTCACCACCACCGCGCCCACCGGCACTTCGCCGGCATTCCAGGCAAGCCGGGCCTGCGCCAGGGCTTCGCGCATAAAGTCTTCGTCAGTCATGCAGGCTTGCGCCAGGTTCTGAATTTGGCCCACAGCGCCTTGATGCCTTTCCATGCGCCCCACAGCACCGGGATGACGATTACCACCCACGGCAGCGCGCCGACCAGGAACAGCAGGGCCGACCCCAGGCTTTGCGCGAAGGTGCGGCCCACGTTCCGCCACGCCTCGACAAGAGGCTGGAACGCGCCGGTTTCGCCCAGGCTGGGCTTGGGCCGGTAGTCCGCATTGAGCAGGATTTTCTCGGTTTCGTTGGCCAATACCTTGCGCTGTGCGGTCATGGCGTCCAGTTCGCCCTGCACGCGCGCCAGTTCCTTTTCGGTTTCCAGCAGGTCTTTCAGACTTCCCTTGTACTGTGTTTGTAGTACTCGCAAACGATCGCGCAGTTCGGCCAGGTTTTTGAGACGCGCTTCGACATCGACGACCTGCAAGGTTTTGTCCTCGCGTTCGACCCGGCGTTCGATGACATCCGGGCTTTCCATGGCCGCAAACAGCTTGCCGGCCTCGTTGCGCGGCACACGCAATTGCAGGTTGGCATAAACCGGCGATTGGGTCGACTTGCTGACTGAGGCATTGAGCACTTCGCAATTGCCCATGCACAGCGCCAGATGAGACTGCCAGCGCTTCTCGATGTCGGTCTCTTTCAGTTCGAACACCCAATACTGCCGCTCGGCGAGATATTTCTGTTCCGCCTGCCCCTGTTCAACAGGTGCGGCGGCAGGTGCAGCCTCCATGGCGATGGCACGATCCGCAATACCGCCACCCGCAACATCCGGGTTCAATACAGGCGTTGGTGCTTCATACCCGTTGCAGGCGGCAAGCAGCACGACAAAAAACAATGATGAAAGAATTCGCATCGTCATCCCTAAGCAAAAATCAGTTTAAGCCCGATCAATATGGTCACGATTTCAAATGAGCGCTTGATCCACAGATTACCCTTTTTGATGGCGATGTGACTGCCCAGATAGCCGCCGATGATGGACCCGGCCAGCAGCGCCAGCATCCAGTTCCACGCAATCGTGCCCAGATAACCCAGCACCAGCGCGCCGGTACCGTTCCAGAACAGCCCGCACAGTACCAGTGTATAGGCAACGGCACGCTTGTAATCCATTCCAAAGTGCCGAATCAGCCAGATGGTCAGAAACAGCCCCGTGCCGGATGTGATCGAGCCATTCAGAAACCCCACGGCAAACAATCCTGCCATGCCGGTATAAAGCCCAGAGCCTTGCCAGTTGCGCGGTGTGTGGCTCATGCCCAGTTGCGGCCTGAAAATCGAATAGATGCCCAGCCCCAGCGTCAGCAACCCAAGCAGAAAGGTTGCAATCTGCTCCGGCACCTGGAGGATGGTCGAGGCGCCGAGCACCACGCCAGGCAGGCCGGCGCCCAGAATGATCAGAGACTCGCGCCGCGCCAGGTGGCTTTCCTTGAGATGCCGGATCGTGGCGCCCAGACCCAGTGCAACGCTGGCAACCTTGTGCGTGGCCAGTGCCACGCCAAAAGGCAGGCCCAGAAAAATCAGGATGGGAAACTGGATGAGGCCTGCACCACCACCGGATAATGCAGAAAAAAAATTCGCCGCCACGGAAGCCAGAAACAGCACAAACTGGCCGAGGCCGTCCAGCGGCCACTGCAAGGCCGGCGTCATTATCCTGTCGTACCCGTCTCCGCCGACGAGCGGATATAAAACAGGTGCAGTCCTTCCTTGGCCACTCTGGCCAGCAAGACGTCAACCTGCTCGGCCCTGGCGGCAAACATCACCTCGACCGGCAGCTTCCCCGCAAGCTCGAAAAACGTATCTTCCTGGATGCGGCCGTGATGCCCATAGCCGGCTATTGCACGAAAAGCCGAACCGCCGGGAATGCCCAGCTCGCGGGCGGTTTCTAGCAACCATTCGTAAACCAGCTTGCCGTGATGTTTGCGGTCTTCTTCCGTGAACAGGCGCAACATGACATCACTCATAATCATCCCCGTATCAATTTGTAGGTCAGGAGTCCCAGACCGGTTGCCGAAAGCGAGCCCAGCAGATGCAAGGTGGCCGTAGCCAATGCCCAAAGGAATTGCCCGCGCGTGATCATGGTGACCACCTCGGCCGAAAATGTGGAAAAGGTTGTAAAACCTCCAAGAAAACCCGTGATCAGCAGCAGGCGCCACTCCGGAGCCAACCCGGGATGCTGAGCAAAAAAAGCGATGGCTACGCCAATCAGATAGCCCCCAATCAGGTTCGCGGCCAGCGTGCCCGCGGGAATGGCCGGATAGACCGGGTTGAGCCACAAGCCCAGACCCCAGCGCAGCCATGCGCCGAGTGCCGCGCCTGCCCCAACGGCAATGAATGCATTCATGGATGGCATTTTATCAGGCCGGGAAATCCTACGGCGACACGCTGTTATGTCATAGGCCTGCCGCTTGATACACTCGATACATGAACATGAATCTCAAACTTCACGGCCGCGTGTGGCTAAAACTTGATGGCAAAAACGTGGTCGGCCATGGACGCGTCGAATTGCTGCGCAGGATTGGCGAAACGGGCTCGATTTCCAAAGCCGCCAAATCCATGAAAATGAGTTACAAGGCCGCCTGGGATGCGGTTGATGCGATGAATAACGCTCTGGGCACGCCCGTGGTCGAAAGCGCAACGGGTGGATCGAAAGGCGGCGGCAGCCAACTGACGGACACCGGCAGGCGGCTCATCAAGGAATTTGAATCGATGGAAATACAACATCGGGAATGGCTGGAGCAGATGTCGCTGGGACTGCCCAGACGCCTGAAGGATTGAACGATCTTCAGCCATGCCTTGCCAGACCACAAAAAGGATATTAACATACACTTATATACCGCTTTCCCCTTAAACCTTCCACTGGAGAATCTCATGCGCAATACCCTGTTGATTTCGCTTTTACTGGCGCTTGGCCTGACTGCCTGCGGCAAAAAAGAAGAAGCCGCCCAGCCCGCCGTTCCTGCCATGGAACCCGCACCTGCCGCAGCGCCCGCGCCTGAAGCCGCTGCGCCTGCCACCATGGACCCGGTTGCCCAGTACACCTCTCAATGCGCAAGCTGCCACGGTCCCAACGGCCAGGGTCAGGGCGCCTTCCCGAAACTGGCAGGACATACAGCCGATGCCATCAAGGCCAAGCTGGCTGATTACAAGGCTGGCAAGCAGGTCGGCGCGCAATCCGCACTGATGTTCCCGATTGCCCAGAAATTGAGCGACGAGGAAATCGACGCGCTGTCGACCCATATCGCCACATTGCAGTAACCCACCCGGCGCGATCGCGCGTCACTAAAAGCCCGGCCTCGCCGGGCTTTTTTTATTTCCAGCGTTCCGCCGCTTCGTCATCGCTCTCGCGCGCTTCCACCCAACGCTCGCCCTCGGCTGTGCCCTCCTTCTTCCAGAACGGCGCGCGGGTTTTAAGATAATCCATAATGAATTCGCAGGCGGCGAAGGCTTCGCCGCGATGGCCGGATGCCACGCCGACAAAGACGATGCGATCCAGCGGTTGAAGTTTGCCAACGCGGTGGATGACCGTTACGTCCAGCAATTGCCAGCGCGTCATGGCTTCATCGACGATGCCGTGCAGGGATTTTTCTGTCATGGCCGGGTAATGCTCCAGCGTCAGGGTGCTGACGTCATCGCCATCGTTAATGTCCCGCACCAGACCGACAAAGCTGGCCACCGCGCCAACCTTCGGCTGGCTGGCATGCAGCGCGGCGATTTCCGCGCCGGGGTCAAAGTCGGCTTCCTGAACCAGGATTTTCATCAGCCACCCGTGACTGGCGGAAAGATTGCCACTTCATCACCATCCCTGACCGGCGTGACCAGCCCGGCCAGCGTCTGGTTGACCGCCATGCGATAGCCCGCATCCAGACCCAGTTCTCTGGCCCAGGGTTCGCCTCGCCTGCGCAGCAGATCGATAATGGCGGCGGCATAGGCGCGATCTCCCGGCAGTTCGATTTCTTCGGATTCCACGCCAAATTTCTCGCGCAGTTTCGCGAAATACAGGACCTTTATTCTCACATCGTCACCTTCAATTCAATAATTCGGCAAACGGGATAAACCGCACCCATTCACCCCGGATAATAGTCTGGCCGATTTCGACATCCACCAGACCATCTGCCCATACGGCAGAGGTCAGCACACCCGAACTTTGATTGGGATACAGGCGCACCTCTCCTGCCCCGTCTTTTCCGGTAACCATCAGGCCGCGCAAAAACTCCCGGCGGTTTCCTGGCTTGAACCAGTCAAACGCGGCACGCACGGGATAGGCGCGATACAGCACCTGGATTGCGCCTATGCGCTTCAACAGAAACGGCCGCGCAAACAGGCAGAAGGTGATAAATGCCGAAACCGGGTTACCCGGCAGGCCAATGAAATCCGTTTCGCCAATCTTGCCATATACCACCGGCTTGCCGGGCTTCATGGCCACTTTCCAGATGTCGATATGGCCGAGTTCTTCGACGGCAGATTTGACGTGATCTTCCTCACCCACCGACACGCCACCGGTCGTGACGATGACATCGGCCTTCGAGGCCGCTGACTGCAAAACCCTGACCGTAGCCTCGCGGCTGTCTTCCACCACGCCCAGGTCGATAATCTCCACGCCCAGGCCGGTCAGCAAGCCATGCAACATGGCACGGTTGGAGTTGTAGATCTGTCCGGGCTTCAATGGCTTGCCGGGTTCAGCCAGTTCATCGCCGGTTGAAAACATCGCCACCCGCAACTGTTGGAAAACCTTTGCTTGCGTGCGGCCAACGGAAGCCGCCAGGCCCAGGTGCATTGCCTTCATGCGCGTGCCAGGTGTCAGCACACTGGTGCCCGGCTGAATGTCTTCTCCGGCGCGGCGGATGTGATCGCCCGGGCGCGGTACCTTGTAGACCGTTACCCATTCGCCATCCAGCGAGGTATCTTCCTGCATGACAATGGCATCGGCGCCGGGCGGCACGGGGGCGCCGGTAAATATCCGCGCGGCCTCGCCCCGATGAAGCTGCTTGCCCACCTGCCCCGCCGCAATACGCTGCGTTACCTTGAGCCTGACATCAGGCTCACGGCAATCCTTGCTGCGCACGGCATAGCCATCCATGGCGGTATTGTCCAGCGGCGGCACGCTGACATAGGCAGTCAGCCCCTCGGCAAGAACCCGGTTGTAGGCTTCAGATAAAGGGAGGGTCTCCGTCTTCTCGAGCGGACGGGCACGTTTCAACAATTCCTGTAGTAATTCGCTTGCACTTAACACTTAGACTCCAACCTGTTTTCTGATAAAGGCACGAATGCTGGCAACATCATCCAGCGCCAGACGGTATTTGTCGTCCGGTGGCGGGACATCGCTCACGACCGCCAGAATATCCGGATCGTCCGGATACAGCCAGGGCTTGCCATTCGCTGCCCGATGCACTTCCAGCTTTGGTATCGGGTCGCGTTTCCAGCCCTCGACCAGCACCAGATCGCAAGGTGACAGCTTTGTCAGCAATTCCCTCAGTGGGGGCTCGATCCCCGAGCGGTTTTCGTGCATCAACGCCCATCTTTTATCGCTGGCGACCAGCACTTCAGCCGCGCCAGCGTGACGCTGACGATAACTGTCCTTGCCAGGCTGGTCGATATCAAATGCGCAATGGACGTGCTTGATGACCGAAACGACAACGCCTTCGGCATTCAAAATCAGGATCAGCTTTTCGATCAGTGTGGTTTTCCCTGCGCCGCTGTAGCCGGTAATGCCCAATACCCTCATTTGAGATACCACCCATGAATAGCTGACAATTTCATCCGGAATGGGTTATATTGTTCCATATATAACGCGGAGCTGTCATCCATGCTCATCGATCCATTTGGTCGCGCCATTGAATATGTCCGTCTTTCCGTGACGGACCGCTGCGATCTGCGCTGCACCTACTGCTTGCCGGAAGGCTTCATGGATTTCGAGGAACCTGATCACTGGCTGACGTTTGATGAAATGGAAGGACTGATTGGCGCGTTTGCCAGGCTTGGCGTCAGGCGTGTTCGCCTGACCGGCGGCGAACCGCTGCTGCGGCGGAATCTGCCAGAACTGGCTGCGCGGCTTTCAGCCCTGCCCGGCGTGGAAGATCTGTCACTTTCCACCAACGCCACGCAGCTGGCCAAACATGCACATGCGCTGAAAAAGGCGGGCGTCACGCGACTGAATGTCAGCCTCGATTCTCTGCAACGGGAACGGGTCGAATCCATCAACGGTCGCGATGTTTTCGACCGAGTCATGGCCGGGTTGCAAGCCGCGAAAGAAGCCGGTTTCAGCAGGATCAAACTCAACATGGTGGCGATTGCTGGCAAGAATGATGACGAGATCGACGCCATGGTCGAATTTGCCATGGCTGGTGATTACATTCTGCGCTTGATCGAAACCATGCCCATGGGCGATACCGGGCGGGCCAGCGGCTATCTGGATTTGCAGCCTGTGAAAATCCGGCTGGCGGAAAAATATGGCCTGATGGAAACCCGCTGCGCGGGCGGCGGACCCGCGCGGTATCTAGGCACGCCGGACGGAAAATTTTCCATCGGCTTCATCACGCCGTTGTCCCAGCATTTCTGCGAAACCTGCAACCGCGTGCGCATCTCCGTCGATGGCACGCTGTATTTATGCCTGGGGCAGGACGACAAATTCGAATTCGGGCCGCTGTTGAAATCAGGCGCAAGCGACAGGGAAATCGAACAGGCGATCCTGCAGGCTGTCGCGCTCAAGCCGCAACGTCACGAATTCCGCGAAGCACCGAAAAAGCTCATGAGGTTCATGTCCATGACCGGCGGTTAGCCGGTCATACATTAAGACAACACGGCGGCTAGCCGGTCAAATATCAAAACAGCAAGGCAATCAACTCACCGCCTCGATCAGCCTGTCATACGACTCCGCAAACAGCTTCAGACCCTCCATTTGCAGGGCTTCACCCACCTCGTCCATATCGATACCCAGCGACTCCAGTGCAAGCATGTGTGCTTCCGCCTCAGGCACGCCGAAGTCCAGAGTGGGGTCGATTTTTCCATGGTCGAGCAATGCCGCCAGTGTTTTATCCGGCAGGGTGTTGATAGTTTCCGGTCCGATCAGCGGTTCCACATACATGAGATCGGAATACGCCGGGTTCTTGGTGCCGCTGCTCGCCCACAGCAAGTATTGAGGCCGGATGCCTGCGGCATGCAACGGTTCGAATGCCGCGCCATGAAAGAAATCCCGGTAGCGCTGATAGGCGAGCTTAGCCATGGACACGGCGGTTTTACCCCGAAGCGCAAGCGCCTCTGGCGTATCGATCGATTCGAGCTTCTTGTCCACCAAGGTATCCACGCGCGACAGGAACAGGCTGGCCACGGCTTTCAGTCTTGTCGGTTCGCCGCCTTTTTCAAGCCGACGCCGCGCACCACGGATATAGGCCTCGTATGTCCGTACTGTCTGGCGTAATGAAAAGAGCAAAGTCACATTGACACGCAAGCCTTCCGCGGTCAGCTGTTCAAAAGCCTCCAGCCCCTGTGGCGTGCCAGGAACCTTGATCAGCAGGTTGTCCCGATCGACCTGACTCGATAACCGTCTGGTCTCGGCCACGGTTTTGGTCACATCGCGCGCGTAACGTGGCGCGACTTCCAGACTCACATAGCCGTCATCGCCCTGGCTAGCTTCAAAAGCCGGCCGTAGAAAATCGCAGGCTCGCTGGATATCCTCGATCACCAGCGATTCGTAGCGCCGTTCGGGGTTTGTTTCCGCTGACTTCAGTTTTTCCAGAGCAGTCCGGTAATATGGGCTTTCCGTAACAGCCTTATGAAATATCGTTGGGTTGGACGTAATGCCCGACACGCCTTGGGCAATCAGGCGAGCCAGCCGGCCTTCCTCTAGATGCGTTCTGGTCAAATTATCCAGCCAGATGCTCTGGCCATAGCGTCTGATTTCTGAAATGCCTGCCATCGTGAGTCTCTGTTACCGAAAGAAAATTCAGTCTAGACAATGCCTCATTTCATTGCTGTGAATTTTCTGATCCAGTGATCCAGCGAAAGTTTTCCTGGGCCCTGAAACAGCAGCGGCAGAAACAGCACGAGATACATCAGCGGCAACTGATAGCCGTTGTCGCACACGTTGTAGCCGTTGCCGGCATGCACGCTGGCCCAGGCCACGAGGGTCAGGATCACCAGCGCCGCACTGGCAAAGCGCGTGCCCAGACCGAGCACCAGGAGAATCGGCCCGATCAGTTCTGTCCATGTTGCAAGCTGCCAGCTGATTTCGGCCGGCACCACATTGAAGGGGAATGGAAATTTGTCGTGAATATCAGTAAACCAGTTGCCCCCTTTCAGTTTCTGGAGGCCCGCTGTCCAGAATTCATACGCCAGCAGCATCCGTATCGCCAGATTCGGCAGCCAGCTGCCAATGCCATTGAGCATTTCCAGTCCGCGCCGGATGCAATGTGTGCAAGTCATGTTGTCTCCTCTATTGTCATGAATACCCGTTGGTCGCCGGGTTGGCAATTGACTTACAGAGAATAGGTCTTCATGCCATAACTGAATCGTCAGCCGGCGCAGGATCAATCCGCTTGGAAAAGCGTGTGTCACCCTTTGACGAACCGTCAGAATTCGGCGACCATGCGTACAAACCGCCTGATTGGGCCAGATTCATATAAATCAGCTGTACATCCTGATGTTCATCACGAAAATTCTGCATCGAGTTTTTTTATCGGTTTTACTGATCAGTCTGTTGGCCTCCTGCAGCAGTCAACCCATCAAACGCAAGGACGGCACCACTACAGCCAGGCCCTGGAGCCTTGCCGGACTTGCCAAGCGGGACATCGATGATGTTGTCGAATTGCATCAGAAGGAGGCCATAGCCAGCCTCAAGCTCCTGACCGAAAAGCTGTACAGGCGCAACCCGGCCGAAATGGGCAAAAGCGGCAACACGGATCTCCAGGCAGCCGTCGACAGGATCTTCAATCCGATCAATCACTGGCACCTTTCGCCCCAGCGCCAGCTCGACTGGTCGGCAAGCATCAACAACGCCTTCCGCGAGGACTTTGTCGGCGACCGCATCCACTCCCTGATGACGGGCGTTCTGACCATGGTCATGTCTTCATACAACCACAAGACCGAGGTTTACATGCTTGACAGCATGGACGCGCAAAAGCTGTACAACAGCGCGCGGAACATTGAAATCGTTGCGTGGCGGCTGTCCAATACGAAAAGGGCCAACAGCGAACTTCTGCTGCTGACAAATGGAATCGGACCGGACGGTGTGCAGAACCTCAGTTTCGAACGCGAATTCGGTAAGCTCATCGCCACGCAGGACCTGATCGCACGTGTAGTCGAGGACAAGACCAACCGCAGCATACGCTTCGGCGTGTTCAACGCCGCCAGCCTTGTTTTATTACCCATCTAAAGGAAGCAACATGTCACAACTTATCATCGAAGACCTCACCACCGGACAAGGCGACGAGGCTACTGCAGGCAGAACCGTCGTCGTCCACTATACCGGCTGGCTGACTGATGGCACCCAATTCGACTCCAGCAAGGACCGCAACGAGCCCTTCGATTTTCCTCTTGGCGCGGGTCACGTCATCCGCGGCTGGGACCAGGGCGTGGCCGGCATGAAGGTCGGCGGCACGCGCAAACTGACCATACCACCGGAAATGGGCTACGGATCGCGCGGCGCGGGTGGTGTCATCCCGCCCAACGCCACGCTGGTGTTTGAAGTGGAACTTCTGGCAGTAAGATAGCGGCATCCAGCTCAGGTTTCGGCATGAACAAATGAGCACGGGATACCAGCACGCGTCGCGGCAGCGCCCACGTGAATACTGCCGCTCCATTGATTCGAGGAGACGACATGAACAGGAATTTCTTTACCCCCATTGCCGCAGCCATCGCATTATGGAGCAGCGGCCAGACCCTGGCCTCGCACCATGTGACATGGCCTGACGTTGTCGTTCATCTGCATGGCAGCGGCCGCGCCTATATTGTCGACACCAAAACCGACACCGTCGTGGCTGACCTGGAAACCTGCAAGGGTGGCACCCTGGGCAGCACCACGCCCGATGCGAAAAAAGTCTATGTCAGTTGTGCCGGCGAGGGACAAAAGGAAATGGTTGTGATCGACCTGGCCAACAAGTCCGTCGCCAAGCGCATCGAGACCGGCAATCGTCCCAAGCACGGCCTGGTCAGCCCCGATGGCAAATGGGTGGGCGTCAACCATTGGGGCCTGGATGGCGGCAAGCATCGCATCAGCTTTCTGGATGCCGGCACGGATGCCATCGCCAAGGCCATCGACATTCCCGTAACCAACACCGAAGCCAAGGGCGTCACATCCATGCACAACGCCTGGAGCAGCGATTCACGCCTGTTTTTTGACGTGGATCGGGCAGACAACCGGCTGGTGGTCGTGGATACGAAGGACTGGAGCGTAAAGACCTTCCCCGTTCCCAGCGCCCCCCACTACCCCGTGCCCAGCCCGGACGGCAAGGAGCTCTGGCTGGTGCACGAAGGCAATGACAAGGCGCTTCCGGGAATCATCGTCTACGATCTGACCAAGTCCGACATGCCGGTCATCGCGCAAATGGACATGCCACTCATCGGCGAGGAAGTGGTAGAAGCGCATCACGGCAATTTCACCCAGGACGGCAAACTGTTCATGGCACTGAACCGCGGACCAGGCAAGGACAGCCGCGGACGCGAGGTTGCCTTCTTCGACAGCAAAAGCAAAAAACTGGTCCACCGTTTGACCACCGCCAGCAACGGCGTCGGCCACACTTACAACACACCCGACGGCAAACAGGCCGTGGTCACCAACTATGGCAACAATGTCATCAGCATCATTGACTTGAACAAAACCAGAACCGTCAAGGATCTGAAAATCGGCTCGGGCCGCATGGGGCATGTCGCCTTCACCAGGGACGGCAAATGGGGCTATGTGTCGAATGACAAGGACGGCAGCCTCTACAAGCTGGACATGGGCAAACTGGAAGTGGTGAACAAAATCGCCACGGGCGAAAAACCCGGTGGCGGTCAGGTACTCAATGTCTGGACCAATGTGTTCGAGGAACTGCCTCGCAAGTGATTCAGGGGCACGAGCCTGTTCGGGGCGGCCAAAGCCGTCCCGAAATTGCCTCAGTGGATGATCCATACCCTATCGGCCATCGTTCGGTCCAGCCGGGCTCGCTGGCCATGCCAGCCATCTGCATATGAATAATGAGATCCTGCTCCCCAGATCACTTGCTGCTTGGGGTACGCCAGCGTTCGAGAACGAATTCAAGACTGAAACCGCTCAACTGGATGCAAGCCAGCTGCCCTTGCAGCAAGGCCTGTCGCTCTGTAGTCACGTCGCGGATTCGCCCATCAGCGTGCGCATTCTGGGCATATCCGAGACACCGGATTGCCTGCTGGTCAAGGCCGGCATCCTGTATGCCGGAATCGTTGCCGGGTGCAGCTGCGCGGACGATCCCACGCCCATCAGCGAACAAACCGAATACTGTGAAGTGATGTTTGAAATCAACAAGTTGACTTCAAAGGCCTCGGTTTCACTGATGGAAGATTAACGAATTGCTACTGTTTTCAGGCATACCGGAGCGGTAATGCATTGTTCTCATGCATGTTGCGTGCCGTCAAATTTTTTAAAAAAATATGTGTAAAACCACGTCCAACCCCATTAACAAAGGGCAAAGACTTGTACATAATGGCAACCAGTTGATCCAGCCGGCCAGACACTCAGCCTGTGAATGCCGGTTCGATCACGATCCCACTCAATTTAAGGAGACCACATGAACAAATCCGAATTAATCGATATTGCCGCCGATGGCGCCGACATCAGCAAAGCTGCCGCAGGCAAGGCGCTGGATGCCGCCATGAGCGCGATCGTCAAGGCTGTTTCAAAGGGTGACACCGTTACCCTGATCGGCTTCGGCACCTTCAAGTCTTCCAAGCGTGCTGCCCGTACCGGCCGCAACCCCCAAACCGGCAAGGAAATCAAGATCGCTGCAACCACCGTGCCCCGCTTCACGGCTGGCGCAAGCTTCAAGGCTGCCGTTGCGGGCAAGAAAGCTGCCAAGAAGAAGTAATCGCGGCAGAATCAGTCAATACAGAAGCCCTCGCAACCAGGCAATGTTTCAAACTGAAATGGCGGCATCCGTGCCGCCATTTTTGTTTCCATTTTTCATGTCGCACGATCAATGAAACGCATCACCCAGTATTTTCTTCGCGGGTTGATTACGGCCCTGCCGCTGGGCCTGACGGTGTACCTGCTCTATCTGTTTCTGACCTGGTCGGAAAAGCTGGCCATTCAACTGGTGCGCCCCTTCGTTGGCAATTTCTATATCCCGGGTCTGGGCCTCGCGCTGGGCATCCTCGGCATTTTCCTGCTTGGCGTGCTGGTTTCGCAGCCGTTTATCGCACGTTTGTTGTCGCTGGTCGAGCTGCCTTTCACCAATATTCCGGTGGTGAAAAGCATTTACTCATCGCTGAAAAACTTTGCCGATTATTTCTCGCCGCATTCCGGCAAACCCAGCCAGCAAGTCGTGATCCTGCGCGTACCGGGGCAACCGCTGGAACTGGTAGGCCTGATAACCCGGCAAGGCATCGCCGGGCTACCGGATGGTTTCATACGCGATGATCGTGTCGCGGTTTACCTGCCCATGGGCTACATGATCGGCGGCTACACCGTGTTCGTGCCGCGCGGCTGGGTCCAGCCGATCAACATGTCGGTGGAAGAAGCCATGCGCGCTTCGCTGTTCGCCTGGATGGCGCAAAAAGACAACGGCAGCGCATCGACCAATTCTTCAGTTTAATGCTTGTGCCTCGCATGGGGATCTGACGCCGTTTTCGCCAGCGGCGTGAAACGCGCCGATTCTGTTTTCTTGCCAGGCAGCGTCAGCGTCACGGCGCCCTTCATGTCTGGCGTGGAGGCGTATTTGGCGTAACCCTTCAGCCGGTTGTCCCCATCCGGCATCAGGTTGACCGTGGCTTTGAGTTTTCCAGCAAGTATCGTCGCCGTGCCACGCGCGCCCGCAGTCGGAATTTTCGTTCCGCCGTGGTCAGTGACAAAAACCACCACCGGATTTTCCTTGGCGGCCTGGCTGTCCTTTGCCACCACCAGTTCGTAATGATAGGCACCCGCCATGCGCATCTGTCCACCGTTGGGTGCAGGCTGGGTATCCAGATATTCGTCAGAGTGTGACAGCACCATTGGGCTGTTCAGCGCAGCCAGCAGGAAGATCAGGGCATTCAGTTTTTTCACGGGCATTCTCCTTTGCAAAAACAATCAAAATGACTCGCTGCCTCGCTGCGCCAGCAATCGTTCCAGGGCCGGGCGCCCCCAGCGCAGGAACATGACGGGTGTCAGCACGGTATCCAGCAGGGTCGAGCTCATCAGTCCACCAAAAATGACCACGGCGACAGGGTGCAGGACTTCCTTGCCCGGCGCATCTGCCGCAATGATCAGCGGCAACAGCGCAAAGGCAGCGACCAGCGCCGTCATCATCACCGGCGTCAGGCGTTCGAGCGAGCCGCGTACGATCATGGTCTTGCTAAACGTCTCGCCTTCAAACAGGCACAGATTGATGTAATGGCTGATCTTGAGTATGCCATTGCGCGCGCTGATGCCGGTCATGGTCACAAAGCCCACCATGGCCGCAATGGAAAGCGGCTGCCCGGACAACCACAGCGCGATGACCGCGCCAACCATGGCGAGCGGAATGTTGCCCATGATGATGGCTGCCAGCACAGCCGAGCGGTAGCGCGAATGCAGCACCAGAAAAATCATCAGCAATGAAATGGCAGCCAGCACGGCAATCAATTTTGCCGCCTGTTCCTGCGCCTGGAACTGGCCTTCCAGCGCGGTGAAATAACCGGCCGGCAGGGGCTGGGCGGC
Source organism: Hydrogenophilaceae bacterium (assembly GCA_013389025.1). Taxonomy (GTDB): domain Bacteria; phylum Pseudomonadota; class Gammaproteobacteria; order Burkholderiales; family Thiobacillaceae; genus UBA6918. The sequence goes on from JACAED010000052.1 coordinate 19,543, forward strand.
TACCTCGGCGCGTATCGCCGCGACAATACGCGCCATGTCCGAACCATCGGTGTTGGCCGATATCACGATGCGCCGCCGCGCATTTTCGCGGCCAATCTGGTTTGGTCCGCTGCCGTCCTCGATGTTTGCCAGTCGCGACAGCGGAACCGTGCCAGCCGGGGTCTCGATCAGCAGATTATCCAGCCCCTCGCCCTGCCGCGACGACTCCGGCAGACGCAGGGCCAGCTCGAACCGGCGATTGCCCTGAATGACATGGCTGAGGTTTTCGCCTTGCAGCAGCCGTTCCAGTTCATCCACCAGCATGCCCGCCGGGATGCCATGCCGGGAAGCCGCTTCGTGATCCACGCGGACCTTGTACTGCGGGATCAATACCTGTTTTTCGATTTGCAGGTCTGTCAGCCCAGGAATGCGTGACAGGCGATCGCGCAATTGCGAGGCCAACCCGCGCAGGGTATCCAGATCGTCGCCATAAATCTTCAGCGCAATCTGCGCGCGCACGCCCGACAGCAGATGATCGAGCCTATGCGAAATCGGCTGGCCAACACTGACCGATACAGGCAGGGTGGCAAGCCGCTGGCGGATGTCAGCAATGACCGCGTCCCGGCTGCGATCCGAGGGCATGAGATCGACGTCCATTTCCGTGGAATGCACGCCCTCGGCATGCTCGTCCAGCTCGGCGCGCCCCGTGCGCCGGCCTACCTGGATCACTTCTGGCACGGCCATCACCAGGCGCTCGGCCTGCGAGCCGATGCGGTTAGACTCGGCCAGAGATGTCCCCGGATTTTGCTGGACATTGATGGTCAGCGTGCCTTCATTGAAACGCGGCAAGAATGAACGCGGCAAAAAAATCATGCTCACGACGGCAAGCAGGATGGCGGCTGCCGCGATGCCTAGCAGCAAGCCACTTCGGTCGAATGACCAGTACAGCAGTTTTTCGTCCTGGCGCTTGAGCCAGGCCACCAGTCGGCTGTCGCCATGCTCGATCCGCTTCATGTTTAACAGCAGGTAATAACACAGCACCGGTGTGACAGTCATCGCCACCCCCATGCTGGCCAGGATGGAAACGATGTAGGCAATGCCAAGCGGTGTGAACAGCCTGCCCTCGATGCCCGGCAGGGCAAACAGCGGCACAAACACCAGCGCCACGATCAGCGTGGCATAGACCACGCCGGAGCGCACTTCCTGTGATGCGCCGGCAATCACCTCCAGCACCGGTCGGGGCTGCGCGTTGCGGCGGTTTTCCTTCAGACGGCGCAGCACGTTTTCGACATCGACCACGGCGTCGTCAACCAGCTCGCCGATGGCGATGGCTAGACCACCCAGCGTCATGGTGTTGATCGACAGTCCTAGATAGCGGAATACCAGCACGGCGGCCAGCAGCGAAATGGGAATAGCCGTCAGCGAGATGAAGGTGGTGTGGAAATTGGCCAGAAACAAAAACAGGATGACGGCGACCATGATCGCGCCATCTCGCAGCGCCTCTTGCACATTGCTGACAGAGCGCTCGATGAATTCGGCCTGCCGGAACAGGAATTGCGGCTTTTCGATACCGGCGGGCAATTTGCGTGACAGTTCCGCAACCACGGTTTCGAGCTCGCGCGTGAGCTTGACGGTATCCGTCGCCGGCTGCTTTAGCACCGACAGGATCACGGCTGGCCGGCCCGCGTAGCCTGCGTCGCCGCGCTTGGCGGCTGGCGCGAAGCCGACATCGGCTACCTGCTTTAGCACGATCACCTGCCCGTTGCGCGTCTCGACCGGCAACATCGCCAGATCCTCGATGCGACTGCTTTGCCCGATATTGCGTATCAGGTATTCCCGCCCGCCGAAATCGACAAAGCCGCCGGCCGTGTTATGGCTGAAATTCTGCAAGGCCTGTCTGATCTGGACGATGGAAATGTTTGCCGCCATCATTCTTGCCGGGTCTAGCGTGACGCGGTACTGGCGTACCTCGCCGCCGATGGGAATGACCTGGGCCACGCCCGGCACCGTCAGCAGCCGGGGGCGCACCACCCAGTCGGCATATTCACGCACCTGCATCGGATCGATTCTTGCCGGATCGGCAGGCAGCGCGATCAGCAGGATTTCGCCCATGATCGAGGAAAGCGGACCGATATGCGGCTCGATGCCGGATGGCAACTGGCCGCGGACGAGATTCAAGCGCTCCGCCACCTGCTGGCGGTTGAAATAAATGTCGCTGCCCCAGTCGAATTCGACATAGACCACCGAAAGGCCGATGCCGGAAACGGAGCGCACCCTTGTCACGCCGGTCATGCCATTCATGGCGGACTCGATGGGAAAAGTCACCCGCTGCTCGACTTCCTCGGGCGCCATGCCGCCCGCCTCGGTCATCAGAGTCACCGTTGGCTTGTTGAGGTCGGGAAAGACATCGACCGGGGTTTTCATCGCCGCCAGCGCGCCATACAGAATCAGGATGAGCGCAAGGCCCAGCACCAAGAGACGCTGGCGCAAGCTGGTCTGGATGATGGCGTTGAACACGGCCTTACCTGATCTGGCCCAGCGCGCGCGTACCGGTCGTCACCACCCGCTCGCCGCCTGCCAACCCCTCCGTTACCAGCACACGGCCCGCATCGAGCGGCAGGGTTTTTACCCGGCGCGGCACAAAGCGTTCTGCCGTGTCGTGTACCCAGACTATGCTTTCGTTGGCGTCATTACGGCTGATCGCGGCAGCCGGTATGGCCACCCCTGCTGTTCTGGTAGCCGTTTCGACAAGCACACTGACCGCCTGCCCAATCGCTAGCAGCGGCACCTGTCCGCCGCCTGCCTCGCGCCGGATACGGAACAGCACGGGCAATGCCTGCTAGCGCAAGGCCAGCCCGGCACCAACAAACTCCAGTGCGATGCTGGATTCCCCTGCCCGCGCCGTTGCGCGGCCCGGCATGTCAATAGGCATTGCATCAAAGGCCAGCGCCTCGACGGCGAGACGGTTTGGATCGACGATCTCGAACAGCACCTCCTTCGCGTCAACGACCTGGCCAAGCCGTGCAAAACTCGACGCCACCACACCCGAAACTGGCGCAACCAGCGCAATACGCCCGCCCAACGCGCTACCGATTGCGGATCGCCTCGCACGCAGGCTTTCCAGCTCGATGCGCGCCTGCTCGATTTCCTTCGCGGGCACGCTGCCTTCAAGCTGCTCCAGTCTCGCCAGACGTTTTTCAAGCACCCTGGCCTGCGCCGACAATTCGGCCAGGCTGGATTGCTTGTCCGCACGGCTGGACGCATCCAGCACGGGCGTGAGCCAGGCCAGCACCTGGCCCCGGCTCACGCGCTGTCCCACCAGCGCAATGCCGTTCGGCCCCGCCGCGAGTGTGCCCGCCTGTGCGGCCTGCACGCGCCCGCTGGCATTCGGGTCGGCGATCACGCGGCCGGGCAGCTCGATGACTTTGGAGAACTCCCCTCTCTCTGCCACCACTGTACGTATGCCAAGCGCGCGCTGCGCGGGCTTGGGCACGAACACGCTGCCATCGGCCAGACGCTGCGAAGCCTCGGCCATTGCCGCGCCGTCGGCATTCGCCGGCCTGGAAACTGGAGCCGGCTCGTCGTGGCTGTGCGCCTCGCCGCCATGCGCGAACGCATGGCCGGACAGGCCAAGTGCAAGCATCAGGAATATGGTCAGGCGCATGTTCATGTCCTTTTTCTCATGCTGATGACGGCAACAATCAGCAGCGCCAGAAGAATGGCAACGGCGACATAAGCCAGCCACTTTGACGGCCTTATCTCCTTCGCATCTGCCGAATCCGCTGCCTTCAGCTCTACTGTTGCGGTCAGCAGGTCTGTTTCTTCTTCCGTTTCGATGGTGATCGTCAGCGCATGCTGGCCAGGCAGGGCCAGCGAGGGCGCCACGAGCTTGAATACACCCTCTGAAGCAAAGGCCTGGCCCTTGAATGCGCCGGATTCGACTTCAATCACTGCCTCTTCAACCGGCGCGTTGCTGTCGGCCTTGTCCAGGTACAGCCACCATTCCTTGCCATTCAATATCCCGACCAGTTCGAACAGATCGCTGCGTGCCTCGAATCGAGGCGCAATGCTGGCGACAGCAACCGGTTTTGCCTCGTCGCCATGATCGTGGCCCTCATGCGCGTGGGCAGCCAAAATCAGAACAAAGCCGAGCAGAAAAACCGGAAATTTCACGGCAATGCTCCCCTTGATTGATTGACCCTCGCTTTCGACAAAGCAAGTGCGGTGCGCGCCAAGGCTGCTTCGAGTTTGGCCTGGCCGGCATTGCCGCGCGCGCGCATCAACTCGGACAGAGCGAGCTCGCCAAGATCGAACGCTTTTTGCAGCAGTCTTAGCCGTTCCAACGCGGCCGCCGCGCGCTCGCTGGCGATTGAATGGGCAGCTTTGGCGTTTTCGAGCAAGGCCTCGGCCTCCTGCTGCTCGGCCTCGATCTCGATTTGAACCTGCCTGCCCTCGGCTTCGGCCTGAATCAAGCCTGCATTGGCTTGCGCCACGCGCGGTGCGTTGTGTCCATCGGTAGCAAAAGGAAAAAGCAGGCCAAGACGCAGGCTGTGGCTATCCGGCTGGGCCCGCGCTTCGCGTGTCTGCTGCCAGCCGATACTCAGTTCGGGCGCATCGCGCCGCGATTCCCGCATCAGGAGCAGTTCTGCCCGGGCGCGCGCGACAGCGGCCTCGGCCACGACTTCTCGTGGATGCGGCCGATCCAGCCTGACAACGTCTTCTTCCATCTGATCTGGCAAGGCTTCCAGCCCGGTCAGGGCACGATAGCGTATCTGCGCCTGGCGCTCCCGTGTTCGCGCCTCGGACAGTGCATTCGATGCGGCCAGGGTTTCATCGCGGGCCATCAACACATCGGTACGGGCCAGATCGCCCGCCTTTACACGCCGGGCGACATCGGCCTCCAGCCGTTGCGCCGTTTCCAGACGCTCGCGTGCGAGGTCGGCTTCGGTCCGCGCGGCAGCCCAGGCCCAGACAGACTCGCGCAACCTGCCTGCCAGCGAGAGGCGGGCATCAGCAATTGCGGCCTGGCTCTCAGCGGATTCTTTCTTTGCCAGGTTGCTTTTGGCGGCGCGCTGGCCGGGTAACCATAGCGGCAGGTTGAGATCGACTTCCCGTTCGCGCAGGCCGAGGTTTTCATTGAGGCGATCATCGCGATGGCTGAATTCAACAGAAGGCGCTTCGGGAAACCAGCTTCTCGCCGCCGTGTGGCTGGCCTCTGCCATGATGCCACGCGATTCGGCAATGCGACCCTGCGCAGCCCGCTCCCAGGCCCGATCCAGCGCCTCGCGCAGGGTGTGCGCCGCCCACACGGGCGTGGATATGCTGAAAGCCAGCGCACACAGGACAAGACCGGAAGATTTCATTGATCAGGGCTTTTTTTACGGACATGGCCAATTTGCCAGAGCCTTGCCAACAGCACGCTGACACGACGATTACAATTTTGTAATCCGGCTTTACTCCGCATTGGATAGCGATATAGTTGGCACCATGAGACTGCTGATCGTTGAGGACGAACCCAAGACAGGCGACTACCTGCACCGCGGGCTAGCCGAGGCCGGATTCGTCGTCGACCTGGCGCGCACGGGAACCGACGGACTTCATCTTGCCAAGACGGGCGACTATGACCTGATCGTGCTCGACGTCATGCTGCCCGGCGTGGACGGCTGGCAGGTGCTGGAAACCCTGCGCAGGGAAAACAACCAAACGCCCGTCCTGTTTCTGACCGCGCGTGATGATGTCGCCGACCGGGTGCGTGGCCTGGAACTCGGCGCCGACGATTATCTGGTCAAGCCGTTCGCCTTTTCCGAACTGCTGGCGCGTATCCGCACCCTGCTGCGCCGCGGCAAGGTGAAGGAACTGGAACACTTGCAGATCGCCGATCTGGAGCTCGATCACATCAAGCGCCGGGCCACTCGCGCGGGCCAGCGCATCGACCTCACTGCAAAGGAGTTCGCCCTCCTGGCGCTGCTCATGCGGCGTCAGGGCGAGGTGCTGTCACGCGCGCTGATCGCCTCGCAGGTGTGGGACATGAATTTCGATTCCGACACCAATGTCGTCGATGTCGCCATCAAGCGGCTGCGCGCCAAGGTCGACGATCCGTTTCCGGTGAGGCTCATTCACACCGTGCGCGGCATGGGCTATGTGCTGGAGGTCAGGCAATCGTGACAGTTCAAAAGCTCGGCCGTTCGCTCACTTTGCGCCTGGCCCTGCTCTATGCGGCCTCCACGCTCTTCATCCTGCTGTCCGTCGGCTTCTATACGATCCACGTCATCGACACCCACTTCGCCAGACAGGACGAGGAGGAAATGCGCGGCAAGCTCAAACTGGCCTCGCGGCTGATCGCCAAGGCAAGGGAGGACGACACTTTCAGCCAATTGCCGCACCAGCTCGATGACGCGCTGGTCGGCCACCACCATCTTTCACTTGCGCTGTTTTCTGGTGAACGGAAACTCTATGGCTACGGCGAGGCCGACTACCCTGCCTCGCTCCTCGGTAACCCGGCGGCTATCCAGGATGCGGCAAAGGTTTCAAGCTGGACACAGGGCAACCGCCCTTTTCGCGGCTTTGCCCTTCGCCTCGATACCATGCATGAAGCCCGGCCACTGACGCTGGCCGTGGCCGTTGAAACCAGCCATCACCAGGATTTCATCGACAACATCCAACTCACCCTGTTGGCCATCATCGCGCTGGGCACGGTCGTAGCACTCGCGCTGGGCTGGGCGGTGACACGTGCCGGCCTCACGCCGCTCAGGCAGACCGCAGCGCTTGCCCGTCAGATACGCGTGGACCATCTCGACCAGCGCCTGCCCGACGATCGCGTGCCGCCCGAACTCGAAGAACTGACCTCCTCCTTCAACGCCATGCTCGACCGCCTGAGCGGCTCGTTCGAGCGCCTGTCCGCCTTTGCCGCCGACCTGGCCCACGAAATGCGCACGCCCGTCAACACGCTCATGATGCAAACGCAGGTGATGCTGACACAGGCCCGCACTGCGGAGGAATATCGCGAAGTGCTGGCCTCCAATCTGGAAGAATACGAGCGCCTTACCCGCACCATCGGCGACATGCTGTTCCTGGCCAAGGCCGACAACGGCCTCATCGTCCCCTCGCGCGAGCCGGTGGACCTTACAAAGGAGATCAGCGAGCTGTTCGATTTCTACGAAGCGCTGGCCGAGGACAGGCGCATCCAACTCGAATGCGCGGGTGCTGCCACCGTCCCGGGCGACCCGCTGATGCTGCGCCGCGCGCTATCCAACCTGCTTTCCAACGCCATCCGCCATGCGCCCGAATCAAGCACGGTCGAGGTTGGCCTGAATACTGACCACAACGAGGTGTGTATTACCTTCGACAACCCCTGTTCAAACATCGACCAGAACCATCTCGATCACCTGTTCGACCGCTTTTACCGCATCGACCCGGCGCGGCGCGATACCGGTGAAGGCGCCGGGCTTGGCCTTGCCATCACGCGCTCCATCGCGCAGGCGCACGGTGGCGAAGTAAAGGCATGCCTGATACGGGGCGGAATACGGTTCGAGCTTTGCCTGCCCAAGTTGGCCTGAAAGCAACCGGCGACTCACTCCCCGCAATACACACAGCCCGACTGCGGCGTTTCATGGATCACGATTTTGCTCAAGCCCGGCAGGCGGGGTTTGAGGTGTAGCCAGATCCACTGCGCCATGCGCTCGGTGGTGGGGTTTTCCAGTCCCGGGATGTCGTTCAGGTAACGGTGGTCTAGCTGGGCGTGGATGGGCAAGAAGGCCGCGTCCAGCTCGGCAAAATCGACAACCCAATCCATTTCGGGATCGAGCGGGCCGCTGACGTGGATTTCCACCTGGAAGGAATGCCCATGCACGCGCGAACAGGGATGATCTTCCGGCAGCCTGGGCAGGCGGCGGGCGGACTCGAGGTGGTAGCGATTGAAAATCTGCATCAGTCTTTTCCAAAAAGTCTGTTCAGTGCGTCGGTTGCGCTTGATGATGATGAGGCTGGCGCGGGCCCGCCAAAGAGCGCATCCAGCGCGGCCCGGGCCTTGTTCGCTCCAGCCGTATCAGTAACCACATGGGCCTCAGGATTGGGCTTGAAGTAGCCGCAGAAATTGGCGCGTTCCTTGTCCTTGGCTTCGTCGGCCACCGGTTCGCGGCAGTGCTTGGCCACACGCGTATCGTAAAACTGGCAGAATTTGCACACATACAACTGCGCGCGGCAGGTAGGACACTCGTCCCGCCGCTCGATGGGCGGCGTCAGTTTGGCAAGCGATGCGCCGCAGCGCCAGCAGTGCAGTTCTTCCATGCCGCTATGTTACCCTCATCTGCATGACAGACATACGCCTGACACAGCTCGATCTTGGCCAGTGGGCCTGGGAATTCCTGCGCCGCAATCCGGACTATCAGGCTGACTATCGCGAATTCATCGCCATCTGGCGGGCGCTGGAAGCCGAGTATGGCGCGCCACCCAACCGCGATTTTTTCAACTGGAGTAGCGATCCACGCGCTTCTCGCCCGGCCTGGGACCCGGAACACATGACGGGGGCAGCCTGCACCACAGACGACGAAGACCGGCAACTGATCGAATGCTGGATGGGCGCCAAATGGGGCTTTTACCAGTTTCCGCAAGACCCGGCCCTGGCCGCCTGGGAACTGGAATCGCCCATCAACTGGCGGCCCGCGCCGGGTTTTCGCTTTGACCGGCCGGTTGAATCCGCAACCGATGCGCAACTGGTGTTTGACCTGACCCTGCCGTTGTCCACTCAGATGGAAGCGGCCAGGCAATGGCTGATCAGCAAACAGGCCGCCCTGAAAAGGCAGGGGCTGGCCATCCCCCGCACGCTGCAAAACCAGCAGGCGCACTGGATGAAACTGCTCAAGGCGCTGGACGCGAATTCCGGAGAACTGCTGGAAGAAGCCCGGGAAATGACCCGGACGGGTTACAGAGAAATTCTCCACCTGCGATCCAAACCTCAAACCGCCTGAAACTTTCACGGGATACAATCGTTCTTATCGCAAAAATATGAAATCCCTGTCGCGGGCTGGCCTGCTCCTACTATGAGTTTCATGTAGGAGCACCCTTGGGTGCGAAAAAACCTCACTCAATCTTGAAAGAAGGAAAAATCGAAATGGCAATGGATGTCGTTGACTACGAAATTTTTGGCGAAGACATGCAGTACGTGGAGGTCGAGCTCGATCCGGGCGAGGCCGCCATCGGCGAAGCGGGCGCGATGATGTACATGGATGCCGACATCGACATGGACACGATCTTTGGCGATGGCTCCGAACAGCAGGGCGGATTTTTCGGCAAGCTGATGGGCGCAGGCAAGCGCCTGGTCACCGGAGAATCGCTCTTCACCACCGTGTACCAGAACAAGGGCAACGGCAAGCGCCGCGTGGCCTTTGCCGCGCCCTACCCCGGCCGCATCCTGCCCATGGACCTGAGCCAGCTCGGCGGCACCCTCATCTGCCAGAAGGACTCCTTCCTGTGCGCGGCCAAGGGCGTGTCGCTCGGCATCGCGTTCCAGCGAAAGCTGGGCGTGGGCCTGTTCGGCGGCGAGGGCTTCATCATGCAGAAGCTGGAAGGCGACGGCCTCGCCTTCGTTCACGCCGGCGGCATGCTGATGGAGCGCGAACTGGGCGCGGGCGAAACCCTGCGCGTGGACACGGGCTGCATCGCCGCGCTGTCGCCCACCGTGAACTACGACATCCAGTAC
>JACAED010000003.1 GCA_013389025.1 Hydrogenophilaceae bacterium
AACGCAAATACGCAAATACGCAAAGACTCAAAGACGCAAAGACGCAAAGACGCAAAGACGCAAAGACGCAAAGACGCAAAGACGCAAAGAGCGCAGAGAAGTGATTTTTCTCGATTGTTTTCCTCTACGCCCTTCACGCCTCTACGGCAAAGGTTTTAAAGCATGACTGACTCACTCACCCGTTTTGTCTTCGAATATGCCCCAGTCAAGGGCGGCATTGTTCAGCTCGACGCAGTCTGGAGAGCCGTGCAGGGCCATGCCGATTACCCGCCACCACTGCGCAGGGTTTTGGGTGAACTGCTGGCCGCAGCAGCCCTGCTCACGTCCAACATCAAGTTCGATGGCACCCTTATCCTGCAATTGCAGGGCAAGGGACCAGTGAGACTCATCGTGGTGGAGGCTACTTCAAGAAAGACCTTGCGCGCGACCGCCAAATGGACAGGCGACATCCCCGCCAGCGACAGGCTTTCTGACTTGCTTGGCCAGGGTAACTTCGCTATTACCCTGGATCAAAGCCAAGCAGGCAAGCAGAACTATCAGGGCATCGTGCCGATGGAAGGTACGACGGTTGCGGAAACGCTGGCCCATTACATGCAAAGTTCCGAGCAGCTCGATACCCGGATTTATCTCGCTTCCGGCAGCGAGCGAGTTGCGGGCATGCTGCTGCAGCGCATGCCGGATCAGAAAAGCGCGGACACCGACGCCTGGAACCGCGCCACGCTGCTGGCCGACACAATCAAATCCATAGAGCTGCTGTCACTGCCGCCCGGTGATGTATTGATGCGCCTGTTCCACGAGGAAACCCTGCGTCAGTTTGATCAGGAAAAACTGAGTTTTGCCTGCACCTGTTCAAAGGATAAAGCTGGCAACATGCTGAAAATGCTGGGCGAGGAAGAAGTCAGCGGCATTGTGGCCGAACAGGGCCAGGTGGAAGTCAATTGTGAATTCTGCGACAGGCAATACCGTTTCGATGCGGTGGATGTCGCGCAGTTGTTCAGCAGCGGCACTCATTTCGAAGTGCCCACCTCCAGACATTAAGCGCCTATCTCAGCAGGAATTGGATCTTTCGATTCCTGTTGGGATGGCTCTAAAGCCCCAGCATCATCCGGCTGCGCGCCGACAGGTCGTGAATGTCGAACAGCGTCAGAAAATCGATGGTACCGAATTCGTGGTCAATCGCCGGCGGACCCGCGATTTTCGAACCCAGGGACAAATAGGTGGAGAGCAGCTTGGGCGGCTTTGCGGGATTCTGGGAAACAATGTCGAGCGGACAGGCCACTTCCGGCAAAGGCAGCGTGCGCAGGGTCTCTGGTGCCAGATAACGGTTTTCAAACTGGCGGTAAACCGCCGCGCCTTCTGCAGCATCCTGCGAAGTGAGCGAACTGCACCCAACCAGATAACGCCCGCCTCGCTCCCTGGCGTATCGGGCAATGCCACCCCACAGCATCGACAGCACACTCATATTGCGATGAGCCTTGTGCACACAGGCACGGCCCAGCTCGATCATCTCGTCGCGGATGGTTTCATACGGTGCGAAATCGAATTCCTGTTCGCTGTAATAGCCGAAATTGAGCGCCGCATTGCGGCCTGTTTGCAGCCGGTAGGTGCCGACTACTTCGCCCGTCTGTTTCTCGGTTACGATCAGATGGTCGCAGACCAGATCGAATTTGTCCGCATCCAGCCCCGTGGCGTGAGCCGAGGCCAGGCCTTCATTCAGTTCGAGATTGAACACGGCATAGCGCAAGGCCTGCGCGGCGCGCAGTTGTTCGATGCCAGTTGCCAGCGTGACCTCGTAAACCGGGTCCGCATCGGCTTTTCTCAAAAGGCGCTGTGCCGCTGCGCTTGAAGTTTCAATAATTTGCATGGATATTGAATGAATAAAACTTCCCAGTGGACTGCAATCGGATAACCTCGTTTCGACAAAATCGTAGCCGGGCGATATGACAGAATTTTTATTCTTTCAAATCAAAGAGGTTACAAAGTGTGTCGAACCTGATTTCAAAACAACAGTCAACGTGAAATGGACAATCTGACCCATACCCTGTCCGGACTCATCGCTGCGCGACTCTACCCGGCGCAAAAGCTGTCCATGAAAACACGCTACATCGCTGGCGCACTGGCGGCCAATGCGCCTGATCTGGATATTCTGCTGGCGCCGATTTCCTCGCAGCTCTATATCATGCATCACCGCGGGGAAACCCATTCTCTGCTGATGCTGCCGCTGTGGGCCTTGCTGCTATCGTGGGTGTTCTCCAGGGTATTCAAAGGGTCGAACGGCTGGAAGGATTTTTATGGCCTGGCCACAGTGGCCCTGATGGTCCACATCATCGGCGATTGGATCACCGGTTACGGCACGCAGCTTTTTGCGCCTTTTACCAACCAGACGTATTCACTGGGTACCACCTTCATCATTGATCCGGTGCTGACGCTGATCCTGCTTGGCGGTTTTGCGGCCGGTCTGTTCATGAAAAATTCCATGAACCCTGCCAGGGTTGCGACCCTGGGCGTAGCCATCTGGATTGGAACGCAGTTTTACTGGAAACAGGAAGCGATTAAGGCAGGGCATGCCTATGCAGAATCGCAGGATTGGAAAACTTTTACCGTCAGTGCCGAACCACGGCCCTTGGCGCCCTTCAACTGGACGGTGCTGATCCAGGAAGGCGACCGTTATCACTACGCGCACCTCAAGCTCAACATTCATACGCAACAAACGGCGGCGCCGGATACCAACTGGCTCAGCCAGGCGCTGGCTTCATTCCAGCCGGCAGAAATGGCAGACTGGAAAACCCTGACCAAATTCGGCAACGGCCTCGACAATACCCTGGCAAGGGATATCTGGGCACGACCGGAGTTTGAATTTTTCCGCTGGTTTGCCAGCGCGCCCGCGCTGTATCGCATCGACCATCATCCAAACGGGCCTTGTGTGTGGTTCCAGGATTTGCGCTTTGTCGCACCCGGCCGTGATGGACCGTTCAGGTTTGGCCTGTGCGGGCCGGAGTGGAAGGCCTATCGGCTGGATCGAAGCGGCACGCCCAGGCTTTTTGATTAGCCTTTTATCTTGTCGCCAAATTTTTCCAACGCCTTTCTAACCTTGGGCGCCACGACAAACTGGCAATAAGGCTGATAGGGGTTGTTGGCGTAGTAATCCTGATGGTAACTTTCCGCGGGGTAGAAGGCTTTCGCCTCGGTTACTTCCGTGACGATAGGGTCTGGCCAGTTTACCTGCTCGCGTTTGATCGATGCTTCAGCCTGCGTTTTCTGTTCCTGTGTGTGCCAGAAAATCGCCGAACGGTATTGCGTCCCGCGGTCGTTTCCCTGCTGGTTGAGCGTGGTGGGATCGTGGATGGCAAAAAACACTTTTAGCAGATCGTCGAAACTGATCAGCGCCGGGTCGTAGGTGACCTGCACCACTTCCGCATGACCCGTATTGCCCGTGCACACGGACTTGTAGCCGGGATTGGGCAGGTGCCCGCCCATGTAGCCGGACATCACTTTTTCCACGCCTCTCAGCCTGGCGAAAACAGCCTCCAGGCACCAGAAGCAGCCGCCGGCAAGGGTCGCTATCTCAAATTTTGGCGGCAGCGGCATGTCGATTTCCTTTTTTTGTCAGTCGAGGCAGGCCGCTTGTCCTTACGCAACGGGAACGGTTTCCTTGAAACTCGCCCTGCCGCTGACCTTGTCGTAGAAAGCAGCCAGATTGGGATGGGCATCGCGCCACTTGATGTCGGGAAATCGGAAATCAAGGTAACCCAGACAACACCCTGCGGCGATATCGGCCAAGCTCAGCTTGTTACCGATAAAGTTCTTGCGTTCGCCCAGGGCTTCTGCCAGCGCTTCCAGCCCCTTGAATACCTTGCCCTGCTGGCGCAGCATCCAGTCCTGGCTCCTTTGTTCTTCGGGGCGCTTGAATTCAAGAAAAATAAGCGCGGCGGCATCGGTGATGCCATCGGCCAGCGCCTCGATCTTGCGGGTTTCGATGCGGGACCCGGCATCCGATGGAATCAACTGTCCGACCGGGCTGACGTGCTCCAGGTATTCGACGATCACGCGCGAGTCATAGAGCGTTTCGCCATCCTTGAGTACCAGTACCGGCACTTTCCCTAGCGGATTGTAATTGCCTACCTGAGTGTCGGCATTCCAGGGCACATCGATAACGAGTTCGAAGGGAATTTTCTTTTCCAGCAAAACAATGCGGACCTTGCGGCCAAAGGGTGTTGTCGGTGAAGAAATCAGTTTCATTGTTCTGATTGATATCGAATGTATACCTGCCAATTATCTCTGATACGGCTGCAAAATGGAGTATGTCTTTTGGCGTAGGATCGGCAGAATATCCCGCTCGAACCAGGGGTTTTTCTTCAGCCAGAGACGATTGCGCGGACTGGGGTGTGGCAGGGGGAAATAGTCCGGCTGGTATTCCTGCCATGACCTGACGGTTTCAGACAGGCTTTTCTTGCGGCGATCGCCCAGGTAATAGCGCTGTGCGTACTGGCCGATCAGCAGGGTAAGCCGTATACCCGGCAAGGCCGCCCGCAAACGCGGATGCCAGTATGGCGCACATTCGGGCCGTGGCGGCAGGTCGCTGCCCTTTTCCGTTCCGGGATAGCACAGGCCGGTGGGGATGATGGCAATTCTGGATTCTTCATAGAACTGCTCGCGCGACAGTTGCAGCCATGCTCGCAAGAGATCGCCTGAGGGGTCGTTCCAGGGTATGCCGGTTTCATGCACCTTGCGTCCGGGTGCCTGGCCAACGATGAGCAGTCTGGCCGTGGGCGAAGCCCGCAGGACAGGGCGCGGTTCGTGCGGCAGCTTGTCCGCGCACAGCCGACAGGCGCGAACATCAGCCAGAAGCCGGTCAAATTTTCGCGTCGTCAACCTTCGCGGCGATGTAGGATTTAAGCACGCCCACATCCGGGTCCATGATCTCTACCCTGCGAGGTCGCGCTTCAAGGTCAGCAAGTTCTGCCGGTCGTTCGGGTTTCTGTCCAATGGCCTCGACGATGGCGTCCTCGAACTTGGCCGGCAGCGCGGTTTCCAGCACGATCAAGGGTGTGCCAGGCTGACGATGACGCAAGCCGACATTAAGGCCGTCGGCAGTATGCGTGTCGATCACCACGCCATACAGCTCATACATTTCGCGGATCGTCTGCATCCGTAGTGCATGATTGCTTGCCCCCGAAACAAAGCCAAATTCAGGCACCCGGCCAAACAGCCCTTCGGCATTGAAATCCACTGCTTCGCCACGATCGACTTTTGCCCACATGTTGCGGATTTTTTCCGCATCACGGCCCGTTAGGTCAAAGGCAAAACGCTCGAAATTGGACGCCTTGGAGATATCCATCGACGGGCTGCTGGTGTGATAGGTGTGGACGGCATCGCGCGGCCGGTACACGCCGGTGCGGAAGAATTCGTCCAGCACGTCGTTTTCATTGGTGGCGGCAATCAGCTTGTCGATGGGCAGGCCCATCATGCGCGCGATGTGTCCCGCGCAGATATTGCCAAAGTTGCCGGATGGCACGGCGAAGTCCACCTTTTGCGTGTTGGTTTCGGACACAGCAAAATAGGCCTTGAAGTAATACACGATCTGCGCCAGCACACGCGCCCAGTTGATCGAGTTGACCGCGCCGATCTTGTACTTCGCCTTGAAGGCGGCATCGTTGGAAACCGCCTTGACCATGTCCTGGCAATCGTCAAATACGCCCTTGACCGCAATGTTGAAGATATTGGGGTCCTGGAGGCTGTACATCTGCGCCTGCTGGAACGGGGTCATGCCCTCCATGGGTGAGAGCATGAACACGCGGATGCCCTGCTTGCCGCGCATGGCGTATTCCGCAGCAGAGCCGGTGTCACCCGAGGTGGCGCCGACGATATTGATGCTTTCGTTGCGGCGGCGCAGTTCATACTCAAATAGATTGCCCAGGAGCTGCATGGCCATGTCCTTGAAGGCCAGTGTTGGGCCGTTGGACAGAGACAGCAGATGCAGGCCAGGTTCCAGGGTCAAAAGCGGCGTGATGTCCTCGGGATTCTGGCCTTCGCGGACAAAATGATAGGTTTGGGCGGTATAGGTCCTGTCGATGAGCGTCTTCAGGTCATCCGCTGGAATGTCATCGACATAACAGGAAATGATGGCGAGAGCGAGTTCGCGGTAGTTCATGCCGCGCATGACCGTCAACTCGGCATCGCTGAAATGGGGGTAGGACTCTGGCAGATAAAGCCCGCCATCCGGCGCGAGACCGCCCAGGAGAATGTCGGTAAAACCGGCTTTGGGCGATTGGCCCCGGGTGCTGAT
>JACAED010000018.1 GCA_013389025.1 Hydrogenophilaceae bacterium
CCTGCATGATGTCCGCGCCGCGCATTATTCCCCCCGTGTCCTCTTCAATACGGAAATGATATCGTTACTTGTCACGCGCAAACCCGCGTTTCTGCGCGGCGAATTTCAACAGCCTGCTAACCAGGCACACAAGTAAAGGCAGCTTCGGCTGCCTTTTTTCATGCTGATGTCATGGTGTACTCAATTGTCATACCATGAAAACAGACACCTGACAGGAGCGAGAAATGAATCCAAAAATCAGTGAGATTCTCCAGCGCATCCGCGAACTGGAAGCGTAGCTGGAAACCGAGCTGGAAAGCCGTCGCGAGGCGCTGCATGTCCGCTTCGAGCACCACAAGGTGCGCTTCGAGCGGGAAGTCCGGCTGCGGCACAAGCGGCTGAGGACCGGGCTGTTCAGGTATCTTGCCCAGGCCGAGTTCAGAAACATCATTTCGGCACCCGTAATTTACAGCATGATTGTGCCGCTGGTCATTGTCGATGTCTTTGTTTCGCTCTACCAGCTGCTGTGCTTTCCGCTGTATCGTATCGAGCGCGTCCGGCGCAGTGATTACATGGCCTTCGACCGCCGCCATCTGGCTTATTTGAATGCCATCGAAAAATTCAACTGCACTTACTGCTCCTATGCCAACGGACTGGCAGCCTATATCAAGGAAATCATCGCCCGTACCGAGCAGTACTGGTGCCCGATCCGGCATGCACGTCGACTGCTGGAAACGCATTCGCATTACGGTAATTTTGTCGATTATGGTGATGCCGAAGCCTGGCGGCAGGAACTCGACCGGTTGCGGCTGGCTCTGAGCAGAATCGAAAGCGCGCAAGGAAAGGAATCATGATCCGCTGGCTTCTATTGCTGACTGGAATGTTGCCGGCCTGCCTGTGTGCTGCGGGGGGGCGGCCTGCTGACCTCACGCTCCCGCCCGGTTTTTCCATCGAGGTCTTTGCCGAGGTGGACAATGCGCGGCAGATGGCACTGGGCAAGCGCACGCTGTTCGTCGGCAGCCGTACTGTCGGCAAGGTTTACGCCATCCCGATCGTCAATCATCGCGCCGGCAAGCCAATCGTGATTGCAAGCGACCTGAACATGCCGGTCGGTGTAGCATTCCGCGATGGCGACCTGTATGTCTCCGCGGTCAATCGTATCCTGCGCTTTCGCAATATCGAATCGCGGCTGAACAATCCGCCCACACCGGAAGTCATCACCGACCGTTACCCGGCTGAAACCCACCATGGATGGAAATTCATCGCCTTCGGCCCAGATGGCAAGCTCTACGTGCCAGTGGGCGCGCCGTGCAATATCTGCGAGCCCGACCCCGACCGTTACGCCACCATCACCCGGCTCGATGTGCAAACCGGCAAAATCGAAACCATCGCGCGCGGCGTGCGCAACACCGTCGGCTTCGACTGGCATCCTGGAACGAATGAACTCTGGTTTACCGACAACGGCCGTGACTGGCTGGGTGACGACCTCCCACCCGACGAGCTGAACCGGCTGGAAAAAACCGACCAGCATTTCGGCTATCCTTACTGCCACGGCGGCACCATTGCCGACCCCGAATTCAACCAACGCAACTGCCGCGAATTCACCCCACCCGCACTCAATCTCGGTGCCCATGTCGCCCCGCTCGGCATGCGTTTCTACACCGGCAACATGTTTCCAAAGGCATATCGCAACGCCATCTTCATCGCAGAACACGGCTCATGGAACCGCAGCCGGAAATCAGGCTATCGTGTCATGGTGGCAACGCTGGAAGGCAACCGCGTGGTGAAATACCAGCCCTTTGTCAGCGGCTGGCTCAGCCTGCAACAAACCCTGGGGCGTCCTGCCGATGTGCTGGTATTACCCGACGGCAGCCTGTTGATTTCGGATGACCATGCTGGCGTGATTTACCGGGTAACTTACCGGGCAGAAAAAAGCAAAATTGAGGGGAATTGATTTGGCGCCCCCGACACGAATCGAACGTGTTATCCTCCCCTTATGAGGGGATAATATAAACAGTCTCACATTCCATATCCAGTAAGCGTTATGGCTTGATATAAACCCCTTTTTAATGTAATTTTCTCCATATTTTCTCCACTTGCGGCCCGAGTATCCTCGGCATGTGCACAGGCGGTGGGGATGCCCGTAGATACGGAGAAATTTGCATGGCCACCATACAAAAGAAGCAAACCCCCAAGGGCACCACCTATTGGGAGGTTCGTGTTCGCCGCCGAGGCTCTCCGGCAATGTCCAAGTCGTTCAAGACAGAGCGGGAGGCCAAGGCCTGGGCCAACAAACAGGAACATGCCATCGACGAAGGCAAGCGGGTCACGCGCGCCGCCGAAAAGTTCGTGGTCGCGGATGCCATTGACGCCTACATTCATGAGGTCGATACCGAAATTCCACGCCTCGCCACAGCAGACAAGAAGATCGGTGATCTGCGGTCGGTGCGAGTTGACCTCGGCGAGTTCTCCATTGCCGGATTGAGCCGAGAGGATGTCAAGAACTACCTCAAGCAGCTTGCCAAGACGCAGATACCACCGCCAGCGACTAAGAAAAAAACGCACCCCCTCTACAACGGGGACACGCCCAAGTTCTATAGCCCCGCCACGATCCGCAAGTTCTACTATGCACTCAAGCAAGCTTTGCAGTGGCACGCGCGGACAAAGCGCTATTACCTAGACCCGGAATTATTTATCGATCAAAAAGTTCCCTCCGGTTGGTCAGGGCAGCGAGATCGCAGGCTTAAACTGGGCGAGGAAGAACGACTCTATGCTTCTATCGACAAGGCGCGAACCAAAAAGGAAGAATGGAAGCGGCTGATCCGCTTCGCGTTAGAAACGGCCATGCGCGATCAGGAAATGCTTAAAGCCCGTTGGGTGGACTTGGATTTAGGGAATCGCACGCTCACGATCCCTAAGGAACACTCCAAGACGCGCGATAAGCGCCATATCCCGCTATCTAGCAAGGCTGTTGAGATACTGGAAACCCAACGGGCTCTATGCCCGAAGCGAGAAGCAAGAATATTCTATAGTTGGGCGAATGCGGCCTGCGTTAGCCACGGATTTCGTCGCATCGTGTTGCGGGCGAAGCTTGAGAATCTCAAATTCCATGATCTACGGCATGAGGCAACTTCACGCCTGTTCGAGAAGGGGAACCTCAGCACGATGGATATCATGAAGATCACCGGGCATACAGAGCTATCCACCATCGAGCGCTATACCCACCTGCATCCGAAAGAACTGGCAAAGAAACTTGATCTTGATTGACCGCATGCCCATCAAGTAATCATCCGGCGGCTCTTCACGATAAGCGGGCGCCGCCGCTCCTTGCTCTCCCCGCCGTCATCGTCATTGCTCGCCGATGCTGCCGTGGCGCCGTTCGGCTGCTCGCTCGCCGAAAGCACCACGCTCGCACGGAACTCCGCATGCGTGCGCCGCTCCGCGTTGGTTGTCCAGACGAGTTCCGCGTTTATCACATAGACATTCGTCGTCCCGGATTTGTAAATGTCCAAGTAGCGGCTGCGTTTCAAGAAGCTGATTTTTTTGCTGATCGTCTGCCGCGACTTCTCGAACTGCTCCACTAGGGGAGTCATGGAGCAGACCAGCGCGTTGTCCGATCCCATCCGCTCGACGATCCACAACCATATCGCTAGCGCGAGCGGGTCGATGCGCCCGAGGTTGGCAATGTCGGCGATGTGCTTGCGATAGAATTGCACGAAGTCGCGGTTTGTCTCGCGCCGCCGCTCGTTCTCCGAAATGACCTCGCCGGTGTGCTGGTCAACGACCTTTCTGATTTCGATTCTGCTCATGGTGCTCCTCCGCTTGGTTGGGTTGATGGTTGTGTGAATGCTGTTTAACAACCCATCTCAAAACGGAATGGCAATGTCAAACGCGACTAGCGGCTCTCTGTCGCCTCATTGGTTTACATATCTGTCAGCCGTTGCTTTACATCTGCTCGCCCGGAAGCCTAGTAAACAAGGGCATCCCAGGTGGCGCTCTTCTATGTCTGATTCATGGCCGCTTGCAATGCGCCTCCTCCGGTGGTTTGCTGGATTGCGAAAAACACGGGAGCAACGACATGAGTCCACAACTTGAAGCGCGCGATCTTCTTCGGCTTCGGCTTGAAGGGATGAGCCTCGACGAACTCAAGCAGCACATCGCAAAGTTGCGGGAGGTGCATGAGATGTTATGCGTATATAGCAAGGCACTCGGCATAACTGCCAGCTCGCGATGGGATGCCTTGCACCTAATGAAGAGCATCGTCCAGCAGCTTGAGCACGCGCAACTGCTGGCCGAAGAGATCCAAGCCGATGAGGCTCATGCTCTGGAAGAAGAGCATGAGCATGATGAGGCGCAATCTCGCTTGGCTCCGCCCAACAGGTTTTAACAGGCCTCGCGCTGGCGCGAGCGAACAGAACCGAGCTTGCTCGGTGTAGTGAGTAGACCGATCAACGGTCGTGCTTTTCGCAGTTGGGCGCGCTATGCATGTGGGCATGGATACGCGACCCAACCCCAGCACCACGTATGCCGTCTTGCGCGTGGACAAGCGGAAGGCCAAGGCAGCGGGTGCGATCGCCGCCGCCTCGGCGCATCAGCTTCGGCAGCGACCGACACCCAACGCAAAACCCGATGGGCCTGCGCCCATCGTGTTGCACCTGGCGGGTGGAGAGACTCCATATCAAGCAGCGTGCGCGCTGCTTGATGGAGCGGAGCGGCGAAACCGCGATACCGTGCTCTGCCGTGAGATCGTGCTATCGGCAAGCCCTAGCCACTTCCGGCCAGGGCGTGAGCACATCGGCGGCGTCTTCGATCCGGAACGGGTCAAGGCGTGGGCGCGCGTATCGCTGGCATGGGCAAGGCGCCTATGGCCGGATCAACTCGCGTCGGCGGTGCTGCACCTGGACGAGCAAACCCCGCATTTGCATTTGCTCGTGGTGCCACGCATCGCGAAGCCGGAGGGAGGGTGGAGGCTCAACAGCAAAGCACTGTTCGACCGCGACAAGTTGCGCGCTCTGCAAACCTCATATGGTGAAGCGGTGGCACCGCTTGGAATCAGGCGAGGCGAGCCGGGCAGCAAGGCGAAGCATGTCGAAGTGTCGCAGTTTTATGGCGCCGTCATGTCCGAGCGTCCGTCCATGCCTAAGCTATCCGTGCCGCCGCCACCGAAGAAGCCGGAGGAGGATACCGGCGCTCGCGCGCTCGTTGGTGGCGTGGCCGCTGCGCTCGGCATCACCACAGAGAGCGAAGAGCGGAAGGTCCGATACGAGGAGGAGTATCGGGAATGGCAGGCCGAAGTGCGCAAGGCGAAGCAGGCGCGGCAACAGGCTTGGGACGATCTCCAGCGGCGCGCGAATTTCACGGCGCTGCTCGCACGCAAGGGGCAAGGATCAGGTGAGCGCCCGCCAAGCACTCGAACGCCAGCGCCAAGGCCGGAGAACAAGCAGCCACGCCCCGGCGGGCCGAGAATGCGATAGCAGCACATGTCCCCCGAATGTGGGCTGGACGAGCTTAATGGGAGCATAATTCGCAGTTGCACCCGTTTTCATGAAAGGCACGGAAAAGTAGAATGGCGGACACGATGTCGCCTGAAGAACGCAGCCGGCGCATGGCGTCTGTTCGTTCCGTCGACACGAAGCCTGAAATGGCTGTCCGCAGGCTGGTTCACTGCATGGGATACAGGTATCGCCTGCATTGCCGTGATCTTCCGGGGAAGCCAGATTTGGTTTTCCGTTCGCGGCGTGCCGTCGTCTTCGTTCATGGTTGTTTCTGGCACCGACACGCAGGCTGTCCGTTGGCTCGCCTGCCGAAGTCGAAAGTGGACTTTTGGACGGCGAAGTTGGAAGGCAATCGCGAGCGAGACGCCCGCAAGATTGCAGCCTTGAAGAATGCCGGATGGCGGGTGTTTGTCGTCTGGGAATGCGAATTGAAGGACATGGAGACGTTGGCGGAACGGCTGCGACGTTTCCTCGACGGGGGGGAGGCCAGATGAAATGCGTTGAGCTTTATGCAGGGGCGGGCGGGCTTGCGATGGGGGTGCACCTCGCCGGTTTCGTGCCGCTTGCCGTGGTCGAGTGGGACAGATGGGCCTGCGACACCATCCGCGAAAACGGTGCTTGCGGGTATCCCCTCGTTGCGGGCTGGAACGTCCATGAAGGAGACGTCAGGGCTTTCGATTGGGAAAGCGTTGGGGAGGGTATCGATCTTCTTGCGGGTGGCCCGCCATGCCAACCTTTCTCCATGGGCGGAAAGCACAGGGCTCATGACGACAACCGCGACATGTTTCCCGCGACCGTGGACATCGTTCGTAGGCTTCGCCCGCGAGCCTTCATCGTCGAGAACGTCAAGGGCCTGACTCGTTCGACCTTTGCGAACTATTACCAATACATTCTTCTTCAACTCTCGTTTCCCGAAGTCGCCAAGCGGAAGAACGAGGATTGGATGAGTCATTTCCGCCGTCTCCAGAAGGAGAGGTCGTCGGGTAAGGCGATCTGGCAAGGACTGACATACAACGTCGTCCCCACTCTCGTAAATGCCGCCGACTACGGCATCCCGCAGAAGCGGGAGCGAGTTTTCATAGTCGGTTTCCGCTCCGACCTTGGAGTTGAATGGTCTTTCCCGAAAGCCACGCACAGTTTCGACGCCCTGCTTCACGATCAGTTCGTGACCGGGGAATATTGGAAGCGCCATGGCATCAAGCGCCCGCCAATGGTTCCCGAGAGGCTCACCGCACGCGTAAGGAGGCTCGGACTGTTTCCGCCCGAAGCGCTCCCTTGGCGAACAGTCCGCGACGCACTGGCGGGCTTGCCAGACCCCAAGTCGAAGGCGGCGAGGGACATTCCCGATCATCGTTTCCAAGATGGGGCGAAGATGTATCCCGGCCATACGGGAAGCCCCCTCGATCTTCCAGCGAAGACGTTGAAGGCTGGAGATCACGGCGTTCCAGGCGGCGAGAACATGCTTGTTCGCGATGACGGCTCCGTCCGTTATTTCACTGTCCGCGAAGCGGCCCGCATCCAGACTTTCCCCGATGGATACCGCTTCCACGGCTCTTGGACCGAGACGATGCGGCAACTCGGGAACGCTGTTCCTGTCATGCTTGGACGAATAGTTGCTTCCAGCGTTGCGGAAAGGCTCGTCGTCGCTCGAATGCATGAACTCGCGCGCACCGCCCAGAAGGTCAAGGGCGCTGCATGACAGCAAACATCATCCCCTTCAACCCGCTGGACAAGAAGAACCTCGGGGCAAGCGTCGCCGAGGCGATGCTCGCGAGCAAGGTCCATCCCCTCGGCGATTTGCCAGAGTTCAAGGGGGCAGGTATCTACGCTATCTACTACGCAGGCGATTTCACTTCCTATGCGGAAATCACCAAGCGGAACAAGAATGCTAAGACGGCTCCCATCTACGTTGGCAAGGCTGTTCCCGCAGGGGCGAGGAAGGGGGGTGGTGCTGGCTCGACTGGGGGGAAGCCGCTTTTCAACCGGCTCTCCGAACACGCCGAAAGCATCAAGTCAGTCTCCAACCTGAACATCAAGGACTTCACCTGTCGCTTTCTCGTCGTTGACGATATCTGGATTCCTCTTGGTGAATCCCTGCTCATCGCTCGCTATTCCCCTGTCTGGAATTCGCTCATTGATGGTTTCGGCAACCATGACCCAGGTAGCGGGCGATACAAGGGTATGCGCCCGCGCTGGGATGTCCTGCATCCCGGAAGGGCTTGGGCTGCAAAATGCGCGGGACGCCCCGAGACGTCGGCAGATATCGCCCGCGACATCGAGACTTACCTTCGGAACGCGACGTTCCCAACATCAGACCGCTTCATCACACCCGAAGACTGAACAGCACTTTCTCCGCTGCCGTGCCTAAGGGACTCACCCTAACTTGTCCGCGTGGCTGAATTGCTAGAGCCGTCTGCGTTTCGGCGCTGATCCGCTGCTGACCTTCTTGTCTATGTTGCGCTCCATGTGGAGCTTCTCAAGATTTGCGAACAAGTCGCGAGCAAGGTGCAACTCGGCTTCCTGCTGGGCGATCATCTTGCGCATGCTCATCAAGAGAGGCCCAAGGCTGGGACGCCTCGCTTTGCTGGTGGAAGTGGCAGGTGCTTGCTTGGCTGATGCAGGCGCCTTTCGCTTTCGCGTTGTGCCGGTGGTGGCCGCGTTGTCCGGCTCGGCGTGTTCGAGTTCTGGGCTTCCGCTTGCAATCCACTCCGCAAGCTCATAGATGGATACGCCGATCTTGTTGCCGATGCGCTTGGGCGTGAAGGGAAATTTTTTGCGGTGCCGGAGGTTGTTGATCGCCTTCGGTGAGAGGCCAATCACCTGTGCGACCTCCTCAGGGAAAAGGACCATGCGACCCTTGCCAAAGGTCTCTCGCAGGTCGGCCACAATGTCCTTGATGTCCATCGGTCGCGCTTGTTGTGGTTGGTCGGCTGTATATGGCGCCCCCGGCACGAATCGAACGTGCGACCCCCTTCTTAGGAGGAAGGTGCTCTATCCACTGAGCTACGGGGGCGTTTTCACTGCTTGCTTCCGCGTCGGCGGTTGCTACATTCGTATTCTACCGAGACCGAGGGGCTTGGTCTCTGATTGTCTTTTGCAACCTGAAATTTTCTCCACTTTTTCTCCACAAAAATGGAGAACGTTTGTGATTGGTTGAGGTCAATGCGTGTTTGCCGCTCCCCTTAAAACCATGCATTTATGCTGCTTTCTGCGTTATTCCCTAGCCAGACCAAATCCGCCAAAACGGTTATTACATCCCTTATGAGGGGGATGCTATATCCACTGAGCTACGGGGGCGTGGCGCGCATTTTAACAGGTTGGCGCAAAATGCTCCGCCGGAAGCGGCTGCTATGATGACAGCATGAAACTTCTGCTCCTGCTTGTTTTGCTTGCTGTTTTGTGGACCGTCTGGCGCGGGGTGAATACAGCCGTCATGCCGCTTGCCGGCAGTCGGGCACCCGATTTCCGCCTGCCGGACCAAGACGGTAAGTTTCATCAATTGTCAGCTTATGCCGGCAAGTGGCGCATCGTGTATTTCTATCCCAGGGACGACACGCCGGGCTGCACGAAAGAAGCCTGCGCGTTTCGCGACGGACTGGAAAAACTTCAGGCTGCCGGTGCGGTGGTGCTGGGCATCAGCGTGGATGGCGTCGCGCGTCACAAGCGCTTTGCCGAAAAATACCACCTCAACTTTCCCCTGCTGGCCGACCCGCATGGCGCAGTATCAAGGCAGTATGGCGTGCTGATGGACTGGGTGATTCTACGTATGGCAAAACGTGTGACTTTCCTGATCGGGCCCGATGGGACAATCAGCCACGTTTATAGGCAAGTCGACCCTGACCGGCACGACGAGGCAATCCTGAAGACAATTGAATCATTGAAGTCGGGTTAGCGTCCTCGGGCCGGATGAACGATAATTGCGATAGCCCATGGCATTCTGCCTTGCGCGGCCATAGAGCAGTTAATAAGAATGGAGGGGCTTCACCGGAATGAAGCGCTTGTTTTTCCTGATTGCCGGCAGTGCTTTTCTGGCATTGATCGTTTTGATCGTGGCATTGACCGCGAACAGTATTTATCAGCTTTCTCGATATCAGGATCACATGAACCGTGTGGTGGAAACCAACGGTCGCAAGATCGATATCATTACCCGCACACAGGTCGCCGCGCATGCCCGCACCGACCGCCTTCTGCGAATGGCAATTGAAACCGATCCATTCGTGCGCGATGCCCTGTTTCTTGATTTCAACCGTGCCGGATTCATGGTGGGCAGCGGCCGGCGTGCGCTGATTCAATTAGGTTTCACATCGCAGGAGAAAAGCAAGTTCGATGATCAATCAAATCACATCAGGAGAATCGAGGCCGTTCAGGAAAAAATCACCGACCTGATGTCTCGTGACAAGGTGGAAGAAGCGCGGCAGGTTCTGGTAGCCGAGGCCATCCCGTTGCAGGAGGAATTCAACACCATGCTGGCCGGGTATCGGGAAACACTCCAGCGCGCAAATGACGAGGCGCTGACCCAGGCACGCAAGGATTACCTGCACAGCCGTCGCATGATGATTGTTTATGGCGCATTGGCGACAATCCTCGGTTTTGCGCTCGGTTGGCTGACGCTCGACCGGCTTGCCCACACTACCCGAAAAATCGACCAGCAGATGGCCGATCTCAAGGCTTCGTACAGGGCGCTTGAAGAGGAAGCCACGCATGATCCGCTGACCGGCCTGGCCAATCGGCGATTGTTCTATGATCGACTCCAGCATGCATTGCGGCAGGCCAAGCGGCACGGCAAGAAAGTCGGCGTGCTGTTCGTCGACATGAACAGGTTCAAGGAAGTCAACGACATCCATGGCCATCATGTGGGCGATGCGGTGTTGACCGAAGTCGCTGCCCGACTGATCAAGAGCGTGCGCGAGTCTGACACCGTGGCGCGCGTGGGAGGAGACGAGTTTGTGGTGCTGCTTGAGGATCTACGCGACCGCAACGACTGCTATACCGCGGTCAAGAAAATCGAGGAGTCACTCAGCCGTGACACCAACCTTTACGGCCTGGGGCTCGAACTCTCCGCCAGCATTGGCCAAGCCATTTATCCGGATGACGGCACCAACGAGGATCAGTTGATCCATGCCGCCGATGCGGCCATGTATAACATCAAGACGCGTCTCTCGGAAGCGCGTCAGCGCAGCCTGTTCAATCAGTAGCGCGGCGCTCGGCGCGCGCCTTTTTGCTCCACACCCAAACATATTGCAGGCCTGATGCCACAGTCGTGGCAAAAACGATCCAGAACATGGGCCGCACCCAGTCCTCGCCGGGCACGATGCCGGCTTCGTGACCAAGCACCAGCGCCAGCATGGCGAATTCGGCAAAGATATTGGCCTTGCCCAGAAGTGTCGGCTGGATTTCGAGATGGCCCGCCATGCCTCGATAAGCCAGTGCGCCCACCACGATCACCGCATCGCGGATGACGATGGCCAGTGCAACCCATATCGGCACCAGGCCGTAACTGGTCAGCACCACCAGCACCGACAACGCCAGGGCCTTGTCGGTGACGGTGTCCAGCGCCGCGCCAATGGCCGTGCACTGGTTAAGCTTGCGCGCGAGGAAGCCGTCCAGTCCATCGGTCAGCGCCGCGATCAGAAACACCCAGGTCGCCGCGGCCCACTGGTTCTCCAGCATGAACCAGATGGTGGCCGGCACACCCATGAGGCGGATGCCGGTGATGGCATTGGGCAGGTTGAAGGCTTTTTCTTCCATAACTGCATTTTTACCACAGAGACACACAGGCGCAGAGAGATTCAAGGGCAGAAAAGAGAGCGTCGCAGAATCTGTTGGACAAGGATTAGAAAACCCCTTGGATTGATGGCTGAAAACTCACTGAATCATTTAGATGGTTGGTTTTCTCGGTGTCTCCATGACTCTGTGTTGAGTCGAATTTGCATCAAGGCTTGACGCTCTCCCAGATTTTTTCAAGCCGTTTGGCAGAAACCGGGTAAGGCGTTTTAAGCTCCTGCGCAAACAGCGAGACGCGCAGCTCTTCCAGATGCCAGCGAAACTCGTCAAGCAAGGGATCGCGCAGCCCGGCCTTGCGGTGTCTGGCCAGGCGTTCCTGATAACGCTTTTCAAACCCCTGGATAATGGCCGTGTGACGCGGATCACGCTCGCCCACGGCGGGCAGTTTGTCGAAACGCTTGAGTATGGCCTGCAAATAACGCGGCAGGTGCTGCCAGCGTTCCCACGGCGTCTGGCGGATGAAGCCGGGATACACCAGTTCAGCCAGATGGGTCTGTTCATCCTTCTGCGCGTGAATATGGGGCGATTTCTGGTTGAGTCTGGCCTGCACCTGCTGAGTCAGGTCAAGACAGGTTTCGACCGACTTGAGCAAGGCCTGCGTGACCGGCGCTATACGCGGTTTGGCGCGCTCCTTCTGCTTGTCGAATTCCTTCTGGCTGCGCGGCAGAGGATCGTCACCCAGACAGGCCCGGTCGGCGATGGTATCGAGCAGATCGCTGAAGAAACTATCCGCATTGCCAAGACTGCGATACTTGAGCGCCAGCGCGGTTTGTTTGGCAATATCCTTCTCGAGCTGTTTGAACTGCGCAGACAGCGCCAGACGCATCAATCTCACCACGCCCTTGCGGCTTTCCTTCTCTGCCGTCTCCGGCGCATCAAGCAGTTTCATCGATACCGACTCGCCCTCATCCACCAGTGCGGGGTAACCCGTCAGCTTCTGTCCGCCGCGCGCGAACTGGACATGATGCGGCAAGTCGCCGAAATCCCACTGCGTGATGTTTGAGCGTTCGTGCTCGCTGCCCTGTTCCTTGCCTAGAAGACTGGGCGCGCCATACGCCAGGCTGGCGGCAACGGCTCATCGACCTCGGCGCGCTGCGCCATTGACGGGCGGCAGGACGCTCCGCCATGGACCCCCCGGCCATGCCGTCGGACTCACCCCGGGAACCGACCCGTTGCGTCGATCATGGTCAGCTCCGCCAGGAAGTCGTTCAGTACATCGCCGATGCGCTGGCGGCATTCGCTGCCCTCGGACCGCGCCGGCGCGAGGAGATCGCCCTGGAAGTCGCCCTGCTCGGCCAGCAC
>JACAED010000035.1 GCA_013389025.1 Hydrogenophilaceae bacterium
ACCGGCGAGTTGCGGATGATCCACTCGCGCGTCTCGTGGATGTTCTTGCCGGTGGACAGGTCCATCACCGTGTCGCCGCCCCAGCGGATGGCCCAGGTCATCTTGTCGACTTCCTCGTTGATCGAGGACCCCAGCGCCGAGTTGCCGATGTTGGCGTTGATCTTCACCAGGAAGTTGCGGCCGATGATCATCGGTTCGGTTTCCGGGTGGTTGATGTTGGCGGGGATGATGGCGCGGCCGCGGGCGACTTCGTCACGGACGAATTCGGGCGTGATCTCGTCTGGAATGGCGGCACCGAAGGACTGGCCGGAGTGCTGGCGGCCGAGTAGTTTGGCCAGGCGTTCACCCTGGGGGCCGCTGGTCTTCAGCGATTCGAGGTATTCCTTGCGGCGCAGATTTTCGCGGATGGCAATGAATTCCATCTCGGGGGTGATGATGCCCTTTCTCGCATAGTGCATCTGGGTGACGTTCATCCCCGCCTTGGCGCGGCGCGGTTTGCGGGTGAGGCCGGGGAAGCGCAGGGCGGCCAGGTCCGCCAGCTTGGCCCGCTGGCGGCCGTATTCGGAAGACAGACCGGGCAGCACTTCGGTATCGCCGCGTTCCTCGATCCACTTGGCACGCAGCGCGGGTAGCCCCTGGCGGATGTCGATCTTTACCGCCGGGTCGGTGTAAGGGCCGGAGCAGTCGTACACAAAGATGGGCGGGTTCTTCTCGCCGCCAAATTGGGTAGGCGTGTCAGACTGGGAAATTTCCCGCATCGGCACGCGGATATCCGGCCGGCTACCCTGTACGTAAATTTTGCGTGAATTGGGCAGGGGCTGGATGGCGGCCTCGTCCACATGGGCGGCAGAGGCGAGAAATTCGGGGGTGGCGTTCATGGTGTTCCTTCCTCAATAGCCAGTAAGGAAGGTGGCATGGCGGCCTCGCTTCCCTACGCCGGCATGACCCGGATCAGGTTCCAAGGGTATCTCTCACTGACCGGGCAACGGCCGGCCAGACCCCTAGCGGTTAACCGCAAGGTAGCGGATTTGTGAAATAATTGCAAGCTCAGTCCCTGGCTAAGCCATTGAAATTGAATTAAATCCCGGGAGGTGTAATGGATATCGAACAGGCGCGCTTCAACATGGTGGAACAGCAGATCCGGCCTTGGGAAGTGCTGGATCAGACCGTGCTTGACCTGTTGTTCAAGGTTCGGCGCGAGGAGTTCGTGCCCGCTGCCTACCGCTCGCTGTCTTTCATCGACATGGAAATCCCGCTTGGGCAGGGCGAAGCCATGTGGGCGCCCAAACTGGAAGCCCGCGCCTTGCAGGCCCTGCAACTGAAGAAAACCGACAAGGTGCTGGAAATCGGCACGGGTAGCGGCTATCTCACTGCCCTGCTGGCATCGCTGGCGGGGCATGTTTACAGTGTCGAAATTCACGCCGAATTCACGAACGCTGCCCAGGCACGGTTAAAGGCGCATGGTTTCGACAATGTCACGCTGGAAACAGGCGATGGCAGCCTGGGCTGGGAAAAGCATGCGCCTTACGATGCGATCATAGTCACGGGCTCGTTGCCGGTCATGCCTGTCAACCTGCCCGCGCAGCTCGCACCCGGCGGCCGCCTGTTTGCCATGACCGGCGACGATCCGGTGATGGAAGCCCAACTCATCACCTGCGTGTCGCGCGGAACATACCGGACAGAAAGCCTCTTTGAAACAAGCGTGAAACCCCTGATCAACGCGCCGCAGCCCGAGCGATTTGTGTTTTAATGCGCCACGTAACAGTCCATGAACTCAACAACCAGCTTCAGCACGGCGATGCGCCGGTACTGCTGGACGTGCGTGAAGAATGGGAAGTGGCGCGCTGCCAGCTGCCGGGATGCATCTGGATACCGATGGGACAGATCATGGCAAGGTCAGGAGAATTAAATAAGCACGCGCAAACAGTCGTTATCTGTCACCATGGGATACGCTCCTGGCAGGTTGCCAAGTACCTTGAACGGGAAGGATTTTCTGACGTCATCAATCTTACGGGCGGGATCGATGCCTGGGCCAGGGAAATCGATCCGGCCATGACCATTTATTAAGTTCTCAAGGATCACAAGATGAAACCAAAACTTCTCACCTTCCTGCTGGCTGCAAGCTTTGGATTGCCGGCATTTGCCGAGAACCTGTCGGAAGTTTACCGGGCCGCGCTGGCCTATGACCCGACCTTCGCAGCTGCCCGGGCCACTTATGAAGCAGCCAGCGAGCAGCTGCCCCAGGCACGTGCGGGCCTGCTGCCCAACGTCAGCCTGAACGCCAATACGCGCTGGAACGATGTCGAAACCACGATCGGTGCCACCACAAACTCGTCTGATTTCGATTCGCACGGCTGGAGTGTCACCGCTTCGCAACCAATTTTCCGCGGGCAGAATCTGGCGGCCTATGATCAGGCCAAGGTTTCTGTCCAGCTTGCGGAAAACCAGCTCAAGGTCGCCGGTCAGGATCTCATCCTGCGCGCGGCACGCGCCTATTTCGATGTGCTGCTCGCCCAGGACACGCTGGAATTCACCCGTTCCCAGAAGGCTGCCATCACAGAACAACTGGCCGCCGCAAAGCGCAGCTTCGAGGTTGGCACGGTGACCATTACCGACATTCACGAAGCACAGGCGCGCTACGATCTGGTCACGGCCCAGGAAATCGCCAGCCTGAACGACCTCGAAGTCAAGAAAAGAGCCCTGCACACACTGACCGGCAAGCCGATCGATACGCTCGCCCCACTTGTTGCCAAGCCTGCCTTGACCGTTCCTGCGCCAGGCAACATGGATGACTGGGTCAGCCGTGCGCTCGCCGACAACCTGCAGGTTCGCATCCGCGAACAGGCTCGGCAAATCGCGGACAAGGAAGTCGACCGTGCGCGCGCGGGCCATTACCCCACGCTGGACCTCACCGCGAGCTACCTGGACAGCAGAAACCAGAATTTCACAACCATCCAGGGTGACAGCAAGGCCACCCTGGTTGGTCTCGAGCTTGCACTGCCCATTTATCAGGGTGGATTGACTTCATCACAGGTGCGCCAGGCCGTGGCCAATCGTGAAAGGTCCAGACAGGAACTCGAGGATGCGCAGCGCAATGCCGCGCTGCAGACCCGTCAGGCCTATTTGAACGTCACCAGCACCGAAGCCCAGGTCAAGGCGTTGGAAGCCGCGCTGTCCTCCAGCGAAAAATCCCTGGAATCAACCCAGTTGGGTTTGCAGGTCGGCGTGCGGACCAACGTGGATGTTCTGAACGCACAGCAGCAGGTCTTTTCGGCAAGGAGCGATCTGGCCGCCGCGCGCTACAACTTTCTGATTTCCGTGTTGAACCTCAAGGCTGCCGCGGGTTCCTTGTCAGCCGCCGATCTGGAAGAAATCGATCGCTTGCTGAACAGTGCACCCGGCCCGACACCAAAGACATCACGCGCACCAGCCAGCCCCGGCCTGACGTATTCCATGGCCCTGAATCACCGGCGCAGCCAGGCCAGCGAAGCGGGCGCTCCAGCGGCGCCGCCTTCCAGGTCTGCGGCAAACAAGGCCCATAAGTAAGCCAGCTCAACGGCCTGAAGGGTCCCCGCAAATAAGTTTGCACACCTTCGCCGATGCACCCTTGTGTGCATCGGCGAATTTTTTTCCGCTGGCTGCCATCAAGGCACGTCCCTGCGGATCATTCATCAGCCGCATGCAGGCAGCCATCCAGTCAGCGGCTTCACTGATGCGAGCTGCGGCGCCATGTGCGATGGCATCATCCGATGCCTGCTTGAAGTTTTCGGTGTGCGGCCCCAGGATCACCGGACAGCCCACCGCGCAGGCTTCGATCAGATTTTGCCCGCCGTATGGCAATAAACTGCCACCAACCAAAGCGCAATCTGCCGCCGCGTAATAGGCAAACATTTCACCCAGGCTGTCGCCCAGCCACACGCGGGTCGATGCACGCACCGGTTCATTTTCGGAACGGCGCTGCACGCTCAGCCCAAGGCCTTTTGCAAGCGCCGCCACCTCATCGAATCTTTGGGGATGGCGCGGCACCAGCACCAGCAGGACATTTTCCGGCGCAGATTTCCTGAAAGCCTCAAGAACAAGCTTCTCTTCGCCATCGCGCGTGCTGGCAGCCAGCCAGACAGGCCGCTTACCGATCCGATTTCGAAAAGTTCTGCCCAGTTCGATTTGCTCATGCGGCGGATCGACATCGAATTTCAGGTTGCCCGTAACATGGATCTTGCGGGCACCCAGCGCGGCTAGGCGATCCGCATCCGCCTGTGTCTGGGCGGCGATTGCTTCAAAGCTGGCCAATGTTTCGTTCGTCAACGCTGCAAGCTTGCGATAGCCCAGTGTGGAGCTTTCAGACATGCGTGCATTGACCAGAAACAGCTTTACCCCTGCCTGCCTCGATTCATGCACGAGATTGGGCCACAGTTCGGTTTCCATGATGACACCCATGATGGGCTGAGCCTGCCTGATAAAACGGCGCACGGCAAAGGCAAAATCGTAGGGCAGGTAACGCACGCTTACCCTGCCACCAAATAGCTGTTCCAGTGTCGCGCGCCCGGCCGGCGTCATGCAGGTCATCAACAGGGAAGGGGCAGGCGAGCGTGAAAGAAACCTCTCCACCAGCGGCGCGGCGGCACGCGCCTCCCCCACCGACACCGCATGAATCCAGACAGCATGCTTCGCAAGCTGCCCATAAAATCCGAAGCGTTCGGGCACATGCTTCCAGTAACCGCGCTCCTTCAAGCCGCGCAGAAGCAGGCGCAGCGGAATGAAGGGTAGGGCCAGCCAGAGCAGGAACTGATAAAGCAGGCGTTGGACAAAAAGCGGCATCCGCGCATTTTACGAGGATGTCCGGCGCACTGCTAAAATGCCGCAACCATAGGAGATAAACGCATGAAAGTCCTGCTTACCGGCGCGGCCGGGTTTATCGGCATGCATGTCGCCAAATTGCTGCTCGAACGCGGCGATGAAGTCGTCGGCATCGATATCCTCAACGACTACTACAACCCGGAATTGAAACTGGCTCGCCTCGAACAACTCAAGCCCTACGCGAATTTCAGGTTCCACAAGATCGATATCGCCGACCGCATGGCGATGGAAGACCTTTTTGCTGCCGAGCATTTCCAGCGGGTCATCAATCTGGCGGCCCAGGCCGGCGTGCGCTATTCACTGAAAAATCCCCATGCCTACGTACAGTCAAACATTGTCGGATTCGCCAACCTGCTCGAAGGCTGCCGCCACAACAAGGTGGAACATTTCGTTTATGCCAGCTCATCCAGCGTGTACGGCGCCAACACGAAAATCCCCTTCACCGTGCACGACCCGGTCAACCATCCTGTCAGCCTGTATGCCGCCAGCAAAAAAGCCAACGAGCTGATGGCGCACACCTACTCACATTTGTACGGCGTGCCCACCACCGGCCTGCGCTACTTCACCGTGTACGGTCCCTGGGGCCGCCCCGATATGTCGCCGTGGCTGTTTACCTCCGCCATCCTGGAAGGCCGCACCATCGACGTGTTCAACCACGGCGACATGATGCGCGACTTCACCTATGTCGACGACATCGCCGACGGCACGGTGCGAGTGCTGGATCGCATCCCGCAACCCAACCCCGACTTCGACCACGACCACCCCGATCCCGCCAGCAGCCACGCGCCCTACAAAATCTACAACATCGGCAACCATACGCCCGTGCAGTTGATGGACTTCATCGGCACCATCGAGAAAGCCCTGGGCCATGAAGCGAAGAAGAATTTCCTGCCCATGCAGGATGGCGACGTGAAAGTGACCTACGCCGATGTGGACGACCTCATCCGCGACACCGGCTTCAAACCGGATACTTCACTGGAATACGGGATTGGGAAGTGGGTGGAGTGGTATCGCAGCTATACGGGAAAATAACTAAAGCTTCGCGCTCCGCCCACCATCCACGGCAAGAATCTGCCCCCTGACAAAAGGCGCATCCTCGATGAAGAAGCGCACAACGTACATTAAAGGTGCCGTGCTCGAATTCAATTTCGCCCTGACTGCTTCCACATACTACGCCGCCGCCTCCAGTGGATGAATCGCCGCCAGATTTTCGGCCAGCACCTCACGGTTAATCGCCAGATCGTAATGCGCTTGCGGGTTTAGCCAGAACTCGGCTTCCATGCCGAAGAAAACGCCCAGACGCACGGCGGTGATGCTCCGCTTGCCGGCGACGATTTCACCGATGCGGCGTTGCGGCACGCCGATTTCCTTGGCCAGCCGGTACTGGGTGACGCCCAGCGGCAAGGGAAATCCCTCCAGCAGGATTTCGCCGGGAGTGGCGAGCGGAATTTGACGTTTTGCCATGATGATTTTTTTGCCACTCACCCCAACTTCGCGCTGCGCTCTCAATTAAAGACAACGCGAGTACGCCCGGTCTCGCGAGTGCGAGAAGTCTTGCGCACAACAATCTGAACATCCCGTCCGAGGCGATTGAGACATTCCAGCATTTTTGCTTCGCTGATGCCGCGGAATTGGCCGCGCAGCATGCCGGAGAGCTTGGGCTGGGTCATGCCCAGAATTTCCGCCGCCTGCACCTGTGTAAGTCGACGGCGCTTGATGATTTCGCCGATCTTGCTGGCCAGTTGGGCCTTGACCTGCATTTCACTGCTATCCAGGTATTCCAAATCGGCATAGACGTTGCCGCTGCCTTTTTCGATTCCGCTCATTTTGCCACTCCTTTCGCGTGCGCTTCCGCCGCTTTCAATCTTTCCCGAATCAGTTCCATGCCGGGTTTTGGGGTTTCGATACCGTGCGCGGATTTTTTCTGGAAACAATGCAGAACATAAACGGCATTCCCGAATTTCACCGTGTAGACCGCTCGATAGGCATTGCCCTTAAAATCTTCAACAACCTCCAGAACGCCCGCGCCGCCGAAACCCTTGAGTGGCTTTGTCTGTTCATGCTTGCCGCCCTCTTGCGCCAGATGCAAGGCATAGCCAAAAACATCCCGCACCTCTTCTGGCAAAGCCATCAAATCCTTCTTGGACGAGCCCACCCAGTAAAGCGCTTTTTGTTCCATTGTTCTAATTATACCCAAATGGGAATATCCGGCAAACGAAGTGCGGTTTGCTCCAACCTAAAGCTTCGCGCTCCGCCCACCGTCCACGGCAAGAATCTGCCCGCTGACAAAGGGCGCATCCTCGATAAAGAAACGCACCGCATGGGCGATGTCGGAGGGGTCGCCCGCGCGCTTCAACATGGTATGGGAAACAATGCGCTGGCGCGATACTTCGTCAAAATCCGGGTTGTCCTCCGGCCACATGATGGGCCCCGGCGCCACACCGTTTACCCGCACTTCCGGCGCCAGTTCGCGCGCGAGGGATTTGGTCAACCCCACCAGTCCGGCCTTGGCCACAGAATAGACCAGATAATTCTTCATCGGCCGGTCGGCATGGATGTCGGTGATGTTGACGATGCAGCCCTGACGCCGCCTCAATTCATTCGCCGCGGCCTGCGACAGGAACATGGGCGCTTTGAGGTTGGTGCCCATCAGATCGACCCAGTCCTTCTCGCTGATGCTGCCCACGGCCGTGGGATAAAAGCTCGACGCGTTGTTGACCAGCGCATCCAGCGCGCCGAAGGTGGCGATGGTTTGCGACACCAGGCTTGGCAGCACGGCAATGTCCAGCAAATCGGCCTGGATCAATGCAACAGAGCCCGGACGCACGGCATTGAGTTCGTCTTGCAAAGCGCGCGCCTCGCGGGCCGAACTGCGGTAGTGGATCATGAGATTGGCGCCGGTGCCGTGCATCAGCCGGGCGATGGCCGCGCCCACGCGTTTGGAACCGCCGGTGATGAGGATGGTCTTGGCTGACATGCGAATGTCCTGATGTATGCTTGCGGTCGATTATCCAACAAAAAACGTCCCGATGCCCCTCCCGCCGCCAAGCCAGGAACAATTGCAAGCCAGCGATCGGCTCGTCAGATATATCCAGTCGGAAATTCAAAAAAGCGGTGGCTGGATTTCCTTTGCGCGCTACATGGAGCGGGCCCTCTACTCGCCGGGGCTGGGCTATTACAGTGGCGGTCCGGCCAAATTCGGCGGCGAGGGAGACTTTGTCACCGCGCCGCAGATATCCCCGCTGTTTGGCCGCTTACTGGCTCGGCAGTTTGCCGAAGTATTGAAACAGACCGGCGGCGGCATACTGGAGCTGGGGGCGGGCACGGGTCTGTTGGCCTCTCAGATATTGAGCGAGCTGCGAGCACTGAATGTCGAAGCGAAGTATTCGATACTGGAGGTAAGCGGGGCGTTGCGGGCACGGCAACAAGAGACGCTAAGGGAATTTTCCCCCTCATCCCAACCCTTCTCCCGGGAGGGGAGTAGGTCTGAATTTATACTGTGGCTGGACAGCTTGCCGGAAAAAATCAGCGGTGTCATTTTCGGCAATGAAGTGCTGGATGCACTGCCCGTGCATCTCATTCACTGGACCCGGAACGGGCCAATGGAACGAGGCGTCGGGATGGGTGAAACTGGCTTTTGCTGGGAAGACCGGTCCATTGCCGATCCGCTGCTTCTCGAAAGCGCGCGCGCCCTCAACCTGCCCGATGGCCATATCAGCGAGATCAATCTTGCCGCGCCCGCGCTCATCAAGACTCTTGGTGAACGGCTCGAATCCGGTCTTATTTTGTTTATAGACTATGGTTTCGGCCGTAGTGAGTACTACCATCCACAGCGTCACATGGGCACGCTGATGGCACACTACCGGCATCATGCACTGGATGACCCATTCTATCTACCGGGGTTGTGCGACCTGACCGCGCATGTCGATTTCACCGCCATTGCCGATGCCGCACTCGACTCGGGAATGCAAGTGTGTGGCTATACCACTCAGGCCAATTTTCTGCTGGCGGGCGGCATTACCCATCTGCTGTCTGAAACCCCGCCTGATTCCGCGGCGAATTACCTGCCGCTTTCCACCGGTGTGCAGAAACTGCTTTCCCCCGCCGAAATGGGAGAGCTGTTCAAGGTGATCGGTTTGACCAGGGCTTGTGCTTGCCCGAGCGGATTTGCCTTGGGAGATCAGCGGCACCGGCTTTAATTCAACTTGCCGTGGCAATGCTTGTATTTCTTCCCGCTGCCGCACGGGCAGGGATCATTGCGGCCGACCTTGGGCATGTCCCGCGTGTAGGGCTGGGCTGGGGCCGCTTCGCCTTCGGGCTGATCGTTACCGGCCAGCGCCTCTTCAAAATCGGCATGATGATATTGCACGTTGGACACTTCTGGCTGCTGTTCTTCCACCGCCTGGACATCCTGCTCGGAGCGCACCTGCACGGTGGTGGTGATACGGGTGACTTCGAACTTGATCGCGTCCAGCATGTTTGAAAACAACTGGAAAGCCTCGCGCTTGTATTCCTGCTTGGGATTTTTCTGCGCATAGCCGCGCAGATGGATACCCTGGCGCAGATGGTCCAGCGCGGCCAGGTGTTCGCGCCAGTGGCTGTCCATACTTTGCAGCATCACCGCGCGCTCGAAGTGGCGCAACACTTCCGAACCCACAATGGCTTCCTTGGCTGAATAGACTTCGTTGGCTGCTGCCACCGCTTTCTCGCGCAGTCCCTGCTCGTCGAGCTTCTGATCTTCCTTGAGCCATTGCGCCAGCGGAAGCTCCAGCGCAAACTCCGAAGCCAGCGCCTTCTCGGCGCCTTCCACATCCCACTGTTCTTCCATGGAACCCGGCGGGATGTACTGGTCAATGGCCGTGTTGATCACATCCCCGCGCATGGCCTTGATGGTGTCGTTAATGTCCTGCGCGGCCAGCAGCTCGTTGCGCTGGTCGTAGATGACCTTGCGCTGGTCGTTGGCCACATCATCGTACTCAAGAAGCTGTTTGCGGATGTCGAAGTTGCGTGCTTCGACCTTGCGCTGGGCATTCTCGATGGCGCGCGACACCCATGGATGCTCGATGGCCTCACCCTCAGGCAGCTTGAGCTTGTTCATGATGGCCGCGACGCGGTCGGACGCAAAAATGCGCAGCAGCGGATCTTCCAGCGACAGGTAGAAGCGCGAGGAACCGGGGTCGCCCTGACGGCCGGATCTGCCGCGCAACTGGTTGTCGACCCGTCGCGACTCGTGGCGCTCGGTGCCGATAATGTGCAGGCCGCCCGCCGCCAGCACTTGCTCGTGCAACTTTTGCCAGTCGGCCTTGAGCTTTTCCTTGCGCGTTTTCTTTTCCGCATCCGACAGGCTTTCATCGGCATCCACTGCATCGAGCTGCTTCTGGATGTTGCCGCCCAGCACGATATCGGTACCCCGGCCAGCCATGTTGGTGGCAATGGTAATGGCGCCAGGCCGGCCGGCTTCGGCGATGACTTCGGCTTCCCGCGCGTGCTGCTTGGCGTTCAG
Source organism: Hydrogenophilaceae bacterium (assembly GCA_013389025.1). Lineage (GTDB taxonomy): Bacteria > Pseudomonadota > Gammaproteobacteria > Burkholderiales > Thiobacillaceae > UBA6918. The sequence continues at coordinate 10,361 of JACAED010000035.1, forward strand.
CACCTGATGCTGCAAGCCTTCCTTCGCCAGCAGGCCGGACAGATATTCGTTGATTTCGATCGAAGTCGTGCCCACCAGCACGGGCTGGCCACGTTGCTGGCAATCGCGGATGTCCCGGATCACCGCGGCGTATTTTTCCTGCGCGGTCAGGAACACCTGGTCGTGTGCATCCTTGCGGATCATCGGCCGGTGGGTGGGAATGACCACGGTTTCTAGGTTGTAGATCGACTGGAATTCGTAGGCTTCGGTGTCCGCCGTACCGGTTATGCCAGAGAGTTTTCCGTACATGCGGAAATAATTCTGGAAGGTAATGGAAGCCAGCGTCTGGTTTTCCTTCTGGATCGCCACCCCCTCCTTGGCTTCCACCGCCTGGTGCAGGCCTTCGGACCAGCGGCGGCCCGCCATCAGGCGGCCGGTGAATTCGTCAACGATGATCACCTCGCCGTTTTGCACCACGTAATGCTGGTCGCGGTGGTACACCGCATGCGCGCGCAGCGCGGCATTGACATGGTGCATCAGCCGGATGTTGCTGGCGTCGTACAGGCTGCTGCCTTCCGGCAGCAAACCCAGTTCGGTGAGTATGTGTTCGATTTTTTCGTGGCCGGATTCGGAAATCAGCACCGTGTGTGCTTTTTCGTCCACCCAGTAGTCGCCCGGTCCGTCTTCTTTTTCCTGCCTGGTGAGACGCGGCGGCACGGCATTGATGGCCAGATACAGCTCGGTGCTGTCCTCGGCCTGTCCGGAAATGATCAGCGGTGTTCTCGCTTCGTCAATGAGGATGGAGTCCACTTCGTCGACGATGGCAAAGTTGAGGCCGCGCTGCACTTTTTCGGACAACTGGTACACCATGTTGTCGCGCAGATAGTCGAATCCGTATTCGTTGTTTGTGCCATAGGTGATGTCCGCGGCATAGGCGGCCTGCTTCTGGTCGTGCGGCATCTGCGAGAGATTGACCCCCACGGTCAGGCCCAGAAAGCGGTAAAGCCTTCCCATCCATTCGGCATCGCGTTGCGCGAGGTAATCATTTACCGTCACCACGTGCACGCCCTTGCCGGGCAGCGCGTTGAGGTAGGCCGCCAGGGTGGCCATCAAGGTCTTGCCTTCGCCAGTACGCATCTCGGCGATCTTGTTGTCATTGAGCACCATGCCGCCGATCAGCTGCACATCAAAATGGCGCATGCCCAGCACGCGTCGGCTCGCCTCGCGCACCACGGCAAACGCCTCGGGCAGAAGCTTATCGAGGGCTTCGCCCCTGGCCAGACGGTCACGGAATACCTGCGTTTTACCGGCCAGCTCGGCATCGGACAGTTTTTGCATGTCTGGCTCGAGCGCATTGATCGCCCGCACCTTCTGCATGTATTGTTTGATCAGCCGGTCGTTGCGGCTGCCAAAGATTTTTCTGACAATGTTTTGCAGCATGGGATGCCGGAAGTTCCGGTAAGTAAATGATTAATAAATCAGCGGATTTTAACACACGGGCCATGGCAGCCCGGTTACGGAGCATGGCGTGGCCCAAAGACTAGGCGATTTGCTTGCAGGCCTCCCCGTTGCCAGAACAGCGCAGACCCTGATTGCGCTGCAAAAGCGCTTCGACGCGGTTTTACCCGCCCGGTTCCGTGGCGAGGCCGATGTCGTCGCGATGGAAGAAGGCGAGCTGCGCGTATTGTGCAGCAACGGCGCCGTTGCCAGCCGGCTTAGGCTGGAAGCCGGAGCCCTTGCTGCCCAGCTACAAGGCAAGGGCTTGCCGGTCCGGCGGGTCAACATCAAGGTCAAGCCGGCCGGCCGCCGGATCCAGCCACGAAAACCAAAGTCGCCCATGTCCAATGCCGCCCGGCAGGCCTTCAGGGAAGCCGCCGATGGACTGGAAGAGGGCGAAGTCAAGGCCGCGCTGGAGAAATTGTTGCGGCATCACCAGAACTGAACTTGTTCAAAACCCCGAATTGGACACAGTTCTTCCCGCTTTTCCATGCTCCATGCCGGGTCGAATGCGGATTTAATCTAGAAAGATCATTCCGCCTTGCGAGAACTGCATGGGGCAACCCCCTAAAACATTGAATGACTGGGTAAGGTTTCTGAGCCACGCCGAGATTCCCGTGCTGAAACAGACGGCACGCGATCTTGGACGTCTGCGCGAAAACGCCGATCAGCACGATGCCCGCGAAATCTCAGACATCGTGACCCGCGATCCGCTGATGACCGTCAAGTTGCTGCGCTACATGCAGGGCCACAAGCGGTTGAGTCAGATGCAGGAACTGGTGCAGGTGGAACAGGCCATCATGATGATGGGCTTCAATACCTTCTTCAACGAGATTTCCACTGAACTCGTGGTCGAAAACCTGCTGGCCAAGCACATGAACGCCCTGGTTCAGCTCATGCAAACCGTGCGGCGGGCGCAGCGATCGGCGGATTACGCCTTCGACTGGGCGGTGCGCCTGCGTGACCTGCACTGGGAAGAAGTACGCGTCTCGGCGCTGTTGACCTATGTGGCAGAAATGCTGATGTGGTGTTTCAATCCCGAGCCCATGCTGGAAATCCGCAAATGGCAACATGCCGACAAGTCGCTTCGCAGTTCGGATGTGCAGAAGGACGTGCTGGGTTTTGTGGGCATGGAGTTACAGCGCGCGCTGACGGTCGAATGGAAACTGCCCGAGCTGCTCAAGACCCTGATGGACCCCAAACAGGCCGCCAATCCAAGGGTAAGAAATGTCCTGCTCGCCGTTAATCTGGCGCGCCATTCCCAGCACGGCTGGCACGATGCGGCCCTGCCGGATGATTACAGGCAGATCGGTGAACTGCTGCACATGCCGCCCATCCATGTGATGAAGATTGTGGGGGCGCCAGCATTGGAAACTCCCAAACCTGCCTAAATCAGCAGTAACCGCTCCACCACATAAACCAGCGCCACCACCACGCCCAGCACGACGATAAACCGCAGGATGCGCGAGGCGATGCGGAGATATTTCGCGTCTTTGGTGAACAGCCATGTAAGTGCCAGCCCGGCGATGACGGCAAGACTCAAGACCAGTAGCAGTCGCAGGACAATCATGCCGCCTGCGGATAGAATTGCGCAATCGCCTGCGGTGCTTCCCCGGCTTTTTCGAAACGGGCGATTTCCCAGGCGGATTGTGTTTCCACCAGTGCGCGCAAAAGCTGGTTATTCAGTGCGTGGCCGGACTTGTAGGCTTCCAACCTTCCGATGATGGGCTTGCCGATCATGTAGAAATCGCCGATGGCATCGAGCACCTTGTGCTTGACGAACTCGTCGTTGTAGCGCAGCCCCTCGGCATTCAGCACGCGGTATTCGTCCATGACAATGGCGTTGTCGAGCGAGCCGCCCAGCGCAAGGTTATTGTTGCGCAGCATTTCCACTTCGTGCATGAAGCCGAAGGTGCGCGCACGGGCAACTTCCTTGATGTAGGACGTCTCGGCGAAATCCACACTGACGACCTGGCTGGAATGGTCGAATACCGGATGGTCGAAATCGATGGTGAAATCGATGCGAAAGCCGTCATAGGGTGTGAGCCGCGCCCACTTGTCGCCGTCCTTCACCTCGATGGGCTGAATGATGCGTATGAACTCCTTGGCGGCGGGTAGTTCCTCGATGCCCGCGGATTGCAGCAGAAAAACAAACGGCGCGGCGGAGCCGTCGAGAATCGGCACCTCCGGCCCGGTAAGATCGATGACGATGTTGTCAATGCCCAGTCCTGCCAACGCGGACATGAGATGCTCGACCGTGGCCACCTTGGCCTTGTCCACCGTCAGCGCGGAACACAGGCGCGTATCCGTCACCTTGTAGGGATCGACCGGAATGTCGACCGGCGGATCGAGGTCCACGCGCCGGAACACGATGCCCGTACCCGCCGCCGCCGGCCGCAGGGTCATGTCGACCTTGGCGCCGGTATGCAGGCCGACGCCAGTGGCCTTGACCTGGGTTTTGAGCGTGCGCTGTTTGAGCATGGCTTTCAGAAATTGAATAAGTTTATTGCGGAATTTTAATCTTTAATCGGGCAAATCGATACGAAACATTCAGTTACCAAGGACTTTTAAGTCTGTGTGTTGCATTTCGGCCTATCCCTTGATGCACACCTTGGGCCGCAGAAACGCCACCCGCTTCGCCAGCCCCGCCTTCTCCGTGGCCTCGGCCACCCGGTCCACATCCTTGTAGGCGCCGGGCGCCTCTTCCGCCGCGCCGCGCATCGACTGCGTGCGGATCAGAAT
>JACAED010000011.1 GCA_013389025.1 Hydrogenophilaceae bacterium
CCCCAGCGGCGAAGTCGTAGCGTTGCAGGGCAAGATTCATCTGGCGGGCTTGGCAAGCAATCCGATGCGCGATACCTGAGCAGCCTGAAGGGCGGACATGGCATTCATGACTTCTTCATAGCGCACGCTCTTGTCAGCGGAAATGACAACCGGCTGGTTTTCCTTGAGCATGCGCTTGACTTCAAAAGCCAGGCTGGCCGAGGTTACTGACACTTCCTCACCACCCCGGGCACGATCGCGCAATGCCATGTCACCGTTCGCCCTGATCATGACTTCCAGGGGCTGGCTGGGCGTCGCCGTTGTCTTGCCCACGCTGGGCAGTTCAACCTGACCTGGATTGATGAAGGGTGCGGTAATCATGAACACCACCAGCAGCACCAGCATGACATCTATCAAAGGCACGACATTGATGCTGGCAACCTGTTTACGAACGCGCGGCATGACTTATTTCGCGACCTGGCGCTGGAGAATGTTGGAAAACTCTTCCATGAAGCTTTCCATCCGGCTGGAAAGCCGGTCCAGGTCGTGGGTATAGCGGTTGTAGGCGACGACGGCGGGTATGGCAGCGAACAAGCCCATGGCGGTGGCGATCAGCGCCTCGGCAATACCCGGCGCCACCTGCGCGAGGGTGGCTTGCGCCACCGAGGCCAGATTCTGGAAAGCCAGCATGATGCCCCACACCGTGCCGAACAGGCCGACATAGGGCGACACCGACCCTACCGTCGCCAGAAACGCCAGATGCGATTCGAGTGTATCGATCTCACGCTGATAAGCCGCGCGCATGGCGCGGCGCGTGCCGTCCATGATAACGTTGACCATTGCGCCGGATTGCCGACGCAACTTGAGAAACTCGCTGAATCCGGCCTCGAACACCCTTTCGAGCTCTCCGGCTTTTTCTGGCTGGTCGCTGACCCGATGATAAACGGCATTCAAATCGGCGCCACCCCAGAATTCGGCCTCGAAGCGGCTGGTATTGCCGATTGCGCGTTTGATGACGAACAACTTCAGGAAGATGTACCACCATGACATGAAGGAAGCCGCCAGCAGCAATCCCATGACGAACTTGACGGGAATGCTGGCCTGCAGAACCAGGTGCAGCAGGGACATGTTTTGCGAAACGTCCACGATGTTTTCTCAGGTTAGAATTTCAAGAATTTCAGCAGGAATTCTAGCCGGTTTGAAGGTATTTTCCTTCACCCAGACCAGCGTCACACGCGCCGCCATCAGAATGTCTGCCCCTCTCAGGATTCGCTGCGCCATGACCAGACTGGCCTTGTTTTGCTCTACCAGTGCCGCTTCCACACTCAAGCTGTCGTTGAACCGCGCGGGCAGCAGATAATCTGCCTCCACCCGCCGCACCACGAACATGCCCCCATGTCTGGCCAGCAAATCAGGCTGTTCGAAACCAAGGGCGCGCAGCCATTCGGAACGGGCGCGCTCGAGAAATTTGAGGTAGTTGGCGTAGTAGACGACGCCACCGGCATCGGTGTCTTCCCAATACACCCTGACCGGGCAGGTGAAGGCACCGGCCATTATTGTTTTTCGAACAAATCCGGCGCCATCGCCGGTGCGGCAAAGCCCAGATGCCGGTAGGCGTGCGGCGTGGCGATGCGGCCACGCGGGGTGCGCTGCAAAAAACCCTGCTGGATCAGATACGGCTCCAGCACATCTTCGATCGTATCCCGCTCTTCGCCAATCGCTGCCGCCAGATTGTCCAATCCGACCGGCCCGCCCGAAAATTTCTCGATCACGGCCAGCAATAGTTTCCTGTCCATCAGGTCGAAGCCGGCATGATCGACATCCAGCATGAACAGCGCGGCATCGGCCACCTCGCGCGTCGCCCGGCCATCTGCCCGCACCTCGGCATAATCACGCACGCGGCGCAAAAGGCGGTTGGCGATACGCGGTGTGCCACGCGAACGCCGGGCAATTTCCATCGCGCCTGCTTCATCCACGTGCATATCCAGTAACCTGGCCGAACGGGTAACTATCTGACAAAGCTCTTGCGGGGTGTAAAACTCCAGACGCGCGACGATGCCGAAGCGGTCGCGCAGCGGGTTGGTCAGCATGCCCGCGCGCGTTGTCGCCCCCACCAGCGTAAAAGGCGGTAGGTCGAGCTTGACCGAACGCGCCGCCGGGCCTTCGCCGATCATGATGTCGATCTGGAAATCTTCCAGCGCCGGATAGAGCACTTCCTCGACGACCGGCGACAGCCGGTGTATCTCGTCGATGAACAGCACATCGTGCGGCTCCAGATTGGTCAGCAGCGCAGCCAGGTCACCCGCACGCTCCAGCACCGGGCCCGATGTCTGACGCAGGCCCACGCCCATCTCGCGCGCGATGATGTGCGCCAGCGTGGTTTTGCCGAGCCCCGGCGGACCGCACAGCAGCACATGATCGAGCGCTTCGCCTCGCTTTTTGGCGGCCTCGATGAAGATCGACAGCTGTCCGCGCGCCTTTTCCTGGCCGATGTATTCGGTCAGATGCTTGGGGCGCAGGGCGCGTTCGAACTGCTCTTCTTGCGGACTGGAAGCCGAAGGGGTAATCAGGCGGTCGGTTTCGATCATGGCCGTATCTTAATCCCGCTCACCCTTTGGATAACAACTTGAGCGCCTGCCGGATGGCTTCGGAGACCGGCAGATCGGCAGGCAACTGCTTGATGGCGAGTTCGGCTTCCTTGTCATTGTAGCCCAGCGCCAGCAGCGCCTGTCTGACGTCATCCGAAGCGCGCGCCCCTCCACCGCCAGACATGCCCACGCCAATGAAATCCAGCTTGCCCTTCAGTTCCAGCAATAATCGTTCGGCAGTTTTCTTGCCAATGCCGGGCGTTTTCACCAAACGGCCGGTTTCCTGGGATGCAACTGCCGCAGCCAGATCTTCCACCGAAAGCCCTGACAGCACGGACAGCGCGGTCTTGGCGCCGATGCCGGACACCTTGATGAGTTCTCGGAATACGCGGCGTTCAGTTTCGGAACCAAAACCGAAAAGCAGATGCGCATCCTCGCGAATGGCAAGGTGCGTATGCAGCGAGACTTTCTCGCCCACGGCGGGCAAATTGTAGAAAGTGGCCATCGACACATCGAGCTCGTAGCCCACGCCATTCACATCCACCACGACCTGTGGCGGACGCTTTTCGATGAGCACGCCCGTGATGCGCCCGATCACAGCCATCCCCCCATGAACAACGAAGCCGCCAGCAGCACTGCATGCAGATGCGCCGCAAGTATCGTTGCCTTGATGGCTGGTACAAGTTCTCTGGGCTGGCTGCAATGCCTGGTCAGTGTCCGCCATGCGGGAACGACAGGCAGAAGTCCCGCCAGCGAAACCAATGACCCCACTGGCAAGCCATTCAATACGACCAGGACAACCAGCATGACGGCCGCACCCAGCGCAATCAATCCGTAAACCCTAGCGGCATTCTCGGGCTGCAAACGCACCACCCAGTGATGCTTGCCCGCCTGCTTGTCGGCTTCGCGATCGGGAAACTGGTTGATAAAGAGGATGTTGGCGGTCAGTAGCGCATAGGGCAGCCCCGCCCGCCAGGGCAGGCCGGAAAATGCGCCACGCTGGACGAAATCGGCACCCGCCACGATCAGCAGAAACCCGGCCACGACGCACAGTTCGCCCCAGCCCCGGCTGTTGAGCTTGAGCGGCGGCGCGGAATAGGCCCAGCCGATTAACAGTCCTGCCAGCCCGATCCAGAACAGGCCCTGGCCGCTTTGCGCCATCAGCCACAGCCCGCCCGCGATCACCAGTGCAAACAGCAGCAGGCCGTAGGCCAGTACGTGTGAAGGTGAAAGCACGCCATTCTGGATAAAGCGCGAACCGCCGGTGAACGGAAACACACGATCATCATTGTTTTCGTCCGTGCCGTTGAGATGATCGTAGTAGTCATTCAATACGTTGACGCCGGCATGCGCCAGCAATCCGAGAAGCAGCGTTGCCACGGCGGTCCACCCATTGAGAGCGACACCGCCGTGCCAGGCCGTGGCAAATCCCAGCAGGCAGCCCGCCAGCGTGATGGTGAGAAATGCAGGCCGGGTAGCCAGCGCGTAGCGCAACACCGGATTGCGCAGACGTTCCGGCGTGGGCTCAAGCGGCAGCGCAGAGGGCGTGTTCAAACCAGCCGCCCTCCCCGCACACGAAAAGCGGAAGTCGACAGCGCGCCGAGATTGCTGCCATGCGCGTGGCAAATCGCACAGGCCAGCGCATCCGCCGCGTCGGCCTGCGGCGCGGCAGGCAAATTCAGTAAACGCTTGACCATTTCCTGCACCTGCTCCTTGGCGGCTTTGCCGTGCCCGACGACGGACTGCTTGATTTGCAAGGCGGTGTATTCCGCAACCGGCAGTTTGCTCGAAACCGCGGCGCAAACCGCCGCCCCGCGCGCTTGTCCCAGTAACAGGGTGGATTGCGGATTGACGTTGACGAAGACGATCTCCACGGCACAAACGTCGGGGCGATGCACCTTTATCAGCTCGTTCAATCCGGAGAAGAGTACCCCCAGCCTTGCCGGCAACTCACCTTCTCCGCTCCTGATCACGCCGCTGGTGACATAGGACAACTTCTGGCCCGACTTTTCGATTACGCCAAAGCCAGTCAGTCTCAGTCCGGGATCAATGCCGAGTATGCGCAATGGATGGCTTAGTCTGGAAGCACCGCGTTGGTATAGACCTCCTGCACGTCGTCCAGCGACTCCAGCGCATCGAGGATTTTCTGCATCTTTACCGCATCGTCGCCGGTCAGTTCGGTTTCGTTTACCGGCTTCATGGTGATTTCGGCCAGCGCGGGCTTGAGGCCGGCCTGTTCCAGTGCCAGCTTGACTGCTTCGAAAGCTTTCGGGTCGGGCGAGGTCACGACTTCGATGGAACCATCATCATTGCTGATGACATCTTCCGCGCCGGCTTCCAGCGCAGCTTCCATTACAACGTCTTCTGATGCGCCGGGCTCCAGGACGATCTGCCCGCAATGCTTGAACTGAAAGGCCACGCAGCCATCGGTGCCCATGTTGCCGCCATGCTTGGAAAATGCATGACGCACATCCGCCACGGTACGGGTCTTGTTGTCGGTCAGGCAATCGACCATCACTGCCGCACCGCCGATGCCGTAGCCTTCGTAACGTACCTCCTCGTAGTTCACGCCCTCCAGTTGGCCGGTGCCGCGCTTGATCGCGTTGTCGATGTTGTCCTTGGGCATGGATTCGGCCTTGGCCTTGTCGATGGCCAAACGCAGGCGCGGGTTCATGGCCGGATCGCCGCCGCCCATTTTCGCCGCGACGGTAATTTCCTTGATAAGCTTGGTGAAAATCTTGCCCCGCTTGGCGTCCTGTCGACCCTTGCGGTGCTGAATGTTGGCCCATTTTGAATGTCCAGCCATGATGCTTTTCCTGCTGAAAACGAATGCCAGATTTTAACACTCCCTCCCTGCGGCTTGGCATTGACCTTGGCGGCACCAAGATCGAAATCATCGCCCTGGACAATACGGGCACCGAGCGATTACGCCATCGTGTTCCCACCCCGCAAAACGATTACCCCGCCACCGTGGAAACCCTCGCCCACCTTGTCCGGCAGGCCGAATCTGAGTTGGGCATGAGCGGTTCGGTGGGGATTGGCACGCCGGGGGCCTTGTCCCACGTCACCGGTCTGATGAAAAACTGCAATTCCACCTGCCTCATCGGCCGCCCGCTCAAAGCCGACCTCGAGGCCGCGCTCGGCCGCGAAGTCCGCCTGACCAACGATGCCAACTGTTTTGCCCTGTCCGAAGCCACGGATGGCGCGGCAGCCGGGGCCGAGGTGGTATTCGGGGTCATCCTCGGCACCGGCGTGGGCGGCGGCCTCGTCGTGCGCGGCCAGGTTCTCAATGGCATCAACTCGATTGCGGGTGAGTGGGGTCATAACCCTTTGCCTTATTTCCAGTTCCGGCACGCCCAGGCCGATCATGAGGAAACCGGCACGCATCCGGCGACGGGTGAGCGCATCGTCCACCCCTGGCCCAGCGAGCGGGAATGCAACGGGCCGCCGTGCTATTGCGGCAAGAAAGGCTGCATCGAAGCCTGGCTCTCCGGCCCGGCGCTGGCGGCAGATCATGTGCGATATGGCGGCGAAGACCTGCCCGCACATGAAATCGCCCAGCTCGCCGCCGCCGGCTACGGCCCGTGCAGCAAAACGCTGGCGCGTTATGAGGAGCGGCTAGCACGCGCGCTGGCCGGCGTCATCAATATCCTTGATCCGGATGTGATTGTGCTGGGCGGCGGGCTTTCCAATATCCAGCGGCTGTACGACAACGTGCCAAAACTCTGGCCGCGCTATGTCTTCTCCGATCGCATCGACACGAAGCTCGTACCGCCAATACACGGCGACTCCAGCGGCGTGCGCGGGGCCGCATGGCTGTGGAATAAATGATTTACAAAGTTTCAATAAAGACTGACTCATAATTCAGCTTCCGCTTGAGGAGGAATACATGGCCGAGCCGCTTCTGATCGCCAAAAACGACACGACCGAACTTCACATCCTGCCGCAGATGGCCAACCGCCACGGGCTGATTACCGGCGCAACCGGCACCGGCAAGACGGTCACCTTGCAAACCCTGGCCGAGCATTTCTCCCGCATCGGCGTGCCGTGTTTCATGTCGGACGTAAAGGGCGATCTATCCGGCATTTCTCAGCCCGGTGGCGACAACCCGAAAGTGGCCGAGCGGGTGGAAAAGCTGAAACTGGAAGGCTTCGAATATCGCGGCTATCCGGTCACCTTATGGGATCCGTTCGGCGAAATGGGCCATCCGGTTCGCGCCACGGTGTCGGACATGGGCCCGCTGCTCTTGTCCCGCATGCTCGATCTGAATGAAACCCAGGGCGGCGTGCTGAATCTGGTCTTCAAGGTGGCAGATGACAACGGCCTGTTGCTGCTGGATTTGAAAGACCTGCGGTCCATGCTGGCTTTCGTCGGCGAGAATGCCAAAGAATTCACCACCGAATACGGCAACGTTTCCGCCGCTTCCATCGGCGCCATCCAGCGTGGCCTGCTGGCGCTGGAATCCCAGGGAGGCGAGAAAATCTTCGGCGAGCCGATGCTGAATATCGCCGACCTGATGCAGACCGACTGCGGCAAGGGGGTTATCAACATCCTTTCCGCCGACAAACTGATGCAGTCGCCCAAGATGTACGCGACGCTGCTGCTGTGGCTGTTGTCCGAACTGTTCGAGAACCTGCCGGAAGCCGGTGATCTGGACAAACCCAAGCTGGTGTTTTTCTTTGACGAAGCCCATCTGTTGTTTGCCGATGCGCCTGACGCGCTGGTGGAAAAAATCGAGCAGGTGGTGCGCCTCATCCGCTCCAAGGGCGTGGGCGTGTATTTCGTTACGCAGAACCCGGCCGATGTGCCCGACAAGGTGCTGTCGCAACTGGGCAACCGCGTGCAGCATGCCCTGCGCGCCTTCTCCCCGCGAGACCAGAAAGCGGTGAAAGCCGCGGCCGAAACCATGCGCGACAACGACAAGCTGGACGAGGAGGCCGCAATCACCGAGCTGGGCGTGGGCGAAGCACTGGTGTCCTTCCTCGACGAAAAAGGCCGCCCCGGTGTGGTGGAACGCGCGTTCATCGTGCCGCCCACCGGCCAGATCGGCCCGATCACGCCGCAGCAACGCCAGCAACTGATCAGCCGGTCTTTGGTGGCAGGCGTGTATGAAAAACAGATCGACCGTGAATCGGCCTACGAGGTGCTGAAAGCACGCACTGAACAGGCTGCTGCAAAGGCGCAGGCCGAGGTTCAGGAAAAAGAGCAGGCCAGGGCAGAAACGAAACAGGAAAGCGGCGGCAGTTTCATGAAAGATATACTCTTTGGCACCGGTCGCCGTCAGGGCATGGTCGAAGCCATGGCCAAGAGCACCGTGCGCACGATCGGCAGCCAGTTGGGCCGGCAGATTCTACGCGGCGTATTGGGCGGCATCCTGGGCGGAAGAAAGTAATCATGCGTTGGGAAGGCGGACGTCGCAGCGACAATGTGGAAGACCGGCGCGGCATGCGCGTCGGCGGCAAAGGGATTGCGGTCGGCGGGCTGGGCACGGTCGCCCTGGTATTGATTGCAATGTTTCTGGGTGTGGACCCGGGAGTCGTTCTCAATCAGGTTGCCGTGGGGCCGCCTGCCGCAGAAGAACAGCAGGCCGATCCCGCTTCACTCAGCCCGGAAGAAAACCGGCTGGCCGAGTTTTCTTCTGTTGTATTGGCAGATACTGAGGACGTGTGGAATCAGGTGTTCCGGGAAGCAGGCAGCCAGTATCAGTTGCCGAAAATGGTCTTGTTCAGCGGTGCGGTCAATTCCGCCTGCGGTTTCGCCCAAGCGGCCATGGGGCCTTTCTACTGCCCCAACGACCAGAAGCTTTATCTGGATTTGTCCTTCTTCAACGACCTGCGCACGCGTCACGACGCGCCCGGTGATTTCGCTCAAGCCTACGTCATCGCGCACGAAGTCGGCCATCATGTGCAAAACCTGATGGGCATTCTGGAAAAAACTCACGCCGCCAAGGCGCGAGTCAGCGAGGAAGAAGCCAATGCCATTCAGGTCCGCGTCGAGTTGCAGGCCGACTGCCTGGCTGGGGTGTGGGCCAACCGCGCGCACCAGAACCGGCAGATTCTGGAATCGGGCGATATCGAGGAAGCACTAAGCGCCGCCGCTGGAGTAGGTGACGACCGCCTGCAGAAGCAATCACGTGGTTATGTCGTGCCAGAATCCTTCACCCACGGCTCATCGGAACAGCGCATGCGCTGGTTCATGATTGGCGCGAAGTCCGGCGATCCGAATCAGTGCAATACCTTCAAGGCGGCAAGACTTTAGAAACCCTCGCTCTCAGCCATAAACCGCCATTTGCCAACAGGCAGATCTCCCAGCCTGACCTGCCCCATCCGCACGCGCTTCAAGGCTGTTACCTTCAGTCCGACCAGTTCGCACATGCGGCGGATCTGGCGTTTCTTGCCTTCGCTAAGCACAAAGCGTAGCTGCTCGTCGTTTTGCCACTCCACCTGGGCCGGCTTGAGCGGCTTGCCGTCCAGCTTGAGTCCATGCCGCAAGCGGGCAAGCTGTTCCTGGGGGAAAACATCGCGTACATGTGTGGCGACCTGGCCATAACTCACCCGCACCAGGTATTCCTTTTCAATAGCCGAATCCTCGCCGATGAGTTGCCGGGCGATGCGGCCATCCTGAGTCAACACCAGCAGCCCCGTGGAATCGATATCCAGCCGCCCGGCCGGGGCCAGACCCCTGAGCATGGCGGGCAGGAATTTTCGTCCACTGGCGTCGCCGCTCCAGTGGTTGGCAGATCGAATCAGCGTAACGGCAGGTTGATAACCATCTTCGGCTTGCCCGGAAACATAACCAACGGGTTTATTGAGCAGAATGGTCGCCAGCCGCTGCTGGCTGGCTTTGGCCTGCGCATCCAGCGTGATTTTCGCCTTGGGCCCAACCTTGCTGCCCAGCACAGTAACCACGACCCCATCGACTTTTACCCAGCCTTTGGCGATGAAGTCATCCGCCTCGCGCCGGGAACACAGCCCCAGTTCGGCCATGCGCTTGGAGAGACGGACGACTTCACTCATGCGCGCGGCAATTCCTGCAAATCCCAGCGCGGTTTCACACTGAAAGCGGCCGGGCCGGTCTGACCCTGCTGGATTCGCATGGCGCCGGCAAAGGCAATCATGGCGCCATTGTCAGTACACAAATCCAGCGGTGGAAAAAACACCCTGGCGCCGCGCGCGGCGGCCTCGGCAATCAGCCTTTGCCGAAGCTGTCTGTTGGCGCCCACGCCACCCGCCACAACCAGTTGCAGGCTGCCAGTCTGCTCGAGCGCCTGCATGGATTTTTCCGCCAGCACGTCTACCATGGCCGCCTGGAATGCAGCCGCAATGTCAGCCTTGGCCGCTTCATCGGGATGCTTGCTTCGAAGTGTCAGTACGGCGGTTTTCAAGCCGCTGAAGCTGAAATTGAGATCGCCCGAGTTCAACATCGGACGGGGCAGCTTGAAACGGGATGGATTACCCGACTCGGCCAGCTTTGATACCGCAGGCCCGCCCGGATAACCTAATTCAAGCAACTGCGCCGTCTTGTCGAATGCCTCGCCCGCCGCGTCATCCAGCGTATCGCCCAGCGTTTGATAGGCGCCAACCCCCTCGACTTGCATGAGCTGGGTATGGCCGCCCGAAACCAGCAAGGCAACAAAGGGAAACTCGGGCTTGGGCTCGGCCAGCAGCGGCGACAGCAAATGGCCCTCCAGATGATGCACGCCCACGGCGGGAATATCGAGCGCATACGCCAGCGAACGGGCAAATCCAGCCCCAACCAGGAGCGCCCCAGCCAGACCCGGGCCTTCCGTATAAGCGATCCCCCCAAGGTCATTTATTGTGAGCGAGGACTCACATAAAACCTCTCGCAGCAATGGCATCATGCGCTGAATATGGTCACGCGAGGCCAGTTCGGGGACTACGCCACCATAATCCCGATGCATCGCCACCTGGGAGTGCAGGCGATGCGCCAGCAGGCCGCCCTTGTTCGTATCAAACAGGGCCAAGCCGGTTTCGTCACAGGAAGATTCGATACCCAGAACAATCATGAGGAGGTGCTTGCAGGGGGATGGAAATTGGTCGGAAAGCCTGATATTATTCGCGCTTTTTCCCGGTCAAGGAATAATCTTCAAATGCCTCACGTTAAAGTCAAGGAAAACGAACCGTTTGACGTCGCCCTGCGCCGCTTCAAACGCGCTGTTGAAAAAACCGGCCTGCTCACCGAACTGCGGGCCCGCGAGTTTTACGAAAAGCCCACGGCCGAACGCAAGCGCAAGCTCGCCGCCGCGGTCAAGCGTACACACAAGCGCCTGCGCAGCCAGATGCTGCCGCCCAAGATGTACTAAACGGGAAGCATATCCTTGACCCAAAAGGCGGAGCACACTCCGCCTTTTTATATTCCGGAGCCAGAAATGAGCCTCAAAGCCCAGATCCAGGAAGACATCAAATCCGCCATGAAAGCCAAGGAAGCTTTCAGGCTGGCCACGCTGCGCCTGCTTTCCGCGGCCATGAAACAGAAGGAAGTGGATGAGCGCGTGGACCTGGACGATGCCGCCGTGCTGGCCATCATCGAAAAGCTCATCAAGCAGCGCAAGGACTCCATCAGCCAGTTCGAGAAAGCTGGCCGCCAGGATCTGGTGGACGCCGAGAAAAACGAGCTGGCCATACTCTCTGCTTATCTGCCTGCCCAGATGAGCGAGGCGGAAATCGCCACCGCCATCGATGCTGCCATGGCCAGCACCGGCGCGGCCGGCCCGAAAGACATGGGCAAGCTGATGGGTGTGCTGAAACCGCAACTGGCTGGCAAGGCAGACATGGGCAAGGTGTCCGCACTGGTCAAAGCCAGACTCGGCGGCTGAGATTGTGATTCGTGCTAAATTGGCACGATGATCCCGCGAAATTTTATCGATCAGCTTCTGTCCCGCGTTGACATCGTCGACGTGATTGATCGCCGGGTGCCACTGAAAAAAGCCGGGCAGAATTACCAGGCCTGCTGCCCGTTTCATTCCGAGAAGTCTCCTTCTTTCACCGTCAGCCCCAGCAAGCAGTTCTACCACTGCTTCGGTTGCGGCGCCCACGGTTCCGCCATTGGCTTCCTGATGGAATATGGCGGCCTGTCGTTTGTCGATGCCGTGAAAAGCCTAGCGGACGAAGCCGGACTCAAGGTTCCTGAGGATGCATCGTTTCAACCCAGGCCGAAATCTGGTCCTGACCTGACGGAATATATGTTGAAAGCGGCTTCGTTCTACAAGGAGCAGCTCAAGGCCAGCCCACGCGCCATCGAATATCTTAAAAAACGCGGCCTCACCGGCCAGATCGCCGCGCGTTTTGGCCTGGGCTACGCGCCCGCCCAGTCAACGGCACTGAAACAGGTGTTTGACCACTACGATGCCCCTGAACTCGCTGCCGCCGGATTAGTGATCGACGGAGATCGCGGACGCTATGACCGTTTCCGCGACCGCATCATGTTCCCGATCCGCAATACCAAGGGGCAGGTGATCGCCTTCGGCGGCCGCATCCTCGACCAGGGTGAGCCGAAATATCTCAATTCGCCGGAAACGCCG
>JACAED010000058.1 GCA_013389025.1 Hydrogenophilaceae bacterium
GCTCGTGGCTACGGACGTTTCTCCACCATCCGCACCGTGATCTTCCTCATCGCCGGCAAGCTCGACTTCTCGCACTTCAACCCCCATGCCGCTTAACCCACTCGAAATTCAAAAGAGCCGTTTTTATTTTCCACACCTTTGATGGCGAAGATAGCACAGACAGGCCCCGCCTCTATAATTGAGGAAAACAGC
Organism: Hydrogenophilaceae bacterium; assembly: GCA_013389025.1. Classification (GTDB taxonomy): domain Bacteria; phylum Pseudomonadota; class Gammaproteobacteria; order Burkholderiales; family Thiobacillaceae; genus UBA6918. The sequence goes on from JACAED010000058.1 coordinate 193, forward strand.
GCGAGGAGAATTGCATGTTGCGGAGAATATGTTCACTGATATTGCTGTTTTCGTTCGGCGTGGCCGCTGCGGTCGACACCAGCGTCAGCGTGCCCATGAAAGCCACGCGCGTGGGCACGCATAGTTATTACATTCAGGGCCTGGCGGGCGCAGCCTCGGCAGACAATCAGGGCTTCATGTCGAATGCGGGTTTCGTCGTCACGCGCAAGGGCGTGGTGGTGTTCGATACGCTCGGCACGCCGCCGCTGGCCGGAAAGATGCTGGGCATCATCCGCAAGATCACGAAGCAGCCGGTCAGAATCGTCATCGTCAGCCACTACCATGCCGATCATTACTATGGCGTTCAGGTTTTCAAGGAACAGGGCGCGGAAATATGGGCGCACCGCAATGCCGAGGGCCAGACGCGCACCGAAAATGCCGCGCTTCGTTTGGCCCAGCGCAAGGAAGTGCTGTTCCCATGGGTCAACGAAAGCACGAAGCTGACCGAGCCCGACAGGTTCCTTGAGGGGGATACCGATTTCGAACTTGGAGGCGTGCATTTCAACATTCGCCACGTTGGGCCCGCGCACAGCGATGAGGACCTCGCCATGCTGGTCAGGGAAGACCGCGTGCTGTATGCGGGCGACCTGGTGTTCAAGGGCCGCGTGCCCTTCGTCGGTGAAGCGGACTCAAAGGCCTGGCTAAAATCGCTCGACAAGCTGATCGCATTGAAACCGCGCGTGATGGTGCCAGGCCATGGTGCTGCCAGCACCATGCCGTTAAAAGACCTGACCCTGACGCGCGACTACCTGATGTTTATTCGAAACGAAATGGCCAAGGCCGTCGATGAACTGATTCCCTTTGACGAAGCGTATGCACGAACTGACTGGACACGCTATCAAGACTTGCCAGCCTTTGAGGAAGCCAACCGGCCCAATGCCTACAATACTTATTTGTTGATGGAACAGGAGAAGTTGAAATGATTTTCAGGACAGACCGATTTTGAAGGTCTTGTTGAAGAGCGATGGAACAGCTTCCGGGATCAATGGTTTGGAAACCAGATAGCCTTGTATTTCATCGCACTTTCTTTCCTTGAGGAAGGCAGCAACCTCCTGGGATTCCACGCCCTCGGCCACCACACGCATGTCAAGCGTGTGCGCCAGCCGGATGATGGCGTGGGCGATTTCCGCATCTTCGCGATCCACCAGCACATCCCGCACAAAACCCTTGTCGATCTTCAGGGTATCAATCGGCAAGCGTTTCAGTTGGCGCAGGTTGGAATGGCCCGTTCCGAAATCGTCAATCATGATCTTGATTCCACGACCACCTAGCTCCATGAGCACCTCGGTCGTCAGTTCCGGATTGTCCATGGCAGCGCTCTCGGTAATTTCAAGACCGAGGAAGGAGGCATCCATGCCGGTTTCCTCGATCGCGCTCAGGACATCCTGTGCGAGCCCGCCCTGACTGAATTGCCGAGGGGAAAGGTTTACTGAAACCGATGGCGGATTCAGGCCTGCCTGATGCCATGACACCCACTGCTGGCAAGCCTTTCGCAAGGCCCACCTTCCAATGGGAATGATCAGTCCGGTATCTTCGGCGATGGGAATGAACTTGTCCGGGCCGACCACCCCTTTCCCGCCGGGCGCCATCCAGCGAATCAGGGCTTCAAGCCCAACCACCCGGCCCGTTTCAAGATCGACCTTGGGCTGATAGAGCAAGGCGAAATCGTTTTTCTGCAAGGCCTGCCGCAAACCGCTCTCGATCAGAAGCTGTTCGTGCGCTGCAGCATTCATTTCATCGCTGAAATACTCAAAGCCGCTCTTGCGCTGTTTGGCCTGATACATGGCCAGGTCCGCCTGCCTGAGGAGAGTATTGGCATCCGTTCCGTCATCCGGACAAACACTGATGCCGATGCTTGCCGAAATGGCATAGCGAACGTCTTCCACCTTGAAGGATTGGGACAGGGACTCGATCAGCTTCGTGGCCACCCGGCTTGCGCCGCGATGCGACTTCGGGTGACTGATGACCACGGCAAATTCGTCACCTCCAAGACGGCCGACGAAGTCATCCGTGCGCAGGGTGTCGATGAGGCGACTGGCAACAATCCTCAGGACCTGGTCGCCAACCTCGTGTCCTCGCGAGTCATTGATGTGCTTGAAACGATCCAGGTCAATGAAAAGCAGCGAAACCTGCCCCCCCTGCCGGCGGCACTGGGCAATCGCATGCTGCAGGTAATCCTGGAAGTAGGAACGATTGGGCAGACCCGTCAACGGATCGTGATTGGCCAGCATGTCCAGCCTGATTTCCGATTGACGCCTCTCCGACAATGCCGAGGAAACCAGCAAGCCACCCAGGCTGAGACTGACCAAAGTGACCTGTAGCGACATGATGTCCGACAATTGAATCCTGGGCCCGAGGGGTCCGTACTGCATCATTTCAGCGATGATGCGCACCGCACCCGCGAAAAGGATGAGCATGGAAGTCGCCCCGATCGGAAAACGCAGGGCGACCCACAAAACAAGGGGGAAAAGCAGGAAATCGCCGGTATGGATCGAGTTCCGGTCATCCGATCCCAGAATGATGATGCCCACCAGTACCGAGGCGATGGCCGCGCCGACCCATTCAAGCCAGGGCGCCTTGGCAGAGGAGATCCAGCTTCTTGAATTTGCCGTCAACAAGACCGGCGCGATGAGCATCGCCCCCACCCAGTCTGCCGTCCACAGCTGCCAGAATGATCTCAGGAAACTGCCTGAATCGATGCCCCCGAAATTCATCAAGGCAATGGTTGCGATCAGCGCGTTCAGGGCTGCCCCGATCGGCAGGCCGAGCAATCCGAACCGGGCAATATCGCCTATCGTTTCCAGCATCAGGTCGGATGATCCGATCTTCCTCGGAATCCAGGCCACCAGCCACGCTCCCGCAGCAACGCCAAACGCCACATACAGAAGCGCCTGGTCAGGAACGATATTCAGGTTCGCCCCGATGGCCCCGATGAAGACCCCAAGCTGCCCAGCCATGCGATAACGGATCGAAGCGGCCGCAGCCACCCCCGCCGCGGGCCAGATGGAGGAAACCGCACCATTGGCCAAGGTGCCGAGATAGATTCCCAGATAAGCAACAAGATAATAGACAGCCGCCGTCCCAAGGGCACGATACAGAAACAGTCTTGCCTGATCCAGGGATGGCAGGGGAGGCATTTCAGGCAGCGAGAAGAATCCCTGGCTGGTATTGCCGGACAATTTACGTCCCTGTCAGATGCTCGACCTGCGCCCTGACGGATTCGAGTGCGTCCTTGAGGGATTCCTCGGTGAGACCGTTCAATTGTTCCGCCAGCATTTCTGCAGCATCGATGGTTTCAACATCATCGGGCAATGCGTCGCTATCCAGGTTGGCGACGAGGACCGCGGCAGAGCCTACTACCTGCAGCAGCTTCTGGCGCTCCGCCATGAGCATTTCGATTTCCTTGCGAAGCAGTTGCACCTCATCATCCTTGAGCGCATGGACTGTCATTGATGTCTCCTTTTTGGTTCCAGTAGCATCAGTTTCCCACAATTACAATACAAACTACATTCCCCATCCTGCCCTCGATTTTCCATACACAGGTAAGCTATCCTCTGCCCTGCCCGCTAATTTGTAGAGTTTCCATCCGTCCGATCCGCATGACTTCCCCATCAAGCCTGTTTCCAGAAATACAAAGCCGACACCAGGGATTTCTCGAACCCGATTCAGTCCATCGCATTTACTGGGAAGAAAGCGGCAATCCGTCAGGAATACCCGTTCTTTTTCTACACGGCGGACCTGGATCAGGCTCCTCACCGTTGCAACGCCGCTTTTTCGACCCGGCGTTTTACCGGATCGTGCTGTTCGACCAACGCGGGTCGGGCAAATCCACTCCCTATGCCTCTATTGCGGACAACACCACCCAGCACTTGATAGCTGACATTGAACTGCTTCGCACAACCCTCGGCATCGAAAGATGGCTGGTTTTTGGCGGTTCGTGGGGCTCCACGCTGGCCCTGGCCTATGGCGAGGCACATCCCGAGGCTTGTCTGGGTTTTGTCCTGCGCGGGATATTCCTGTGCCGAAAGAGCGAAATCGACTGGTTTTTGTACGGCATGCGTGTCCTGTTTCCCGAGGCCTGGCGCACATTCTCGGCCCTGATTCCTGAAAATGAACGCCTCGATCTGCTCGCTGCCTATCATGCCCGCCTGATCAATCCCGATCCGGCCATCCACATGCCGGCAGCCCGGGCCTGGGCCCATTACGAAGCCGCCTGCTCCACCCTGCTGCCCAACGAATCGCTGATCAGCAGTTTCGAATCCGATGCCATCGCCCTGTCGCTGGCGCGAATCGAGGCGCATTATTTCGTGAACGGCATTTTCCTGCCCGAAAACAGCCTGCTCGACAATCTGAACAGAATCCGCCATTTGCCCGCAGTCATCGTGCATGGCCGCTACGATGCGGTCTGTCCGATCGTGACCGCGGATGAACTGGCACGTGCCTGGCCCGAGGCGTTTTACGAGGTCGTCCCGGATGCGGGGCATTCCGCTTTCGAACCCGGTATTGCACAGGCACTGGTGGATGCCACCGAAGCTTTCAAGGACATGCTGGGCAGCCCTGCCCCACCTGGAAGGAAGCGCAAACCCTCAGCTTCCGGGAAACCGCGCAAGAAGGCGGTCGTTACGTGAAGCTGTCACCGCATGTCTTCGATGCAACTGCGGAAAATTTCGACCGTCTGGTGCTGGAGAACTCATATCGCGGTCCCGTGCTGGTGCATTTCTGGACCCCCAGGGCTGGACCCTGCATGATCCTGATGCCCAGGCTGGTCAGGCTCGCCACGGAATACGGCGGCAAGTTCCTGCTGGTCATGCTGAATACCGATGAACTGGGACCGGTCGCGCGACAGCATTGCGTCAACAGCGTACCGACGGTCAAGGTCTTCCTGCGAGGAGCGGTCGTGCAGACTGTCCATGGCGCAGAATCCGACAGCCACTTCCGGGGAATTCTCGATCGCCTGGTCATCAAGAATGTCCAGAGCCTGTATGCACAAGGCCTTGTTGCAAGACAACAAGGCCACATGGAACGCGCTAAGAAGTTGCTAGCCGCGGCAGCAGTCGAGGAACCGGAAAGCGCAGACATCCCGCGCGAACTGGCCAAAACGCTCTGGGCCAATGGCGAAGGAAGGCAGGCGCTTGAACTCCTGGACAGCCTGCCCGGCATGCTTCGTGACAACGCCGGGCTTTCGCTGCTTCGCGCACACTTCTCTCTGGCCATTGCGGCAAATATCGAGGATGAGGATGTCAGCCAGCAGACAGATTCGGACAAAAAATTTCGGCTGGCCGCTCAAAGACTGGCCAATGACGAGATGGAAACCGCACTGGAATTGTTGCTGAAACTGCATGAGGACGATCCGGGTTATCGCAACGGCCTGCCGCGACAGTCTCTGCTGGCGCTGTTTGATCTGCTTGGCAAAGATCATGAGTTCGTTCGTGAATATCGAACCCTGCTTGCACGGAATTCGGGTTCATGATTGCGTCGCACCCAGCCTTTTCGCCCTATCGAGGATTGATCGACCGGGTCGACCTGCCCTGTCCGATCGAAAGACTCAATCAACTGGCCGAAGAACTGAAACTCCGGCATGACAATGGCAAGGCGTTGCGCTTCGAAACGGGCATCATGCCGGGCCATGCCGCCGACTACGAATTGTCCATCGCGCAGCGCGGGATCATTCCCACACGTGAAAACAATCTGCACGACCTTTTGAATGCCCTGGTCTGGATGCGTTTTCCCGGATTGAAATCGGCATTGAACCTGAGGCATTGCCAGATGCTTGAAAACCCGCAGGAGCGCCGGCAGCGCGGCGCGCTTCGCGACCAGTTGACCCTTCTGGACGAAAGCGGCGTACTGGTTGCCTCGACCAGCACGGACTTGCTCGGTCTGCTGGAGGAAAAATGCTGGGTGGAACTGTTCTGGGACAGGCGCAAGGACGTCATCCGGCAAATGACATTCATCGTCGTCGGTCACGGGCTACTTGAAAAATGCACCTCACCTTTTGCCAGCATGACCGGCAAATGACTGTTTGTTGAATCTGCCGAATCACATCCGCAAAACCTGGATAATCTTGCAGCCGGACTTGTTGTCAATCTTCCCGCGCTGCCTTTGCCGCCGCTTCCCATCCAGGGCATACCGGGCTGGGACATCAATGACCATCGCGCCTATTACCAGAACACTCGCATCTTCAGAACGAAACCTCATCGAGACCTGGAAACGCACACCCATTCATAAACCCTGACTTCCTGCTCGTTCTGGGGTGGCTGCCAGTTGGGTTTTTCTGGCCTGGAAGCTTCGTAACGAACCATGGAATCCTGCTCGGTGAACATCGCCTTCGATTGAATGGCAAATCGTCTCTTGCGGCAATCGACCGCGCGCCTGATCTGGATTTCCACGATGCGGCGCAGTGATGTCTGATCGATTTCCGCTCTTGCGAGCGCATGCCGCTCACGAAACATGACAATTTGTCCGTTCCTGCTGATGCTGGCCGAGTCGATTGACACGCGCACAGCCTCGTCCTCGTATACAGGTTGCCATGCCTCCCCTGCATGCGCCAAGGATACCGCACCGGCATAAAGGGCCATGCCTGCCAGGTGAAATAAGAACCTCATTCAGCCAGTGGCTCCGAAGCGGTTTGCCTTACCCAGGCCTCCGCTTCGGACAGGTCATCAAACAACTGGATATCGGCGTTGACGAACAGTCGGTTGACCCATGTGCTCCAGGCAATCCATTCGTTGCTGGTCAGAATCGCCACACGATTGAAATCGTTCGCATGCTGGCGTGAGAACCTGATTTCCTCCCACGCCACATCGAGGCTGAAGGACAGCATGTCCCGCAAGTCTATCAGCAGGTTGACCACGCCCTGAAACTTGATGCCATAAAGCACCGCTTCCTCGAATTCCTTGTAGTCGTCCAGCGTGAACTGGCCCATCACCGTCATGCTGATGACGTTGTCGCGCACATTGACCGAAATCATGAGTACCTCCTCGTGTAGTTTGCCCTTACCTGGAACTATAGCTTCATTCTGAAGGTGCCACTGTGCGGCCGGCCCAGACACTGACGATTCCCGCCAGAACAATCAGCGTCATGCCGATCCATGCGGATAATGGCAGGCGGTCGCCAAACAGAATCACGCCGTAGATGGCCGAGAATCCGACATTGGAATAGGCCAGCGTGCCGACCGTAAGCGTGTTGCCCAGACGGTAGGCACGCGTCATGGCCAGTTGCGCAAGCGTGGCGGTGATCCCCATTGCCAGCAGCAACGGCCAGTCCGAAGGACGAGGCATGGCAAATCCGGCGGCAGCCATCCAGAAAGCCGCGCCCAGCGATGCAATCAACGTGAAGTAGAACACCACCCGCCATTCCGGTTCACCCTGTCTGCCCAGGGTACGGACATTGAGATAGGCCACCGCCGCGAAAAACCCGGATATCAGACCGATCACGCCTGCCTGGCCATCCCGCGCCTGCCAACCCGGCTGGAGCAGGATGGCCACACCGGCAAAACCGATCAGCACAGCCACCAGCAAGCCCCGCCCATGATGCTCCCTGAACCACCAGGCGGTTATGGCCGCCAGGAACAAAGGGGCCGTGTAATTCAGTGTAATCGCGGTTGCCAGCGGCAAGTGGGCGATGGCGTAAAAAAACATGACCAGCGCAAGGAATCCTGACAACCCGCGCTTGACATGACTATAAAGATACTGTGAACGAAGCGGCGCCAGCCATTGCCGCCTGGCCAGGACAATGATTGCATAGATCGACAACAGCCCGAACATCGAACGGTAAAAAACCAGTTCCGGCGAACTGAAGTGTCCGGAAGCCAGTTTGACCAGCACGCCCATGACGGCAAACAGAAAGGATGCGATCAGCATCCAGGAGGATTTCATATTAAAGGCAAGGGACGCAGAGGCGCAAAGACGCAGAGAAACACGATAGAAATAAAAATCACAATTGTTGTGTCATTGCCAGCCGCAGTGAATTAAAGCGAAGAAGCAGTCCTGCTTTGCTGCGGGGTCACCACGATGCCGTGTGGCTCGCGATGACAGAGTTCCGGTTTTCTCTGCGCCTTTGCGCTTCTGCGTCAGGTTTTCTTAAGAACCGGCTCGATCTGCCTGCGCATGAACTCATGGAAATGCACCATGCCGTCTTCCATCGGTGACTGGTACGGGCCCTCTTCACTGATGCCCTGCTTGTAAAGAGCCTTGCGGCCGTCATGCATGCGCTGGGCGATTTCGTGATCCTCCACCGCCGTTTCCATGTAGGCCGCCTGCTCCGCGGCGATGAATTCCGGCTCGAACAGTGCGATGTCTTCCGGATAATAGAACTCGACGATGTTGGCCATGGATTCGATCCCCGTCGGCCATACACTCGAAACCACCAGAACATGGGGATACCACTCCACCATGATGTTGGGGTAATAGGTCAGCCAGATCGCGCCCTGTTTGGGTTTGTTGCCCTCGCCATAGCGCAGCACCTGCTCCTGCCACCTTTTGTAGACTTCCGAGCCAAAGCGCTTGCCGAATGCGGCAGCCAGGCCCACGGTCTGCACCGAGTACCAGTCGCCGTATTGCCAGCGCAGGTCGTCGCAGGTAACAAAGTTGCCCAAGCCGGGGTGGAAGGGCTCGACGTGATAGTCCTCCAGATACACCTCGATGAAGGTCTTCCAGTTGAATTTGTAATCGGTGACCACGGTCTTGTCGTAGACGTAGCCGGAAAAATCCAGGTCGGCGGCGGTGGCCATGCCGCCCAGGTCGCGGGCGATGTCGCGGCCGCCGGCGAACAACAGGCCATTCCAGTTTTGCAACGGCTTCTTGTGCAGGTGCAAACAGGGGTTGTTGGGGAAATGGGGCGCGCCCAGGAGCTGGCCCTGGGTGTCATAGGTCCAGCGGTGAAAGGGGCAGACGATGTTGGTGGCCGTGCCGCGGCCTTTCAGCATCAGGGCCTGGCGATGGCGGCAGACATTGGACAGGAGTTCGACGCCGTTGCCGTTGCGCACCAGCATCTTGCCGCCGCCATGCAGCCAGTCCAGCACCTGGTAGTCGCCCAGTTCGGGCACCATCAGTTCGTGCCCCACGTAACCCGGCCCGTTCTTGAACAGGAGTTCCATCTCCAGCTCATGGACCTTGGGATTGAA
>JACAED010000026.1 GCA_013389025.1 Hydrogenophilaceae bacterium
AGCCAAACATTTCCGCCAGCGGAACTTCGGCCTTGATGGCCTTGCCACCGCCCGCCATGTCTTCCATGCCCTGGATGATGCCGCGACGACGATTGAGATCGCCCATCACATCGCCCATGTAGTCCTCGGGTGTTTCCACCTCGACTGACATCATGGGCTCGAGCAGAACAGGATTGGCTTTTCGCATGCCGTCCTTGAATGCCAGGATTGCTGCCATCTTGAACGCCTGTTCTGAAGAATCCACTTCATGAAAGGAGCCATCGAACAGCGTGATCTTGACATCGACGACCGGGAAACCCGCCAGCACGCCATTGGGCAGCGCTTCCTGCAAGCCTTTGTCAACAGCAGGAATGTATTCGCGGGGCACGGTACCCCCCTTGATGGCGTCGATGAATTCGTAACCCTTGCCAGCCTCGTTCGGCTCCATCTTGATCCAGACGTGGCCATACTGACCCTTGCCACCAGATTGCTTGACGTGCTTGCCTTCCACTTCAACAGGCTTGCGAATGGCCTCACGATAGGCGACCTGTGGTGCACCGACATTGGCTTCCACGCCAAACTCGCGCTTCATGCGGTCAACCAGGATTTCCAGATGCAGTTCACCCATGCCGGAAATAATGGTCTGACCAGACTCCTCATCCGTGCGCACGCGGAAAGACGGGTCTTCCTGCGCGAGGCGGCCCAGCGCGATACCCATTTTTTCCTGATCGGCCTTGGTTTTTGGTTCTACAGCTACGTGTATTACAGGCTCGGGGAATTCCATCCGCTCAAGAATGACCGGTTTGTCCTGCGCGCACAGCGTATCGCCCGTAATCGCATCCTTGAGACCCACCGCTGCCGCGATGTCGCCCGCGCGCACTTCCTTGATCTCTTCGCGCTGGTTGGCATGCATTTGCAGGATGCGGCCCAGGCGTTCCTTTCTGCCCTTGACCGAGTTGTAAATGGTATCGCCGGAATTCACCACGCCCGAATAGACCCGGAAGAAGGTCAATTGGCCGACATAGGGGTCGGTCATGATCTTGAACGCCAATGCGGCAAACGGTTCATCATCCGAGGCTTTGCGCTCGGTCGCCGTACCGTCTTCCAGTTCGCAGGGAGTCGGCGGAATATCGATCGGCGACGGCAGGTACTCGATCACGGCGTCCAGCATCTTCTGGACGCCCTTGTTCTTGAACGCGGTGCCACACAGCATGGGCACGATTTCGCCAGCGATGGTGCGGGTACGCAGACCCTTGTTGATATCCGCCTCGGAAAGGTCCCCCTCTTCAAGGTATTTGTTCATCATTTCCTCGGAGGACTCGGCAGCCGCCTCGACCATTTTCTCGCGCCATTCCTTGCAGGTTTCAACGAGATCGGCCGGAATATTCTCATAAGAGAACTTCATCCCCATGGAGGCTTCGTCCCAGTAGATGGCCTTCATCTTGACCAGATCCACAACGCCCTTGAAGTTTTCCTCGGCACCGATGGGCACGACAACCGGAATCGGATTGGCGCGCAGACGGGACCTCATCTGATCATATACCTTGAAAAAGTTCGCGCCCGTACGATCCATCTTGTTGACGAATGCCAGACGCGGCACGCCGTACTTGTTGGCCTGACGCCATACTGTCTCGGACTGGGGCTGTACGCCGCCGACCGCGCAATAGACCATGCAGGCGCCATCCAGCACGCGCATCGAACGTTCCACCTCGATGGTGAAATCGACGTGTCCGGGGGTGTCAATGATATTGATGCGATGCTCGGGATAGTTGTTCTCCATCCCTTTCCAGAAACAGGTGGTGGCAGCGGAAGTAATGGTGATACCACGTTCGCGTTCCTGCTCCATCCAATCCATGGTAGCCGCACCATCATGCACTTCGCCGATCTTGTGGGAAACGCCGGTGTAATAGAGGATTCGCTCGGTTGTCGTGGTCTTTCCCGCATCAATGTGCGCGGAAATACCAATGTTGCGGTATCGGTCGATGGGGGTGGTACGTGCCATGTTTGATCAATTCCCCATCAGAAACGGAAATGCGAGAAAGCCTTGTTGGCTTCAGCCATGCGATGCACTTCCTCACGCTTCTTCATCGCCGCGCCCCGGCCTTCCGCCGCGTCCAGCAATTCACCCGCCAGGCGGGCACCCATGGATTTTTCGCCGCGCTTGCGCGCTGCGTCACGCACCCAGCGCATGGCCAGTGCAGTGCGACGGGAAGGACGAACCTCAACCGGAACCTGATAGTTCGCGCCACCCACTCGACGACTCTTGACCTCGACGATGGGGCGCACATTATTCATGGCCGTGGAAAACACCTCCAGCGGATCCTTGCCGGACTTTTTGGATATCTGGTCGAATGCACCATACACGATACGTTCGGCAACCGACTTCTTGCCGCTGATCATGATGGCGTTCATGAATTTTGAAACTTCGATGTTGCCGAACTTCGGGTCCGGCAGAATTTCACGTTTTTCTACTTCGCGACGACGTGGCATGGCTTCAATCCTTCTAATTCAGTTATTCGGCCTCAGGCAGCCTTGGGCCGTTTGGCGCCATACTTCGAACGCGCTTGCTTGCGGTCTTTCACACCTGCTGTATCAAGCGAGCCTCGCACAGTGTGATAGCGCACACCCGGCAAATCCTTGACCCTGCCGCCACGAATCAGCACCACGGAGTGTTCCTGCAGGTTATGCCCCTCACCACCGATATAGCTAATTACCTCAAAACCGTTGGTCAACCGCACTTTGCATACCTTCCTCAAAGCAGAGTTGGGCTTTTTCGGGGTCGTGGTATACACGCGCGTGCAGACGCCCCGTTTTTGCGGGCAGGCCTGCATCGCAGGCACCTTGCTTTTGGTAACGATCGCCTGGCGCGGCTTGCGGATCAGTTGATTGATGGTTGGCATCTATATGCTTCCGTAAATTAATGTCTTAAATCAATATCAAAACAACCGGGACGGCCAGGCCGTCCCGTAATGTGCATCTCACAGCAGGCTAGGGTTCCGGCACAGCGCCGGAAAAAAGACGCATGATTTTATGTGCGGGCCCAATAGTTGTCAAGCAACTTCCTGATTCTCCTGGGGGGATTCCTCCCCCCCTTCGAGTAGATGCGCAGCGCCAATATCCTCGCCAGCCGCCTGACGGCGCCGGGTATTGTGATAGGCCAGCCCTGTTCCTGCCGGGATCAGGCGCCCGACGATTACGTTTTCCTTCAGGCCACGCAATTCGTCCCTCTTGCCCATGATGGCGGCTTCCGTCAGGACACGGGTAGTTTCCTGGAAGGAAGCAGCGGAGATGAAGGAATCCGTGGACAGGGAAGCCTTGGTAATCCCCAGCAATACTGGATCATAGGTCGCGGGGCGCTTGCCTGCCGCAAGCATTTCGTCGTTCAGCTCAAGCACTTCGGAGCGTTCGACCTGTTCGCCGGGGATAAGTCCGGTATCGCCCGGGTCGACCACGTTCACGCGACGCAACATCTGCCGAACAATGACCTCGATGTGCTTGTCATTGATTTTCACACCCTGAAGACGATACACGTCTTGCACCTCGTCGGTGATATACCGGGCCAAGGCTTCAATGCCTTGCAGGCGCAGGATGTCCTGCGGATCAACCGGACCGTCAACAATCATTTCGCCCTTCTGGACGACCTGACCGTCGTGTGCCATGACATGCTTGTCCTTGGGGATCAGATACTCGTGAGCCTGCCCGTCAAAGTCTGTAATCACCAGGCGTTGCTTGCCCTTGGTGTCCTTGCCGAATGAAACCGTGCCTGTCACTTCTGCCAACACACCCGCATCCTTGGGCGACCTCGCCTCGAACAGCTCAGCCACACGCGGAAGGCCACCGGTAATGTCACGCGTCTTTGATGTTTCCTGCGGAATGCGCGCGAGCACGTCGCCCACATTGACTTCCTGACCATCCTTGACTGTGATGATCGAGCCAATCTGGAAAGTGATGTTGACCAGTGTGTCGGTACCAGCAATTTTGACTTCGCTGCCTGACTCGTCCAGCAGCTTGACCTGCGGGCGCAACCCCTTGGCCGCTGCGCCCTTGCGGGTCTTTGGATCAATGACCACCAGCGTGGACAATCCAGTCACGTCGTCAATCTGCTTGGCTACCGTCACGCCTTCTTCCACGTTTTCAAAACGGATACGGCCCTTGTATTCAGTGATGATGGGCCGGGTATGCGGGTCCCAGGTGGCCAATACGGTACCGGCCTTGATCTTGATTCCATCGCTGGCTGAAAGCGTTGCGCCATAGGGAACCTTGTGGCGTTCTCGTTCACGCCCTGCATCATCGACAATGATGATTTCCCCGGAGCGTGAAATGGCAATCAATTCCTGTCGAGCGTTGGTCACATAACGCATCGTTGAGGAATAGCGCGCCGTGCCGCCCGACTTTGCCTCCAGCTGGCTGGCCGCAGCCGCGCGTGAAGCCGCGCCGCCAATGTGGAAGGTGCGCATGGTGAGCTGGGTACCCGGCTCGCCAATCGACTGGGCTGCAATGACTCCGACCGACTCGCCCACATTGGCAAGATGTCCGCGTCCCAGATCGCGTCCGTAGCACTTGGCGCACAAGCCATAACGCGTTTCGCAAGTCAGTGGCGTGCGGACCTTGACCTCGTCAATACCTGCGGCATCAATGGCATCAACCAGATCCTCGTTCAGCATGGTGCCTGCCTCGATCAAGGTTTCCTGTGACTCCGGATGAATGATATCCACCGCTGCAACCCGGCCGAGAATACGCTCACGCAACGGTTCGACGACTTCACCACCTTCGACAAGAGCCTTGAGTGCCATACCTTCCCGGGTGCCGCAATCATCCTCAACAATGACCAGATCCTGGGTCACATCGACCAGACGGCGAGTCAGATAACCAGAATTGGCGGTCTTGAGTGCCGTATCCGCCAGGCCCTTGCGGGCGCCATGAGTGGAAATGAAGTATTGCAGCATGTTCAACCCCTCGCGAAAGTTCGCGGTAATCGGGGTTTCGATGATGGAACCGTCCGGCTTGGCCATCAGTCCGCGCATGCCGGCCAGCTGACGAATTTGCGCAGCTGAACCGCGGGCGCCGGAGTCGGCCATCATGTAAATGGCGTTGAATGACTCCTGTGAGACTTCTTCGCCCTTCCTGTTCTTTATTTTCTCCGCACCCAGCTGGCTCATCATGGCCTTGGCGACGGCATCACCTGCGCGCCCCCAGATATCGACCACCTTGTTATAACGTTCGCCCTGGGTGACCAGACCCGAGGTGTACTGCATCTCGATTTCCTTCACCTCTGCTTCGGCTGCGCTTATGATGCCGTCCTTCTCACCGGGAATGAGCATGTCCTTGATCGCAATCGACATGCCGGCACGGGTCGCGTAGGTAAATCCGGTATACATCAGCTTGTCGGCGAAAATGACCGTTTCACGCAGACCGCAGCGGCGGAAACTGGCGTTGATGAGTTTGGAGATTTCTTTCTTCTTGAGCGCCTTGTCCACATAGCTGAATGGCAGGCCGGTAGGCAGAATCTCGGACAACAACGCACGCCCCACGGTGGTTTCGACGCGCCGGGTTGTTTCCACACGCTCACCATCAACGAGGCTGGATTCCTTGATGCGTACCGTAATACGAGCATGCAGCTCAACCATGCCATTGTCGTAGGCGCGCTTGGCTTCTGCCACGTCCGCAAACAGACTGCCTTCGCCCCTGGCGTTGACCTTTTCGCGGGTCATGTAATACAAGCCCAGCACAATATCCTGGGACGGAACGATAATCGGCTCGCCGTTGGCAGGAGAAAGCACGTTGTTAGAAGCCAGCATCAGGGTGCGTGCCTCCATCTGTGCCTCCAGCGACAGCGGCACGTGAACGGCCATCTGGTCGCCATCAAAGTCGGCGTTGAATGCTGCGCAGACAAGTGGATGCAACTGTATGGCCTTGCCTTCAATCAGAATCGGTTCGAAGGCCTGGATGCCAAGACGGTGCAGCGTCGGCGCGCGGTTCAGCATGACCGGATGTTCACGAATCACCTCTTCGAGGATATCCCACACGATCGGCTCTTCGTCCTCGACCATTTTCTTGGCCGCCTTGATGGTGGTGGCAAGCCCCATCACCTCCAGGCGATTGAATATGAACGGCTTGAACAGCTCCAGCGCCATTTTCTTCGGCAGTCCGCACTGGTGCAGTTTGAGTTGGGGTCCAACCACAATGACTGAACGACCGGAATAGTCAACACGCTTGCCCAGCAAGTTCTGGCGGAAGCGACCGCTCTTGCCCTTGATCATGTCGGCGAGCGACTTCAGCGGCCGCTTGTTGGCGCCGGTCATCGCCTTGCCGCGGCGACCATTGTCCAGCAGCGAGTCGACTGCTTCCTGCAACATGCGCTTTTCGTTACGCACAATGATTTCCGGCGCCTTGAGTTCCAGCAGACGCTTCAATCGGTTGTTACGATTGATGACACGACGATAGAGATCGTTCAGGTCCGAGGTCGCGAAACGACCTCCATCCAGCGGCACCAGAGGACGCAGTTCGGGCGGCAGGACAGGCAGCACTTCCATCACCATCCATTCCGGCTTGATGCCGGAACGCTGAAACGCTTCCAGCACCTTCAGGCGCTTGGAAATCTTTTTCAGCTTGGTATCGGAGGTGGTCTTGGACAGCTCCGCGCGAAGCTTTTCGACTTCGCTGTTGAGGTCAATGGCGCGCAGCAATTCGCGGACACCCTCCGCACCCATGGAAGCCTTGAACTCGTCGCCGTATTCTTCAAGCTTGGCGAGGTAGTCATCCTCGGTCAGCAACTGACAACGCACCAGCGGCGTCATGCCCGGATCAGTCACCACATAGCCTTCAAAATACAATACACGCTCGATGTCCCTGAGCGTCATGTCAAGCACCATGCCCAGCCGGGAAGGCAGCTACTTCAGGAACCAGATGTGTGCGACGGGGGAGGCCAGTTCGATATGCCCCATGCGCTCGCGGCGCACCTTGGACAGCGTCACCTCCACGCCACATTTTTCGCAGATGACACCACGATGTTTCAGCCGCTTGTACTTGCCGCACAGTCATTCGTAATCCTTGACCGGGCCGAAAATCTTGGCACAAAACAAGCCATCGCGCTCCGGCTTGAATGTACGGTAATTGAT
>JACAED010000027.1 GCA_013389025.1 Hydrogenophilaceae bacterium
AGGCGCACCAGCCGCCGCCGGATATCGGGATCGACGCCGCCGTGCGCGGCCTCCTGAATCTTGTAGGCGACGCGGGAGGCGACGTAATCGCGGTTCCACGTGCCGGGCCGGCGCGGGAAGTGGGCATCCCACAGCGCCCACAAGTCCTTCATCGGCATCGTGGGCAGTGCCGCCAACTGGGCGGCGACGCTGGATGAGGGTGAGGTTGATCGAGTCATTGCAAACTCCTGGTGATAAGGGAGTTGTATGAAGGCGCTGTGCCGGGCAGAAGCCAAGTCAAATCGCGC
Organism: Hydrogenophilaceae bacterium; assembly: GCA_013389025.1. Classification (GTDB taxonomy): domain Bacteria; phylum Pseudomonadota; class Gammaproteobacteria; order Burkholderiales; family Thiobacillaceae; genus UBA6918. The sequence goes on from JACAED010000027.1 coordinate 288, forward strand.
TCGGTTTCGGGTCATCGGCCTGCCCTGTCGCCACATCGAAGCGCTCGCCCAGCAAGCTCTGCGGTCGCCCGGTGCGCTTGTCCCGCACGCCGAGGATGTACACCTCGCCGTTCCACACGCCGCAGGCCACGTCGGTATCGTCGGCGTCGGCCGGCAGCAGCCAGCCGGTGATGCCTTCTGGCAAGGCCAGCAAGTCCTCGGGGCGGTGGATCGGCCAGCGCATCGCCGCCTGATACCGGTCGGCGAACTGCAGGATTTGCGGCGGCACGTCCGGGAAGTTCTCCTGACTGAGGATGGGAATCCAGGCCAGCAACTGTCCGCTGGCGAGCCACTCCTGCACGCGCTGATGAACTGCCGGGTCGTAGTGGCTCAGCCGCTCGATGGGTATGGGATCGGCGGTGCTGCTGGTGATCGTCGTGGTGTTCATCTGATTTCCTTCAATGTTGTGAATGGGGATGCCGGGGTGGTAACCAGGGTGGTAACTGGTTACCCTGGTAACCTCATTTCGCGGTCTGTCGGTAGCGGATCAGCGGGCTCGCGCCCCCCGCATGGCTTTATGGCGAGGAAGGACCCGTCGAATCATCTGGCGCTGCAGCTTGTTGAACTGCTTCATCTGCTGCTTGGCCGACTTGCGCACGATCCGGGTCAGACGGATGCCGGCAACGATCAGCCGCCACTGCCAGGGGATGGTGCCGACGATGCGCCGGGGCCGGATGACGGGCGTCGACGCCGCGCGCTGCACGACCGGCCTGCCGTCCCAGTCGTCGGCCTTGACCGTCACCATCGTCACGGCCGGTTCAATGACGGGCAAAGGCCGGTGCATTGCCATCGGTGGCAGCATCTCGGCGAGGAGTTGCTCCCGCTGTACCGGCGGCAGTTGCCGCAGGACGGTTTCCGCCTGCCTCATCTGCAGCTTCGCTTGGGCAAATGGGTCGGTTGCGTCGAATCGGGTAGAAGGAATTTCCATCGCCATCTCCCTCACGCCACATCCACGCGCACCACGGCCGCCATCTCGCTGTAGGAATCGAGATGCTTCTTCGGCGGATTGGGATCGGGGGCGTAGATGCGGCGTTCATCGTTCTTGCCCTTGGGGTGATAGACCTTGAGTCCCCAGGCATCGAAGCCGACCGAGCGCAGGGCGTTATCCAGCGCCGTCGCGAACTCGCTGTCGTGATGGGTGAACTGGTCATTCAGGTCGCGCAGATCTTCAAAGGCCAGTCCCTCGATCAAGGTGGGCAGCAATTCCCCATCACGACGTCGCCCGATGAGGTCATGCTCGTAGCGGGTGCGGTGATCGCCGGTCACGCCGTAATGGAACAGGCCCACACGCCGGAGCAGCACCGATTCCACGCTCTGCATCTCGCACCATGCCTGCACGAAGGTCTTCGCGGCTTCCAGCATCCGCTGCGCGCTCGGGCGGAAGATGCGGCGGATTTCATCGTCGATCAGGGATTCATCCAGACCGGCCACCATCTGTGCCGCCAGCTCGTTGATGTACTGCTCCAGCGCCTTGACGCGGGCCGGCGCTTCCAGCACGTGTTGTGCAGCCTTGGCGCGAGCCTCCTGCTCCTGTGCCAGTGCTTGCTGGTGCTCCTGATCGAACTTGGCCAGCGCTTCCGTGTCGCCCAGGCCCACCAACACCTCGCGCTGGATGGTGAGCGACATCTCCGGCTCGGCCGGCTTGTCCCAGCCGTTCTTGACGCGGTTGGCGGCCACCAGTGCGGCAATGGCCTGGTCGTACTGGGCATTCTGCTGGCGCAGCCGCTTGAACATTTCGGTCACGGCGCTGACATCGCCGATTTCGTTCAAGGGGGAGGCGCCTTTGCTGGACTTCGGGGCGGCCGCAGATTTCTTGCTGAAAGGATTGACGTTCATTGGTGATCTCCAGAGGGAATGCCGCCCACGGAAAGGTGGGAAACGCCGGGCGGCGTGGCGTTTGTTGAATGAAAGGCAGCCAGTCCCGGCCAGCACTCGGAACCACGGCGCTGATCGGGGTTGTCGGCATAGGGAGCGAAGCCCTCGCAGCGGCGCGGCAGGTCACGCACCGGCTGGTAGCCGCGATTGGCGACCACGGGTTTGTGCTTGGGGCCGGCCGCGCGGCAGACGCCGCGCATAGAGAGCCAGCTGCAGTCGGTGCAGCGGATACGGTCGTCGTCCGGATTCGCAGGTTGCGCATCGCTTCGCGCAGCGGCAGATTCAGACGGGACGGCCACTTTCGCGAGATTCGCAGCGACGGGGCGTGTGAATTGGAAACCCATCACACGGCCACCAGTTCGAAGGCCTCGCGGGCCGCGGGATGCTCGGCGACAACCACCCAGCCGTGATGGGCGAGTAGTTGCATCACGCGCCGCGCGGTACCGGCACTGCGAATCGCCGCCGGCCCGTTGCGATAGATGTCGGCCAGCGGTATAGCTCGCCCCGGCCCCATCTTGTCGCGCAGCCAGTTCAGCACCTCCTGGGCAAGCTTCAGTTCCGCCGAGACCTGGCCGGTGCTCCACAGACGTAGTGCCTCGCCGAGGTAGTGCTGCATCAGCGCTGCCGCGCGATCGATGTGGTTCTCGCTGACATTGGCCACGCCCTCGAACACGGCGAAGGTGCCGGCCAGCCGGGAGATGTGTTCTGGTGCCTTGGAGGCCAATGCACGCACCGGGGCCAGTTCTCTGTCCTTGCCCAAGGCGTGCTCGATGTCGTTGTAGAGGGCGACCCAGGTACGCTTGGCGGCCGGCGTCAGGGTGATCTCGGGCGGATCGAGTTCGTGATCGTCCTCCAGGAGGGGCCAGGGGCGTTCCAGCAGATCGGTCAGTCGTGCGGCGTAGCGCCGGTATTCCGGGGTATGACCGAGGTCGGTTTCCACGTAGCGGCGGGTGCCGGCGGTGGATTGCGGGAAACTCACCAGACAGCGCGCCAGGAATCCCTGCTCGCGGGCCAGCGGATCGGCGAGCAGCATCGAGGCGACGATGGGCTGCGCCATCAGATGCAGGGTGAGGCGGCGGCCGTAATAGGTGCCGGAACCGTCGCCGACACGCACCCGGTCGAATTCGCCGCGATCCCACAGGCGGGACAGCGTGGTCAGGGTGCCGAGCTTCTTCTCGCTGCTCATCGCGTGGCCGCCGAGCAGTTGGCCGGCTTCGTCGTTGATCAGACCGATGGAGGGCAGGCCGTGGGCCAGTTTCCGTTGTAGCGCCTCGGAGGTCGGTTCCGAGACGATGAGCATCGGCATGATCGGCGCCGTGGGCTTGTCGAGTTCAACCAGCTTTGCCTGACGGGCCTCGGTCGAAAGTTTCTTGTCAGCGAGGATGCGCTTGGCCTGGGCCTCGAAGAGCTGGGCGGCCATTTCGTACTGCTCGCGCTCACTGGCGTATTGCTGCATCAAGAGGCGCTGCCGGGTACGTACCGGCTGGAGCGCCCAGCTGTCACCGGCCGATTTGCGCTCACCGGATTCGCCCAGGGTGAGGAAGAATTCGGACAGCGGCGAGACGCGGCCATCGACCACCACGTTGGCGTGGGGCTGCGCGACCTGATTCATCGCGGCGAGGATGGTCTGGCCGAGCAATGCCACCGGGGCTTGGATGACCGTCTGCATCGCCTTCACCATATCGGCACCGATGGGGCCGAGGGCGTCCACCGGGAAGGGCGTGGGCGGATCGATCTCACGGGACAGCGGCAGCGGCGCATCGCCGGTCACCGGCTTCGGTTTGGCCCAGTCGGGACGACCGACGGACACCAAGGGGGCGGATTTCATGCGCGCCCCTGGCCGGTGTGGCTGGCGAGGTGGCCTTCGATGAAGGCAAGGATGTCCTGCCGGCGATAGCGCACGCAGCGGCCGACACGGACGAACGGCAGGTTCGGGCGGCCTTTGACGCGCCAGGTGGCCAGCGTCGCTGGCTGAATCTTGAGGAGGTGTGCCGCTTCGTCCTCGGTGAGGAGGACAGGGTCCGCTACCGTCGGGGTGCGGTGATCTGAGTGGGTGCCCATCTATCTGCGCTGCCTTTCATCGTGTGACGCTCGTCGGCGTCGATGAAGGGCAGCCTACAGAGGGCGTTCGGATGAATAGCGCTAAACGTCCGGGAGGTCTCGCAGCTTGCGTTTCAGGGTATCGATGGCGATGGAGTCGACGCGGTTTTTTGTGAGGTCGGTGTATTCGAGGCGGCCGTCGTACTGACCAAACCCGTCGAAGCGAATGCCCTCAACATCCTCGCCCATCCACTCCTTGATCTTGGCCCGAACCGCTTGGTATTCCTTGCTGCGCGCGGCACGAACGATTTCCAGAAGTGCTCGCGTGAGATTGCTGACGGCCCCTTTCTGGCGCCCCTGGCGATAAGGCGCTACTTCCGCCCTGGCCGCACGCGCCTTGCGCTCCAGGGTAGCCATCTGAGATTCAGCCTTCTTGATGATTGACGAATCCGGCGCAGTCGCAGCAAAGCTGGCCATGAGCAGGAAGCGTTCGGCGCTGCCAACCTGCTGCGCAGCGTAGTGCCAGTGCCAGCGTTCCCATCCGGCGATATCGCAACGCAGTTCGACGATCTCATCTTCATCGTCGTGGCCGACGCCGGCCTGCGCCATTTCTTCTTCGATGCCGGCGGCGATCTCACAATAGGTTTCCGCTGCCATGCGCGCCTCATGCATGGCCATGGCCGCGTAGATCTGCGCGTCGGTCAGGGTGGGTGGCGTGGCTGGAATGAAAGTCGTCCAGAGACTGCGGGCAGCCTGGGCGTAGCTGTCGTAGCGTTCGACATGCTGGTGGATGGCAGGGCTGGATCGGGCGATGCCGATGCAGGCTTTCATTGCCCAGTCGGGGCGATCGGTGGTCAGCGGTTCGAGAAGTTGCCGCCCCCCTTTCAGCACGTCATCGAGGCGGTCGATCTCGAGGGTGATCTGCGGCCACAGCCAGCAATGCTCGTGCTGGAGGCGTAGATCGTTGAGGTCGTCGGTCAGGGCATTGAACGGGCCGCCGGCAGGCACGGCAGCATCCGGCCCGTCGTCGGGGCCATCAGTCTGCTCATCGGATGCCGGTGGTGTCGCCATGGTTTCTCGTTGTTGTGCTTGCGAATCGTGCGAATGCCGCGAAACGCCTTGTGCCGTATGGCTTTGCGCCAGTGCGATGCGGTGCGAATCGTGCGCATGGCCGGCGGATTCGCATCCGTCGCAGGCGATGCGCAAGCCGGGAGTCCAGTCACAGTGCGCACCTTCGCGGGATTCGCAGGTTTCGCATGGGTCATTTTACGGAAGGGGTCCTTCCTGGCCAAATTCCGATACGGGGGGCGCGAGCGCGGCGCTTCGATAGCGTCAGGGTGCAAACCGAGGTTTGCAGGGTTTGCGGTTTGCACCTCGGCAAAGGGTGTGAATTGAATTCCCCCCCCCTCCGAACTGAAAAACGGTCACCCCAATTCCAGCCAGTGCTGGCGCGGGTTTCCGGCGGTTTCAGGGCCGAAAATCGGCAAAACGGCCACCGTGAGATTTGGCCGAAAAAAAGGGCCTGCGGTACGCGCAGACCCTTGGATGGTTTGCAGTCAGGCGATGCGGTAGGCCCGCTGCCCGTTTGCTCCCTTCTCGGTGACGACCTCGTAGCCGAGGCGCTTCCGGACCATGCCGGAAATTGCGCCCCGGACGGTGTGGGCCTGCCAGCCGGTGCCGGCCATCATCTGGGTGATGGTCGCGCCGCCTGGGTGGCGCATCGCCTCGATGATCGCGGCCAGTTTGGTGCCGGGGCGGATGGAGCGCGGAGTACCCTCACGTTTTGTGAGGGCATCGGGGGCGTCCGCTTTCTGGATACCCTTGGGGGCGGGACGACGTTTGCCGACGGCGGCATAGCCGGCGTCGGTGAGCAGGTAGTGGCCCTCGGCTTGCACGACGAGCCCTCTGGCGAGCAGGCCGTCGATGACTTTGGTGCGGGCGCCGCCGCGCAGATTGGTGGGCAAGGGTTCGATGTTGCCGTCGGCGCGGCCAGCGGCGGCCTTGAGGACGGCGGTCTGTGTATCGGTCAGTTTGGCTTCGGCTGTCATGATGATCTCCGTTGGTGGATGGGTGCCGTCACTCGTCGCCGCCGAAGATCGCCAGCAGTTCGTCCAGACCCGCCTCCACCCGCCCGAGGTCGCCGACGTGACCCCAATGGATCGCATCGGGGTCGTGGCCGAAGTGGTCATCGGCGAGCTGTTGCAGCCGTTCCAACTTGGCGTGGATAGCGGCAGTGCGGGCGAGGTAGACATCGAGGGCGGTTGGCTTGGCGTTCATCGTGGGCTCCCTGATTTGATTGATGACGAAGCCATGAACGCGCTGTTCGATCAGGAAGCCAAGCAGAATCTGTCCGCCCAATTTGCATGCGTCGGGTTGGGGTATTACAATCAGGTTTCTCGTAATACGAAGGAGGCGTCATGGCAACGACTCTCACCAGCAAGGGGCAGGTCACCATTCCGAAGCAGATCCGCGATGCACTCAACCTGGCGCCCGGTTCCTCGGTGGACTTCGCTGTTAACAAGGAGGGCGAGGTGGTCATCCACAAGGTCGGCGCCCGTCCCAGCCGCAAGCCGGACCGTTTCGAGGCGGCGCGCGGCAAGGCCGACGTGAAGTGGCGCACCGACGATTTGATGGCCCTGCTGCGCGGTGAATGACTGATGCTGCTGGTCGATACCAATGTGCTGGTCGACGTTCTGGAGGACGATCCGGAATGGGCGGACTGGTCCATCGGCCAGCTGCGGGCGCAGTCGCAGATTCATCGCCTCGTCATCAACCCGGTCATCTACTCGGAACTGTCGCTGACGTTCTCGACCGTCGAGGCCCTGGATCGCACCGTCGATGAGCTGGGCCTGGCGATGATTGAGATTCCCCGGCCCGCGCTGTTCCTCGCTGGCAAGGCCTTCGTCCGCTATCGCCGGCAGGGTGGGAAGAAGAGCAACGTGCTGGCCGATTTCTTCATTGGCGCGCATGCTGCTGTATCAGGCCATCCTATTCTTACGCGCGATACTCGACGTTATGCATCTTATTTTTCAGGAGTACGGCTTATAACCCCCGGGCTTTCGACATGAATTTGAAGGAAATTTTGATGCAGATGGGTGGCAAGCATGGAGATGCCATACAAATAGACCGTGTGCCTTCTTTCTGGCAACATCTGACAATCCGCTCGTAAGCGGAGGAATAGCATGGACGAGATAATAAATACATCTGGAAATTCTGGGTTTGCAACAAGTATCCTTGATCTTCCGTTGGGTTTTTTCATGGGCGAGCGCACAGAAACAACCGAAGAAGAGTCAATTACTGAGCGTTGGCGGGATATTGTTCGTGGCATTCGCGACGAATATCTCGACCCTGCCCACCGCTTTCCCTGGGTTGTTGGATTCTCCGGAGGGAAGGACAGTACCGTTGTCGCCCACGGAGTTTTCGAGGCACTGCTATCTATACCGCCATCACAACGGACGCGCGAAGTCCATATTGTGTCGAACGACACAATGGTTGAGAGCCCATTGGTAATCGCGCATCTCGATGTCGTAACCAAGCGCATCGAAGCGGCTGCACTAAACTTGAATCTTCCGATTACCGTTGCGCGTACTCACCCGGAGCCAGACAAGACATTCTGGGTCCTACTGATCGGCAAAGGCTATCCAAGTCCAAACCTAACTATGCGTTGGTGCACTGATCGACTGAAAATCCAACCAACAAGCGGATATATCAAGCGCAACATTTCACAGTATGGTGCTGCCATCGTTGTTCTTGGTGTACGCCGGGATGAAAGTCAAACTCGCCAGCGCTCCATCGACAAGAGACAAAACGATAGGGGCTCGAACTTGACGCCTCATACTGATTTGACTGGTGCATTGATCTATCGCCCCATCGTCAACTTAACGACTGACGATGTGTGGGAAATCCTTGGATCGTTCCATGCCCCTTGGGGCGGCAATCACCGCGACCTGTTCCAGCTCTATCGTGATGCCGAGGGCGGTGAGTGTCCGGTGGTGCTGAGTCAAACCGAAGCCCCTGGGTGCGGAACTCGAAATAGCCGGTTTGGCTGCTGGACATGCACCGTTGTCGAAAAGGATAAGAGTCTGCAAGGCTTCATCGATTCTGGTAACCACCACTTCAAGCCGTTATTGGAGTTCTCCGATTCACGACTTGCCACTATGGCGGCACCAAATCCTCGCTCATTACACTGATCCAGAGATGCTTGCCGACTGGCTGAGACGATTCAAGAAGCTGCGTGTCGACCGCGCGTCGAGAACACCGGCGCCACACAAGCCATTGTTGCTGCTCACCATTCTCGACTTAGTCGAGAGCGGCGATATAACCACGCCACAAGTAAGGCTCACTCCAGAATTGGCATTTCGCTTTCTAGGCTACTGGGAAATTGTCGGTGCGCGAGGTCGTGCCGTGGGGCGTGTCGAGCTTCCGTTTTTTTATCTGCAAAGCGACGGCATTTTTCACCATATTGCCCATGATGGTTTGGATGCCGCCCTTGGCAGCATTCGTCCAACATCTGTCGAACTACTCAATCGCGTCATCAAGCATGCGGAACTTCCAGAGGATCTATTTGCATTGATGACGGATCGGCGAAGTAGGGATGCAATGCGGCGGGTGTTGATTGGCGGCAATTGGTTTCTACCCGACGAACAGGTAAAGCTGAATGTAATTCTCGGCATTGAAGGCAATCTGTCGACACAACTTGATGAGCAGGTATCATCTGGGACATCTGCAGAAGTTCGTCAAGGGCGAGATATCCGCTTTCGGCTTCAGATCGTGCCGTTGTATGGCTACTCATGCCTGCTATGTGGCGTGAAGATGCTTCTACCATCCGGAATTGCCTTGGTGGAAGCAGCTCACATCCATCAATTCTCCCAAAGCAGGAATGATGACATTACGAACGGCATGGCACTATGCCGAAACCATCATTGGGCATTTGACCATGGTTTGTGGACGTTGGGTCACGACTATGACGTAATTGTCGCTTGCGATATGTTTACCGAAGATGCTCCGAACCAGTTGTCGCTCGAAGCGTATCATTCTCGCCGTGTCAACTTGTCTCGGCTTGCAGTTGAGCATCGCCCAAGCCAGAAGCACCTCGACTGGCATCGCAAACAGAAATTCATTGGGAGCCGCTGCCGATGACCGTGATTGCCAATTCGCGCTTCCGCACGAGTGCCGATGCTGACAAGGTCACAGTTGCCCTAATGGGTAATCTGGGCTTATCGACCAAGGCCAATGTGGCGCGTCTTGCTATCGGGCGTTCATTGGCGCTCGGCTCGTTCTCTAGCAACGGCATCGACGCTAAGGGGTTGGAGATTCCTGCGGCCTCCCTTTTTACGCAGGAAGATATTGGCGTATGGGTTGGCTTGATTGTCACCCACGCTTGTCGGCATGGGCTCGATCCCGTTGATTCAATGGATGCCTTCAGGACTGCTGTCAGAAAACACTGGCATCGTGGAGCAATGCTCCTGTTGCAGGACTGGCAAGGAGCGTCAGGCGACTTTGACAAATTTCTCGAAACTCTAATTGTCAGGCGCGCGGAATTGCCCGACGAGGCGCCGAATGCCGCCACGAAGCGGCCGGAGACTACTGCCATCGAGAAGCCGGCCGATATATCGGCTGCACTGATAAAGGCGCTAGCCGAAATCGGGGTGACCGCCGAGGTTCGCGGCTTTACCCATGGCCCGCGCGTGACTCGCTACAAAGTCTATCTTGCAGATGTAAATCAGAAGCCGAAGCTGGAAAAAGGCATGGATCGGTTGAGTCTTGTACTCAACCTGCAAAAGGCCAAGCCGACACTCGGCCCTGGTGACGAAGCGAAGACCATTAGTTTGGACGTGCCACGCCCGGAAAGCACTTGGCAACCGGTGCCTTTTGCACGCCTGCGGGAGTGGGCTGCCTCTACGCCAGTCGATGAAGACAAGCTTATTGTCTTCCCTGGTGTCGATGTATTGGGTATTCCATACTCTTTCGACTTGGCATCCGCGCCGCATTTGCTAGTGGGCGGCACGACAGGTAGTGGTAAGAGTGTATGCCTGCATTCGCTCATTTTGTCGTTAATTCTTCGACTACCACCTGCACTGCTTCAGTTGGCGTTGATCGATCCGAAGCAGGTTGAGTTTTCGGTTTATGAGGGCAGCGATTTCCTATACGGCGGGGCTGTTGCAGTTGATATTTCGATGGCACGCGAGCGTATTCTCGAGCTTGTGGCCGAAATGGATTCACGATATCAGCGATTCATGTCTGCCGGTGTCACCAATATTATCGAAGCGCGTAAGCGTGGAATGGCCTTGCCATATATAGCTGTCTTCATTGAGGAGCTTGCCGACCTCGTTCTGCAAGACAGGGATATAGAGGACCACATAGTCAGGTTGGCGCAAAAGGCTCGTGCTGCTGGTATCCACTTAATATTAGCCACCCAGCGTCCAGATGCAAAAACCTTTTCTGGTCTTATACGTAGCAACATCCCTGCGCGTATTGCCCTTACCGTGCAGCGAGGCACAGAGTCCACAATCATTCTCGACGAAACCGGTGCCGAAGATCTGCTGGGTCGAGGCGATATGCTGGTGAAAGCCAAACCGGGCGGGGAGGCTGATAGGGTACATGGTGTCGTGGCATTGCGGTCGGATCAGGAGGCTGTGCTTAGGGAAAGGGCTGCAAGATAATCATTGCCAGACTCAGCATGATCAGCCTCACACTGGTTTCGCCCGGTCGGCCATGAAGACACTGCGCCAATTCGCTTCCGGTCAGGCAGCGATACCGCCTGCGACAGCCTGGTACCTCTCCGACCTCGGCGAGTTTCGCGGCAAGCAGGAGCTTTACACGCACCAGTCGCCACAACGACTGAAAGCGTTGCGCGAGCACGCAATGATTGAAAGCGCCGTGTCGTCGAACCGCATCGAGGGCGTCTCGGTCGATCCCGCAAGGGTGCGCGATATTCTGGTTTCGCCGAAGCCCTTGTTCCGCGACCGCGACGAGGAAGAGGTACGCGGCTACCGCGACGCGCTGGCCTGGATTCACACCGAGGCAACGGGCATTCCGCTCGACGAGCAGGCGATCAAGCGACTGCACGCCCTGACGCGCGGACAGATTTGGGATGCCGGGCAGTACAAGGAAAGGGATGGCGACATCATCGAGCGCTACCCGGATGGCCGCGAGCGGGTAAGGTTTCGCACGGTGCCGGCATTGGAGACTCCAGCGCGCATGGCCGATCTGGTGCTGGATTGGCGCCGCTGCCTGGATGAAGGCTGGGTGCCGCCGCTCATTGCGCTGGCGGCCTTCAATCTCGACTTCCTGTGCATCCACCCTTTCCGCGACGGCAACGGCCGGGTGTCGCGCCTGCTCTGGCTGCTGCAAAGCTACCAGCTTGGTTACGAGGTGGGCCGGTACATCAGCCTGGAGCGCCTGGTCGAGCAGAACAAGGATCGCTACTACGAGACGCTGGAGAAGAGCTCGCAGGGCTGGCATGAGGGCAAGCACGACCCGTGGCCTTACATCAACTATGTGCTGTTCATCTTGAAGACGGCCTACAAGGAATTTGCCGAGCGCGTGGGCGAGACCAAGGCACCGCGTGGCGCGAAGACCGATCAGGTGAACGCGGCCATCGAGCAGTTCGCCGGGGAGTTTTCCGTCGCGCAACTGGAACTGCGCTGCCCAGGCGTCAGTCGTGACATGGTGCGCCGGGTGCTCCGCGAACAGCAGGCGGCAGGCAAGGTCGAGTGCCAAGGGCGCGGGCCGGCGGCGAAGTGGCGAAAACGAAGTTTCGGCAAAGGCTAACTTTGCCGCAGGCAAAGTTAAGCGCAGCGGCCGGAGCCAAAGAAAGGGTAATTACCCTTTAGTAAGGGTAATAGAGAGGGTAATAGAGCGCGATGGCTAGGAAAGGTAACGCCCCCACTTGGATCGACGTCAAGGCCAAGCTGGCCGACTTTGACCGTGCCGGCCTGTTTGGACTGGTGCAAGACCTCTACGCTGCCAGCAAGGACAACCAGGCCTTCCTGCACGCTCGCTTCGCACTGGGCGACGACGTGCTGAAACCGTACAAGGCCACAATCGACCGCTGGCTGTGGCCGGATCTGTTCAAGAACCAGGACACCTCGGTGTCGAAGGCGAAAAAGGCTATCTCGGATTACAAGAAAGCCATCGGGCAGGTTGAAGGGCTCGCGGAATTGATGGTGTTCTATTGCGAGCGGGCCGCCGGGTTCAGCGATGATGTCGGTTTGCAGGATGAGGGCTACTTCGACGCACTTGTGAGAATGTTCGAGCAGGCGTTGAAGGCCATCCACTCGCTGCCAGAGAATGTTCGGCCCCCATTACATGCCCGCCTGGATGCAGTC
>JACAED010000004.1 GCA_013389025.1 Hydrogenophilaceae bacterium
ACTTTTGGCATATATGAAAATTCGCCTTGGTCTGGTACGGTTCGGCTGCAAAAAATTTTGACCAGCGCTGCATAAGAGATAGCCAATATGGTCAAGGCGATGGCCGCCCTGATTGCAGAAGCGCTGGGCGAAGAACAAGAGATAACACGAATAACTGGGGAGAATCATGCTGGGTTCCTTCAAAGCTTTTATCGAGCTTGTTGATAGACTTGCGCCAAATTTACATGGGGTATTCTGTAAAACCCCATTCTTTAGGCAACTGCTTGCCGCGATATCGTCCTGGGCCTTGCTTGCAGGGTTTATCGTCAGCTCGACCTCGGCACAAGCGCTCGATCCTGCCCTGCAAAATGGATTGAACTGGCTGCAAGCACAGATCCAGCCCGACGGGTCCTTGACTTCCGAAGCTGCATCGGTTGCCACACCATTCCAGGCCAGGACGGAATCCGCCTATGCCTTGCGTGATTTGGCTTCACTTCCCCCCTCTCTGACGGCAGCCATTCAGGCAGAATCTGAAAATAACAACGAGTACTCCTCGCGCAGGCTTCTGATTTCAACGGGATCGGCCAATCCTGCGGACGTGCTGAATGAACTGATCTCACGCCAGAATCCGGATGGCGGTTTTGGCGGCATTTTTCAATATCAGAGCAACCCCCTTGATACGGCTTTCGCTTTGATGGCTGCGAGAACCTTGGCTGGAAACGGACTCAATGTTTCTCAGATTGTTAGCAAAGGTCTGGCTTACCTGGGTAGCGCACAGGGTGCTGATGGGAGCTGGGTGAGCGACAGCCAGGGAAATGTCTTCGTTACTTCTGTGGTTCTGTCAGCGGTGCAGGAGTGGTACAGCGTCTACACCGTCGGATCGATGACAAGTAGGGCACGTGACTGGCTGATGTCGCAACGCTCGGCTGGTTCGTATCCCGACATTCTGGACTCTGCGGCTGCCCTGATCGCCTTGTCGGGACAAACCAGTGCTGCCGATGTGATCGGCCCGTTGTCGAGCAAATTACTAACAGCCCAAGGAGCAGATGGCTCGTGGCTGAGTGATCCCTACCTTACCGCGCTGGCATTGAGGGCGCTGTGGGCATCGTCCAAGCCGCCCCAGCCTGTTTCGACCACAGGCGAGGTTTCCGGCAGGGTGATCGATATGGCGAATGGCGCCGCGATTCCCCAAGTGGCAGTCCAATTGCTCGAAAACACGAATTACAGCATAGCCACCGGGACGGATGGCAGGTTTGCGCTCAGCGGGGTAACGCCCGGCACTTATACGCTGCGGGTTTCCAAGCTGGGATACGAGCCGCGGCAACTGACTGTGACGGTGATATCCGGAGAAGCCGTCGCCATCAGCGACATTGCGCTCAAGGAACAGGCGCTCATGGCCTCCATCTCGGGTGTGGTGAGGGCAAGCAATGGAACGGTTATTGCCAGTGCCGTGGTATCGGTTGGAACCGTCTCAACCGTGACTAGCAGCACAGGGACATACAGCCTCACGGGCTTGAGCCCGGGGGCTGCCACAATTACCGCAGCCAAGTCAGGGTATCTGACAGCCAGCGCGAATGTCAGTTTTGCGGCTGGCGTTTCCTATACATTCTCGCCGACGCTCTACACAAGCAGCGCACCGGCGACCGCAACCCTCAGAGGAAAATTGACGGATGCCGTCAGCGGCGCGGCGATTTCTGGGGGCGCTGTGACACTCGGTGGCGTGAACAAGACGACTGCCGCAGATGGTAGCTTCGAATACACAGGGCTTGAAACGGGTGTATTCACACTAACCGTTTCCGCCAGCGGATATCAAGGGCTTACCGCGTCCGGCAGCCTTAGCGTGGGCGTGAACGACCTGGGTAAACTGGCCCTGAAAAGACTGCCGGATGTCTCGATCTTGAGTGGCACGGTGACGGATGTGGAATCCGGGGTGGCGCTGGCAAATGCGCAAATTCATATACAGGGAACGGCATTAAGCGCGGTGACGGCAGCCGACGGAACATACTCCCTGGCCAATGTGACCGGCGCCGCCTTGCTTGTCAACGTGAGTGCCGAGGGATATCAGTCGGCCAGTTTCAACCTGGTGTTGACCAGTCCGGGCAACGTTACGGCCAACTTTCCCCTGCTGAAATTACAGCCCAGCGGCATAGCAATCTCGGAAATCATCCCGAACAAGACATACTATGCGCCTTATGACGAGCTTGAAGTCGACGTCAAGATAAACAACTCGAATGCCTCCTCGGTTGACCTGGTCATCGAGGCTCAGGTGCTGGATTCGCTGAACACTTTTTCCTTTGAAATGCCCGCCAATGCCAAGGGCCTGGGGCTTAATCCGCCCAATTTGCCGGTGACGATTACCGCGGCAGGCAGCCATGACATCGAACTGTCGCATTTCATGAATCGCGAACCAGGTGGTCAACACACGATTCTGGTGCGCGCATACGATACCAGCGGCCGCGTGGTGGCGGAGGGCACAGCGAATTTCATGGTACGGGATGAAGCGCTCTTGGGTGGCGGTCTAGGCGTCACGCCGCCGCTGACCCAGGCGGGATCCGGCATCCCGGTAAATTTCACGGCGCAATTGGGTAACTTCGGCAACATGCCCATCGATTCCGCAACAGCCGAATTGGCCGTTACGCTCGACCATCCCGATACCAGCGTTTCAACCCGACCGGAAACTTCGGTCAGCCAGATAACGAATAATTCCCTGCTCAATCCTTCGAGGTCGCTGGCGCGGGACAAGTCGGGCAGCCTGTATACCGTCAAGACCGCGTATAACGATGGACGCATCATCAAAATCGACGCGGCGGGCAATGCAACCGTATTTGCGACGGTACCCAAGACAACCGGCGTGCCAACTCTGATCCATGTTCTGGTCGACGCGGCTGACAACGTGTGGGTGGCCGATACGAATGCCAGGCTGTGGAAAATCACCCAGGCTGGCGTTATTTCCGAGATCAAAATCGCGAGCCTGACCAGCCTGACAGGGTTTGATGTCAATGCAGCCGGCGAGGTATACGCCACAGGCGTCGGAGCAGGTAAGCAAGCGCTGGTGAAGCGGAATGCGGATGGCACGGAAACCGTCTTGTGGAGCAACGGACTCAGCACACCGGTCGGCATCGTTTCCGATGGAGCGGGCGGTTATGTGATCAGCAACTCGGGTGATGGCTCGCTCGTCAAACTCAGTTCAAGCGGATCGATTTCGGCTTTTGCCAATGGCCTGTCCGTTCCCAAGGGAATCGCGCGAGACGGAGCGGGCAACTACCTTGTCGTCAATTCGGGCAGCGGCAGCATCGTAAAAATAGCGCAGGATGGCACGCTCAGCACGATGGCTGGCGGGCTGTCTCAGCCAGCCGATATTGCAATCAACGGAACAGGCGATCTTTTTGTGACGACGTGGGGTGATGGCGCGGTCTATCGCGTTACCCCATCCGGCACATCGGAGTTGTATGCCCAGGGGCTGGCGAATCGTCCGCAAGGCATGAAGTACGATGCCGGTGGCAATCTCTATGTCGCGGGCGATGACGGCTCACTCAGAAAAAAAGACGTAGCGGGTCAGGTATCGGTGGTCGCGACGGGAATCAGTTCGCCACACGGCCTGGATTTCACGTCCGCGGGCGATGTGCTGGTGGCAAGCTATGGGGCGGGTTCGGTCGTCAGGGTATCTTCAGGCGCCGGCAAGTCCAATTTCATCACAGGGTTGTCTGGCCCCTATGGCGTTGCGGTCACTCCTGCCAACGAAGTCTGGGTGACTGAGCAAGGCCAGAACCGCATCGCCCATATCGGACCGGATGGCGCCCTGCTGGAACGTATCGAATCCGTTCTGCTCAACCCGCAAGACCTGACGGCTGCGCCGGATGGAAAAATCTGGGTCGCAAATAACAATTTCATCACGCTGGTGGAGGGTGGCGTGCCTGCCATCTGGTCCAGGGGACGAGCCTACCGCAAGATCGCGCATGACCCGCAGTCGGGCGGGCTCGTGGCGCTGTCGAGTTACGACGTCTATAGAATCGATAGCACGGGCAATGCCTCCAAGGTCAAAACGCTGGCTTCCTATTCCTATGACGTCTCAGTCAGTCAGGCGGGCGACATCATTGTCACCAGCGGTTCCGTCATACAAAAGCTGGATTCATCGGGCGCCTTGACCACGCTGGCGGCATTCCCAACCACGGTCCAGGCGCTAAGCGCTGACAACACCGGCAGATTCTATGTCATGGCGGGCGGCAAACTTTACCGCACCGAAACCGATTTCACGGTGACGCCCTTGGCTGTTCCCAATAACGAATATGCCTACTGGGCTGAAGCAGGTCTGGACGGCCAACTGCTGGTTTGGACAAACTATGGCCGGCTGTATCGGGTAAACCCGGATACCGCCGCGTTCGTAAAAATAAATGGCATCTCCCAGGTCACCTCGGCGATTAGTGATGCTGCTGGTGTGATTAATGTTGTTTACAGCAGCAATCATGATCTGAACCGTTATGATGCTTCGGGTTCATTGCTTGGGCGCATCACGGGTTTTATCAGTCCGAGGGATGCGGTCTGGCTGACGGGTGGGCTGCGCTTTGTGGACGGAAATGGCCGGATGTTCCAGATGACGCCCGGACAGATTCCGCAACTACTGGGTGGTTCCCTGTACGCCTCCTACCTGTCGGTCAGAGGTGCGGACCTGTTTGCGACCAATAACACGTCCAATCTGTATAGATGGAATGGCACTGCATGGACTGCGGCAAGGAGCGTGGCGGGCGCTTCAAACCTGACGGGCATTGCAGCCAGACAGGATGGCGCGATTACGGTTGGGGACAATGCCATCAGCCGTGTCGTTACGCTTGACGGGTCAAGTTACGCCACCTTGCAGGATTTTGGCGGCCTGACCACCCCTTGGGGCATTACTGTTGCACCCGATGGCAGGATTTACTTGGCTGACTATGGTTCGTCCTCGATCAGCCGCCTGGAAGGCAAGGGCGAGCCGCTTACATTTATTGCAAGAGTTTCCTCCCCACGCTATCTGGCGGCCGAACCTGCCGGAACCTTGCTGGTTAGCCGATCCGGGGCGATCGACCGGCTGAATCCGGCCACGGGTGCCGCAACCGCGCTGCCGGCGATGCCTGGACAGCCCGAGAAAATGCTGGTTGAAGGCGCCGATATCCTTAGCGTGGATTCACAGGGCAGGGTGTTCAGATTCAACGGCAGCGCTTGGTCTCTGGTGGCTTCCGGCATCAACAGCACGCGTGCCATCGGCTTGCTGGATGACAAGGCTTATCTGCTTAATGGCAACGGCGCCTTGACTGTTTATCAGTCCGGCCAGCTCGACGTTCTGGCGGATACAGGCATTGCACAGCCCAGGTCGCTTGCCCGGATTGCCGGTGGCTGGCTGGCGGGCGGAGACAGCGCGGCCATGGCCATGGTCGATCAGGCCGGAGGGGTCACTCCCATCAGTATTGCGTCGCTTGTATCCAACAAGCCGATATACGGTCTGCATGGGCTGTCTGCCGAAAGCAATGCGCTCCTGGCAGGGGATGGCAGCGGCTACTCGGTCTATCGCCTGACCATCAGCCAGCCGCAGGAACCGCCCGCGGCGGGAACCGTCGTGTTCACCAAATCCATGCCGGTTGCCTCGCTGCCGTCGGGCGAGAGCCTGCTGACGCTGGATTATGGCGAATGGGTACCTCCCTACGGCGGCGGTTTCAAGGCGGAAGTCACGGTGCCCGGCGTGATCGGCAAGGTTTCCAATTACCTTTATGCCGGGCCGCACGCGCAAGGGCTCTTGTCCACCACCAGCGAGGAACAATCGCCTGGCAGCCAGACCGTGCCCTTCAATCTCAGGGTGGCGGGCGCGGATTTCGTTTCGCTGTCGAGGGTGGAAACGGGCCTGGTTCGCCCTCTTACGACCATCGGCCGCCCCTATGGCATGGTCGGCGACAAGGCGGGCAATCTCTGGTACAGCGACGCAACCAGCCTGTACCGCAAAACCGTGGCGGGTGTGAATGAGGCAATTGCAACCGGCCTCACATTGGCATTCGGTCTTGCGGTAGATTCGCTGGAACGGTTCTACCTCGCTTCAAAGAACGCCTCCACGGGACGCTTTGAACTTATCCGCATTACCACGGATGGAGCCAAGGCGGTGGTGGCTGATCTTGGCGTCACCCGCGTCAACGGCGTGGCAGTCAACAGCCGAGACGAGGTATTCGTCGGCGCGCCCGGCAACCTGATGAAGGTCAATCCGGTCACGGGCGCGGTATCGACATTCACCACGGTAGGCCTGCCCAACCCGCGCGGCATCGCCATCGACGGCAAGGATAACGTGTATGTCCAGAACGAATCGGATATCGTCTCGATGATCAAGCCGTACGGCTCGTCCATGCTGCTCTACAGCAAGGGCGATGGCGTCAACGATCCGGCGTTTGAGGGGGACGGCTATCCCAACATCGCGGCGGATTGCGCGGACAATTTCTATATCGCGCCTTATTACTGGCAGAAAATCAAGCAGAGCGGCGAAGAGCACATCCTCGCCCAGGTTGTAGCGCGAACCGGCCAGGTTTCCGCCCTGTTCGATGGCTTGCAGATCAGCTCGCGCTTGTCTGACATCGATTACCTGTCATTCGACCGCTTCGGCAGCCGCATCCTGATGTGGGCCGACTACGTCAATGAAATCTGGCAAGTGCCCGTGACCTGTGGCGCGATCAGCGTCGAAGCCCATCTGCTGGCACAGCCCGGGCAGGCGCTAACCGGCTTCAACCGGCCGCCTTCCGCCGTGGTGCCGCTTGCCGATGGCAGGACAGAGTATGTCTTCAGCCTGCGCGACGTCAGCGCCCAGGGCGCATCCATCAGCGGCGTTACCGAATTGACGGGATTGATCCTGGGCGAGAACCGGCCGGTCATGGAAAGCAGCCACCTGCTGTTCCAGAACAGTTTCTCGCCGCAGCAGGTGCAACTGCCCGTCGACGTGCCCAGTGTCCATGTGCGCAATCTCGTGGATCTGGCCGTATCCACCGACAAGCCCGAATACCCTGCCGGCGCCACGGCATCGATCTCGGGTTCCCTCACCAACCAGAACACGCGCCTGGTCTCGGGCGGCTTGCGGGTGGAGATAGAAGATGCCTCCGGCGTGCTCGTCGCCCCGGTCATCGACCAGCCCGCGGTCCTGGGCGGGGGCGAAACCCTTCCGTTCAGCGCCGGACATGCAATCGGCTCCATCGTGCCGGGCAGCTACGTGGCCGTTGCCAGGTTGTACGAGAACGGCGAGGCTGTCGCCGTGGCGCGCGCCGGATTCAAGGTGCTGGCCGATCAGGGACAAGCCACGGCCTATTCCAAATTAAGCCTGGACCGCCAGACCTATGCCCCGAGCGACCGCGTGGTAATCAGTTCCCGCGTGACCAATCGCTCCCTCAATGTGCTGCTGGAGAACCTGCGGCTGGTCATTCGCGTGCTTGACCCATCAGGTGTCCTGGTGCAGATGAAGGAACATTCCATCCTGCAACTGCCGCCTGGCCTGTCGCGCCAGTTCACGACGGACCATGCCTTCCTGAATGCCGCGCCGGGCATTTACCGTGTCGAACAGACCCTGTTGGACGCGGACGGACGCACTTTCGATCAGCAAGTGGCGGAATACCGGGTGCAGTCTTCTTCCGAAACAGGATTCGGGCTGACTGGCGCGGTCATACTGCCAGCGCAGGAATTTGGCGCGGGGGAGGCTGTTTCCATTGCCTACAGCGTCAGCAATAACGGCAACGCAGCGATAGCCGGGCTTCCGCTGATCCTGTCCATTGTGTCGCCAGAAACGCAGCAGGTGCTTGCCCAATTCCCGGTAACAATCGATATCGATGCCGGCGGGTTGTATGCAGGAGGGGCCAACTGGACCGCGACCGGCCTGGGCGGTGAAACCTATGCCGCCATATTGCAGGCTGAAACCGGCGGCAAGTCCCTGACGCTGGCCCAGGAAATCTTCAAGATCAAGAAAGACATGATCAAGCTCGACCTTTCCAACCAGCTTGGCAACAACGCCCGTCTGCTGGTGCTGGCGGGTTGCGGCAAGCATGTCGAGCATGACGAAGACCACGATGGCCATGCCGATGACGAAGACCACGATGGACATCCGGACGACGAAAGCCACGAAGGCCATGACGAGCATTGCGAACACGATGCGGAACCGCATTGCAGTCTGCAAAGGTCGGAAAGCATCCATGCCATGCTCACGGAACAGTCAATCGGGCATTTTGTGACGGCCGACCCGGCTGTCTTCCTGAGCGAAGTGCGCAGCGGGAAATACAACACCTACTGGATTTCCGGCAAGGTGGAAAAAATGCATGAGCAGCTTGACGAGGAAATCCGCGAAGCCGCGTTCAGGGGCGAAACCGTGCTGTTCGACGGCATCCATGACGAGCGCAACAAGACACTGGATGAAGTGGCGGGCGTCCAGATTCACGGCAAGCTGGGGCACACCGGCCAGACCGTGTACCTGTCCGCGCCGTTTGAGCAAGCCGCGCTGCCCGCGGCAGGCCGCGGTCTCAAGCTCAAACCGACCACCGGGCAGACGGCAGGACGTTTCGGCCTGGGGGATAGCGATCCGACAGCGGTTGCGGTCAACCTCTTCGGCTATGGCCATGGCCTGATGGAAGGCTTTGACCTGGTCGAAAGCGTGCCGATGGCCTCTTCCGGATGGAAGGGTGCATTCAGCCAGGGCCTTGCCTGGGCCAAACCGCCGCTGGCGGCTACGCAACTGATCGGGGATGTGGTCGAATTCCAGATGACGGTCACCAACCAGGGCGTGGATACCGAGACTGAACTCAGGCTCGATCTGCCTGCCGGCGCGGTTTATCTCTCCTCCAGCCTTGCGCCGGCTACCGTACCGGATGCGGACCATCCGCAAGCGGTATGGCGGTTTGCCCTGGGCAAGGAAGCGAGCCGGACCGTGAGCGTGCTGATCCGCCTGCCCGAATTGCCTGGCGGCCATGTATTCGTCTCCGAGGCGGGCGCGGTCAAGAACGGCGTTTACCAGCGTTATGGCGATCCTGTCACTTCGACGGTCAGCACCGCCTCGGCGCTGCAAAACCTGAACGCAACCGTGCTGGGAATCCAGCAGCTTCCCATCACCCTCAAGAAAGAACGGGAATACCGGGATCAGGCCATCGCGAAGATCGACGAGGCGAAAACCACGGCGGCTTATGGAAATCACGCCGAGACGATCGAAAAACTGGTGGCCGCGATCGATACGCTTGCAAAGATCAAGACCGTCTCGATCAAGGAGGTGCGCTTCCAGTTGGACATGGCCATCAAGGAAGCGGAATGGATGTGGTTCAAGACGCAGTGACAGAACGGTTCCCGGCCTTTCTCCAAGTAGAGAGGCCGGGGGCAATCGAACATTCAACAACTCGAAATAAACGCTAGCCAGAGCAAGAAAGACAAAGGGGACAACATGTTTTACAGTCAAACCATCATCCGCCGCACCGCCTGGGCAGTATTGATCAGTTTCCTGTCCCTGGTCAGCCAGCCGCTGCAAGCCGCGATGCAAATGCAGCAAGCGGTGAAGAGCGGCAAGATTGTGAAGGGTGGCAAGGCACTCAAGGCCGGCAAGGCAGTCGTGCCCCACGCCCCCCGTCCTGCCGCCCCCGAGTCTCTCGCCGCAAAACAATCCCGCCTGCTAGCCCAAATCCACGACCTCCTGAAGGAACTCGAACCCGAGTCCGCCTATGCCGCCCCGCCGGCTGGCTCGGAAAAAGACATGGTCACCCGCGCCATCGGCCCCGACCTCCGGATCAAGACCGAACGCGGCAAGACCGCCAAGCCCGCCATCGACCGCGTGGCCAAGCTCAAGGCCCTCAAGGCAAGACAAGCCCAGCTTGCCCAACTCGCCCCGGCCATCGATGCCGACTTCGACACCGTCCGCCAGCACCTCCTCGACAACAAACTTCCCGCCGAACTCCTGCTGCGCCACGATGCCGCCGTCCGTGACTACCACGAACGCCGCGCCGAGTATGATCGCCTCATGCAGGCCCTGCTCGATGCCGACGCCAGCAAGACCGATCTGAGCGCGCCCCTCAAGCAACTCGCCGCCTTCATGGCCGCCCACCCCAGCCAGAAAAGCCACACCCCCACCGACCCCAACAAACTGCCCTTCGGCACCCCCAAGGCCAAGGTCAGGGCGCCCATCGAAACCGAGCAGGGCTTCAAGCAAGGCTTGTTCAACCCGCGCAAACTCCACGGCTGGCAGCCCTACACCCTCGCCGCCGCCGGCAGCCTCTCCGGCATCGTGCTCCCCGGCGCCACCGTCAGCCAGACCCCCACCGCCGCCGATCTGGCCGAGACCGAAGACGTGCCGCTCACCCCCGCCATCCGCGCCCAGGCCGCAGCCCTCAACAACAACCCCGTGCAGATTCACAACTGGGTCAGGAACAGCATCGAATTCATCCCAAGTTATGGATCGATCCAGGGCGCCGAGCTCACCCTGCAAAGCAAACGCGGCAACGCCTTCGACACCGCCAGTTTGGAGATTGCACTGCTCAGAGCCGCCGGCATCCCCGCCAGATACGCCTACGGCACCGTGCAGCTCCCCGCCGACCAG
>JACAED010000019.1 GCA_013389025.1 Hydrogenophilaceae bacterium
CCCGCATTCTGGGAGGTGGGCCTGGTGCAGCAGTTGGAAACCTCCGGCACCAGCAGCCCTTACTTCTGGGTGTTCGTCGCCGCGCAGGTTCGCGCCAACGACACCGGCATGCTTTCCAAGGACATCACGGTGCGCGAGCTTGTGAGCCATCTCGGCGACATCCACCACATCTTCCCGCGCGACCTGCTCAAGAAGGCCGGGCTCACACGCAGCCAATACAACCAGATCGCCAACTACGCCTATACGCAGGAAGAGATCAACATCAAGATCGGCAACAAGCCGCCGCGCGCCTACTTCGCGGACATCCAGGCGCAATGCAGCGGCGGGCCGCTGAAGTATGGCGCGATTGCCGATGCCGACACGCTCAAGGTCAACCTCGCCGCCAACTGCGTGCCGGAGTCCATCATGGACATGGATGTGGCGCAGTTTGATGAATTTCTTAAACAGCGCCGGGAGTTGATGGCGGCCAAAATGAGAGCGTATTACGAAGGCCTATGATACGTGTTATTTGCCGGTGGTATTTACCTGGGCAAATTTGATTTTCCGGAGCCAAGAGAATGACTGCCTCCCCCCGCTACACCCTCAACCGCAGCGTCATCATTCTGCATTACAAACAACCCGTTCTCGACTGGCTGCTATCCGCAGACCCCGAGCCGTTGGATCGACTTACACTTGAAGAGCTGGGACAAGATGGCGATGCATTTCTGATCCCCGGCGATCTAAGCCGCTATCCGGTAAACAATGAACAGGATGCAATCAAATGGGTGGAAAAACGCTGGCGATTATTTTTCGAGCACTGCCTTAACAACAGGTTGACGGATGAATCGCTATGGCCGAAAAAGCGCTCGCTGAAAATGTTCCGCAATTGGTTATCCATCGAGTACCGCTCTATGGTGTGGGATTTGGCGAACGAACCGCTGGTGGTTGAGGATTGGGAAAATGAGAACGATCATGATGACGAAATCATGCATTGATAGTTGAATGGCAGACACAGACTCGTATCCAATCATCGAAGTCCAACGCGATCAGCGGGTTGACACCGAACAGCTTGGCACCAAGTCCAAGTTCTGGTTCCGTCGAGACGACGGCCTTTGGTTGTTCAAATTCGCACGGGACGACACGGGCGAAGATTGGGCCGAGAAAGTAGCCTCGGAAATTGCCGCCTTGATGGATGTCCGTGCCGCCCATGTCGAACTGGCAAGCTTTGACGGTAAGCTCGGTTGCGCGGTGAAGTCGTTTGTCGACCGTGAGGCAGGTGAGGTATTGCTGCACGGTAACGAAATTCTGGCGGGGCAGGTGCTAGGCTATGACCAATACAAGCAAAAACGTCAGTCCGATCACACCCTGAGCAACATCCGGTCAGCCATCGAAAAGGTATTCCCAGACCCGGTGCACCACAACAGCATCTTGATGGAGTTGGCGGCCTATCTGGTGCTGGATGCTGTAATTTCCAATACCGATCGTCATCACGAAAACTGGGGGTTGCTTCTCAAGCCCCACGTGATTTCAATGGATGAATCCGGCCATATGCAAGGCGGCCTCATGGCGACTGTGGCGCCCTCCTATGACCATGCATCTTCTTTGGGGCGCGAATTGCGGGATGAAAAACGAACCGCGCTGCTAAAAAGCAAGCATCTGGGTAAATACATCCGGGGCGGGCGTGGCGGGATTTACTGGTCAGCAGCTTCGCCTCACGGGGAATGTCCATTGAAACTGGTGGAAATGGGCACTAAGGATTATCCGGCTATATTTGCCCCGGCACTTCAGCAAACCTGTGAAATTGACGTAAACTTGCTCGTGAAACCGATTGAAAAAATTCCTGCGGCCAGGATGAGTGACATGGCCCGCACATTCGCCAGAGAAATGATTGGCTATTCTTTGAACGAATTGAGAAAACTACTGAAATGAAAACGCTATTTCTTGCTTGGCAAACCCCCGGCGCATCCCGCGCCTGGTTCCCGGTGGGCCGGCTGGATGCCGACGTGCCGCATAGCCATTATTCGTTCCGTTATATCAAAGGTGCGCTGAAAGCAAAGGAAGATGCTGGTTTTGAGCCATTGTTAGCTTTCCCTGATTTCAAGAAGTGTTACGAAGCTGACGAATTGTTTCCCTTATTCCGGAATCGGGTGCTTGATCCTCAACGCAAGGACTTTGAGGAGTATCTGCAACTCCTGCATATGGAACGGGAACAGGCGGACCCAATTGAAATTCTGGCACTAACAGGTGGTGAACGTCAGACCGACAGTCTTGAAGTGTTTCCTAAGCTCGATCGAGAACCTGATAACACTTTCGCATGCACATTCTTCCTGCATGGTCTGAGACATGTATCTGAATCAGGCCAGAAACGAGCGGAATTACTCAGGCAGGGAGAATCCTTGCGGGTTGCGGTCGAACTGAATAACCCGGCAACCAAGCTGGCAATTCAACTTGCTACCGAGGATTATCAAATTGTTGGCTGGACACCTCGCTATTTAGTGAATGACATTCTGGAACTGGTGAAAACATATCAGGATATTCGCGCACATGTGGTACGGGTTAATGAAATTGACGCCCCCATGGCCCGCCGGGTGATGATTCAGCTAGCGGGCAAACTCCCTGAGAAGTACGAACCCATGAGCGGGGAGATTTTCCAGCCGATTGGCTGTATTGCCTGAATTGGCCAGCTTCTAAACACCTTGGCGCATAAAGCGCCAAGTTCCTTTTTGTCTAGTGGAACCCGCCAAACACACCCCCATGATGGCCCAATACCTGGGCATCAAAAACCAGTATCCCGACATGCTGGTGTTCTACCGCATGGGGGATTTCTACGAGCTGTTTTTCGACGATGCGGTCAAGGCCTCGCGGCTGCTGGGCATTACGCTGACCACGCGCGGTCAGTCGGCGGGCGAGCCGATCAGGATGGCGGGCGTGCCCTACCATGCCGCCGAGCAGTATCTCGCCAAGCTCTTGAAGCTGGGCGAATCGGTGGTGGTGTGCGAGCAGATCGGCGACCCGGCTACTTCCAAGGGCCCGGTGGAGCGGCAGGTCACGCGCATCGTCACGCCCGGCACGCTGACCGATGCCTCGCTCATGGACGAGCATCGCGATGTCCTGCTACTGGCACTCTGTCCGGGCAAAGATGGCATCGGCTGCGCGTGGCTGAATCTGTCGGCGGGCCGGTTCACCATCACGAAAATCCCGCAGACGGAAATTTCCAGTCTGCTCGCGCGGCTCAGACCCGCCGAGTGCCTGTTGCCGGAAGGCTTTACGCTTGAATTTTCCGGGCCGGTCAAACGCCTCGCGGAATGGCAGTTCGACCCGGCTCGCGCCACGCGCGATCTGGCCAGACAGTTCAACATGCAGGATCTGGGCGCATTCGATGTCGCCGATTTGCCGGATTCCATCGCTGCGGCCGGCGTACTGTTGGATTACGTCAAGCAAACGCAAAAAACCGCCCTGCCGCATCTGCAAGGTCTGACGGTCGAACGCGAGTCAGCCTATGTGCGGCTGGATACCGCCACCAGGCGCAATCTGGAACTGACCGAAACCCTGCGCGGCGAGCCCGCCCCCACGCTGCTTTCCACCATCAACACCACGGTGACGGCCATGGGCTCGCGCCTGTTGCGTCACTGGCTGCATCATCCCCTTCGCGACCGTCAGGCTCTGCATGCACGTCTCAACGCAATTGAAACACTGGCGGAAGACACTCCGCTTGTCCGGAACCTGATCGCACACTTGCGGGAATGCGCCGACATCGAACGCATTGCCGGCCGCTGCGCGCTGAAAACCGCGCGGCCGCGCGATCTGTCCGCATTGCGCGAAACCCTGGCCCGGCTACCGGAAATCCAGCCGCTGCTGACTGACGCACTCGGCTCGCTCCGCGCCTCGCTCGCGCCTCTACCCGAAATCCACGAGCTGCTTGTCCGTGCCATCCTGGAAGAACCCGCCTCTGTCATCCGCGAAGGTGGCGTGATCGCTCTGGGCTTTGATGCCGAGCTCGACGAACTGCGTGCGCTCACCGACAACGCCGGCGCTTTTCTCATCGAGCTGGAAACCCGCGAGCGCGAACGCACCGGCATCCCCAGCCTCAAGGTTGAATACAACCGCGTACATGGGTTTTACATCGAAGTCACTCACGCGCATGTCGAGAAAATTCCCGGCGACTATCGCCGCCGGCAGACGCTGAAGAATGCCGAACGCTACATCACGCCGGAACTGAAAGCCTTCGAGGACAAGGCGCTCTCCGCGCAGGAACGCGCGCTTGCACGGGAAAAATTCCTGTATGAAGGCATCCTCGATGCACTCCTGCCACATGTTCCACAATTGCTGGAAACCGCGGCGGCGCTGGCGGAGCTGGATGTGCTGACTTCGCAGTCTCTTCGCTTGAGGGAACAGAACTGGATGCTGCCAGAATATGTTGACGCCATCGGCATCGACATCCGCGCCGGCCGTCATCCCGTGGTGGAAGCGCAGACCGCGCAGTTCATCCCCAACGACACCCAGCTCTCATCCGCACGGCAGATGCTGCTGATCACCGGCCCCAACATGGGCGGCAAGTCCACTTACATGCGCCAGACCGCGCTCATCACGCTGCTGGCCTGCTGCGGCCTGCCTGTCCCCGCGGAAGCTGCGCGTATCGGGCCGGTGGACCAGATTTTTACCCGCATCGGCGCATCGGATGATCTTGCAGGCGGACGTTCGACCTTCATGGTTGAGATGACCGAAACCGCGCACATCCTCCACCACGCCACGCGCGAAAGCCTGGTGCTGCTGGATGAAATCGGGCGCGGCACTTCCACCTTCGACGGACTGGCTCTGGCCTGGGCGGTGGCCAAACACATCCTCACCGAAACAGGCGCACTTACCCTGTTTGCCACACATTACTTCGAACTGACGCAACTCGCCCAGCAACACAAGCAGCTTGCCAACGTGCATCTCGATGCCAAGGAACATGGCGACGACCTGGTGTTTCTACATGCCGTTGAGGATGGCCCCGCCTCGCAAAGCTACGGCATCCAGGTGGCAAGACTTGCTGGTGTGCCAAGCAAAGTAATCGCCGCCGCAAAACGGCGGCTGAAGGAGCTGGAAGATGCTCAGATTCAAAGGGGACCGCAAGCCGACCTGTTTGTGGAACCTGAAGAATCAATGCCAGAAAGCCATCGAGATGAATTGAAGGAAGCGCTGGCCGCAATCGATCCGGACGAGCTCAGCCCGAAAGAGGCGCTGGAAGAGCTTTACAGGCTTGTCCTGCTTAATAAGGAGAGGACTCGCTGAGCTTTTCCAAACTATTGAAAAGGCAGCATGGAGTTACTAAAGCGACGCCTGAATGGCGATGGCGCAGATGTTCATGAGCGGCCCCGGCAAAATGCCAAGCGCCAAAATGGCCAGGCCGTTTACCGATAGCGCCATGCGCATATCGGAGCTGGCCTCGATGGGGGCGTTTTGTAACGGCTCATCGAAGTACATGAGCTTGACGATGCGCAGATAATAGAATGCGCCGATCAGCGAGAATAGCACCGCCACCACCGCCAGCCAGATCAGGTCGGCCTCGACCACGGCCTGTAGCACGGAGAGCTTGGCATAAAACCCCACGGTAGGCGGGATGCCCGCCATGGAGAACAAGAGCAGTAGCATGAGGAAGGCGGCCCAGGGGCTGCGGGCATTCAAGCCCTTGAGGTCGTCGAGCTCTTCGGACTCGAATCCCTGGCGCGACAGCAGCAGGATCATGCCGAAACCGCCCAAGCTCATCAGGGCATAGACCACGCTGTAGAACATGGAAGCGCTGTAGCCATTCTGGCTGCCCGCAAGGATGCCCAGCAGCAGGAAACCCATGTGCGAAATGGTCGAATACGCCAGCATGCGTTTCAGATTGGTCTGAGCGATGGCGGTGATATTGCCGATGGCCATGGATAGCACCGACAGCAGGATCAGCATGTCGCGCCAGTCGGTGTGCAGCACTTCCAGCCCCTGCACCAGCAGGCGAATGCTGAAGGCAAAAGCCGCGAGCTTGGGCGCGCTGCTGATGAACAGTGTGACCGGCGTCGGCGCGCCCTGGTACACATCCGGCACCCACATGTGGAACGGCACCGCGCCCAGCTTGAAGGCCAGGCCAGCGACAATGAAGACGACGCCGAACACCAGCGGAATCTTCTGGCCGATGCCTTCCTGCAGGGCGACCGATACGTCGGACAGCAGCAGCGATCCGGTGCTGCCGTAAATCATCGACATGCCATAAAGCAGCATGCCGGAAGCAATGGCGCCCAGCACGAAGTACTTCATTGCAGCCTCGGTTGCGACGGGCGAATCGCGATTCAGCGCGACCATGGCATACAGCGACAGCGACAGCAGTTCCAGCCCCAGATAAAGCGTAATGAAATGGCTGGCGGAAATCATCACCATCATGCCCAGGGCGGCAAACAGTGTCAGCACATAGAATTCGCCCTTGTAAAGACCACGAAGCTGTAGATAGCCGCGCGAATACACCAGCATGATAGCGACGGCCAGATACAGAGCGAGCTTCAGCACATCCGACATGGCGTCATCGACGAACATGGACGAGAGCACATACACCGGTTCGGTATTCAAACCCCTGAAGGTCAGCCAGGCGCAGCCCGCCAGCGTCAACAGCGACAGCACATAGGTGACGAAACGTTGCCCGTCTTTAAGCATGACATCCACGATGAGGATGAGCGACAGCATGGCCAGAAGGAAAATTTCCGGCAGCATCGGGATGAGATCGGTCATATTGAAATTCATGTTGGACGCCATCCTTAAGGCAGCTTGCTCTGGCTCACATGCGTCAACAGGTCATTGACGGACGCATGCATCACATCAGTGAACGGCTTGGGATACAGGCCCATGGCGAGCACACAGATGGCCAACACGCCAAGAACGAGAAATTCGCGCGTGTTGATGTCCTGCATTTCCTCGACATGCGGGTTGGTCACGCTGCCGAACACGACGCGCTTGTACATCCAAAGCGTGTAGGCCGCGCCGAAGATCAGCGTGGTGGCGGCCACGAAGGCATACCAGAAATTGACCTTGACCGCGCCCATGATGACCATGAATTCGCCCACAAAGCCGCTGGTTGCGGGCAAGCCAGAGTTGGCCATGGCAAACAGCATGAAAAAGGCCGCGAACACCGGCATTTTGTTGACCAGGCCGCCGTAATCCTTGATCTGGCGCGAATGCAGACGGTCGTACATGACGCCGATGCACAGGAACAAGGCGACGGAAATGAAACCGTGCGAAATCATCTGCACCAGCCCACCCTCGATACCCAATGGATTGAATATGAAAAAACCCAGCGTGACAAACCCCATGTGCGCGATCGAGGAATACGCGATCAGCTTTTTCATGTCCGCCTGCACCAGCGCCACCAGACCGATGTAGGCCACGGCAATCAGCGAGAGCGTGATCATGATCCAGGCGAGTTCCTGACTGGCATCCGGCACGATGGGCAGAGAAAAGCGCAGGAAACCATAGGCGCCGACTTTCAGCGTGATGGCCGCCAGCACCACCGAGCCGCCAGTGGGCGCCTCGACGTGCGCATCGGGCAACCAGGTATGCACCGGCCACATCGGCACCTTGACGGCAAAGGCAAAGAAGAAGGCAATGAACAGCAACTCCTGCGCCGTCATGCCGATCGCCACCTTGTGGAAATCAAGAATCTCGAAGCTGCCGCCAGACTGGAAATACAGATAAATGAAAGCCACCAGCATCAGCAGCGAACCGACCAGGGTATACAGAAAGAACTTGATTGCGGCGTAAACCCGGTTCGGGCCGCCCCACATGCCAATGACCAGATACATGGGGATCAGCATCGCCTCAAAGAAAACGTAGAACAGCACAGCATCCAGCGCGGCGAACACCCCATTGATGAGGCCGGACATGATGAGGAAGGCCGCCATGTACTGCGCAACTTTCTTCTGAATCACCTCCCACCCTGCGATCACCACCAGCAGCGTGGTAAAGCTGTTGAGCAGAATGAAGGGCATGGAGATGCCATCCACGCCCAGATGGTAATTGACGTTAAAGCGGTAAATCCATGGCAGCAGCTCCTCGAACTGCATGGCGCTGGTGGTGGCATCGAAACCGGTATACAGCGGAATGGAAACGATGAAACCCGCTGCCGCGACGATCAGCGCAAGCAATCGGGCAAGCGGTGCATTCTTGTCGCTGCCGGTGGCAAGCACGGCCAGGCCGCCAATGATCGGGACCCAGATGACCAATGAGAGCGGCGGTAACCCCAGCATGTTTTTCTTTCTTTAGCCCAGTCTCAAGTTAACCCGTTGTTTTGACAAACCACGTCACCAGCACAAACACGCCAATGATCATGGCAAAGGCATAGTGATAAATGTAGCCGGACTGCACATGGCGTATGACTCTTGAACCCCAAGCCACCAGCCTGGCCGATCCATTCACCAGCCAGCCATCGATCACGGTCTGGTCGCCCCCGCGCCACAATCCGCCGCCCAAAAGGCGCGCCCCGCCGGCGAAAAACCAGTCGTTGAAATCATCGAAGCCGTACTTGCGCTCCAGAATGGCGTAAATCAGGCTGAATTTCTTCTGGATCATGGCCGGGATGTCCTGGCGCTTGAGATAAAAGAACCAAGCCATGCCCACGCCCGCCGCTGCCAGCCAGAACGGCAGCGTCATCACAGAGTGCAGGGCCATGGCAAAGGCGCTGTGGAAATGATGCGCAAGCTCCTGCATGCCGGGGTGACGATCGGAGACATAGATTGCATTGCCGAAGTAATCACCAAACAGCATGGGGCCGATAGTCATGTAGCCGATGACCAGCGAAGGCACGGCCAGCGCCAAGAGCGGGATCGTCACCACCCAGGGCGACTCATGCGGCGGACCGGCATGATGATTTTCCTCATGCTCCACCACATCGTGATGATGGTGGTGCGCATTATGGAAACGCTCCTTGCCATGGAACACCAGGAAATACATCCGGAAGGAATAAAACGCCGTCACGAACACGCCTGCGGTAACAGCAAAATAGGCAAAACCGGAGCCGGGCAGGTGCGAGAACTTCACCGCCTCGATGATGCTGTCCTTGGAATAGAAGCCCGACAGGAAGGGCGTGCCGATCAATGCCAGCGAACCGATCATGGAGGTTACCCAGGTAATGGGCATGTATTTCTTCAGGCCACCCATGTAGCGGATGTCCTGGTTGTGGTGCATGCCGATGATGACTGAACCCGCGGCCAGGAACAGCAGCGCCTTGAAGAAAGCGTGCGTCATCAAATGGAATACCGCGACGGAATAGGCCGACGCGCCCAGCGCCACCGTCATGTAGCCCAATTGCGAAAGCGTGGAATATGCGACCACGCGCTTGATGTCGTTCTGAATGATGCCAAGGAACCCCATGAACAACGCGGTAATGGCGCCGATGACCATGACAAAGGACAGGGCGGTATTACTCAATTCAAACAGCGGCGACATGCGCGTCACCATGAAAATGCCGGCCGTCACCATGGTGGCGGCGTGGATCAGCGCGGAAATCGGTGTCGGGCCTTCCATGGAATCCGGCAGCCACACATGCAGCGGAAACTGCGCCGACTTGCCCATGGCGCCGATGAACAGCAGAATGCAGATCACCGTCATCAGCGACCAGTCGTGCCCTTTCCACAGCGTGATGGATTGATCGGCCAGCTCGGGCGCGCGCGCGAACACGGTTGCATAATCCAGCGAGCCGAAATAGGCCAGCACCAGACCAATGCCAAGAATGAAGCCGAAGTCGCCCACCCGGTTGACGAGAAAGGCCTTGAGGTTGGCATAAATCGCCGACTCGCGGGTGTACCAGAAACCGATGAGCAGATAGGACACCAGGCCCACTGCCTCCCAGCCAAAGAACAGTTGCAGGAAGTTATTGCTCATCACCAGCATCAGCATCGAGAAGGTGAACAGCGAAATGTAGCTGAAGAAGCGCTGGTAGCCGGGATCGTCCTGCATGTAGCCGATGGTATAGATGTGCACCATCAGCGAGACGAAAGTCACCACCAGCATCATCATGGTGGTGAGCGGGTCGATCAGAAAGCCAACTTCGAAGCGGACATTGCCGCTGGTCATCCAGGTGTAGACGCTGCCGTTGAAGGTATGACCTGCCTGCACATCCTGGAAAATCACTACCGAGGCAATGAACGATATGGCCACCCCTGCGATCGTGACGACATGCGATAGCGTGCGGCCGATGAACTTGCCGAACAGGCCGGCGATGATGGCGCCGAACAGCGGCGCCAGCGGCACGAGGAGATACCAGGTCTGCATGCTCATGATCACCCCTTCAGCCTGTCGAGATCATCCACATTGATGGTGCGCAAATTGCGGAACAGCACCACCAGGATGGCCAGGCCAATGGCCGACTCGGCCGCCGCCACGGTGAGGATGAAAAACACGAATATCTGACCTGCCGTGTCGCCCAGATAATGCGAGAAAGCAACAAAGTTCATGTTGACGGCCAATAACATGAGCTCGATCGCCATCAGCAGGATGATGACATTTTTGCGGTTGAGGAAAATCCCCAGCACGCTGATGGCAAACAGCAGCCCGCCCAGGATGAGGTAATGCGATAACGAAATCATGGCTGCGGCTCACCTGCCTTCTGACTACCGGTTTCCATCCGCTTCTCGGCTGGCATTTTCACCAGCCGCACGCGATCTCTGCGCTTGACCGCGATCTGCCGGGCCGGGTCGAGATATTTCGTATCCTTCCGTTTTCTCATGGTCAAGGCGATGGCTGCGACAATGGCCACCAGCAAAATGACAGCGGCGATTTCAAACGGATAGACATATTGCGTGTACAACAGCCGGCCCAGTTCCTTGGTATTGCTGTAACCGGCGGGGTGCGCCGCCGGTGTTGCGGCCTTGTCGAGGCCGAAGAAACGGCCACCCAGCACCACCGCCATTTCCAGCATGAGCAGGATCGCCACCGGCAAGGCCAGCGGCAGGTAATCCCAAAAACCTTCCCGCAATTTGTCGAGATTGATGTCCAGCATCATCACCACGAACAGAAACAGCACCATGACTGCACCGACATACACCAGCACCAGGGTGATGGCGAGAAACTCGGCCTCCAATGTCATCCACAGTCCGGCGGCGGTAAAGAAAGCCAGCACCAGGTAGAGCGCCGCATGCACCGGGTTGCGCGCGGTAATCACCCGCAACCCGGCAAACAGCAGGATGGCGGAAAAAAAATAGAAAACGAATTGCGTAAATGTCATCTCGTCACCGGTATTTGGCATCCTCTGCGCGCCGTTTGGCAATTTCCGCTTCGTACTTGTCGCCCACGGCCAGCAGCATGGGCTTGGTGTAATACAAATCGCCACGTTTTTCGCCGTGGTATTCCAGGATGTGGGTTTCGACGATGGAATCGACCGGGCAGGATTCCTCGCAGAAGCCGCAGAAAATGCACTTGGTCAGGTCGATGTCGTATTGCGTGGTGCGACGGGTGCCATCGGCGCGCTGCTCGCTTTCGATTTTGATGGCCAGCGCGGGACAGACCGCCTCGCACAGCTTGCAGGCGATGCAGCGTTCCTCGCCATTGGGGTATCGGCGCAACGCATGCAGCCCTCTGAAGCGCGGGCTTTGCGGGGTTTTCTCTTCCGGGAACTGCACCGTGATCTTGCGTGAAAAGAGATAACGCCCGGTAAGACGCATGCCCTTGAGCAGTTCGATGAGCAGCAGGCTGTTGAAGAAGTTGATGAGCCGATTCATTGCCGCCCCTTAGTGGAAGAAACGCCCATAGGGGGTTTGCATGGCCGCGCCCACCACCACGATCCAGACGATGGTGATGGGAATGAACACCTTCCAGCCCAGACGCATGATCTGGTCATAGCGGTAGCGGGGAAAGGTTGCGCGGAACCACAGGAACAGGAACAGCACGAATGCGACTTTCAGCGCCCACCAGACAAAGCCATCCGGCAAAAATGGCAGCGGCGACAGCCAGCCGCCCATAAACATCAGGGTTGTCAGGGCGGATACCAGAATCATGTTGGCATATTCCGCCAGGAAGAATACGGCGAAGGCCATGCCGGAGTATTCCACGTGGAAGCCTGCGACGATTTCCGACTCGCCTTCGGCTACGTCGAACGGCGCGCGGTTGGTTTCTGCCACGCCGGCAATCAGGTACACCATGAATAATGGAAACAGCGGCAGGAAGTACCAATGCCAGAAGCCGCCCTCCTGGCCTTTGACGATGTCGATCAGGTTGAGGCTTTGCGAAGCCATCAGCACACCCACCAGGGCAAAGCCCATGGCAATTTCGTAGGACACGATTTGTGCGGCCGAACGCATCGCGCCAAGGAAGGCATATTTTGAATTGGACGCCCATCCGGCGACGATGACGCCATAGACCCCCATGGAAGTGATGGCCATCACATACAACAGTCCGGCATCGATATTGGCCAATACCCAGTTTTCGGTGAAGGGAATGACCGCCCACGCCGCCAGCGCGGGCGCGATGGCCAGGATCGGGCCGAGAATGAATAGCCCCTTGTTGGCCCCGGAAGGAATGATGATTTCCTTCATCAGCAGCTTGACCGCATCCGCAATCGGTTGCAGCAGGCCCTGCCAGCCCACGCGATTGGGGCCGATGCGCACCTGCATCCAGCCGATGATTTTCCGTTCTGCGTAGGTAAGATAAGCCACCGACAGCATCAGCGGGATGACGATGATCATGATCTTGACCAGCGTCCAGATGGGTGTCCACGCCGGGCCGAAGAGATGCTGCAGCCAGTCCATCATGCGCGCTCCACCGTCAGTTCGCCAAACAGCGGGCCAAGCGATACCGTGACGGCATGCGCGCCGGGAAGGCGCACGCAATTGGCAGGCAGGCAGTCATCGCGGTCGATGCGGATGACAACGGACACCTCTCCCTGACGGATGATCGCCATGCCGCCACCCTGAATGCCAAGTTTTTCCAGCAACATGCCGGAAGCTTTTGCCATCGGTGGCGCGGCATCGGCCGTGCGCTGAAGCGAAGCCGCGCGGCGCACGATGGCATCGGTCTGGTAAATCGGGACTTCGCCAATGCGTTCGATCTTGCTCGTTGATGCAAGCGACACCGAAACGGGATCGATCCGGGTATTCAGGAATTGCTGCACACGAGCCTGGGCATCCTGGCCCAGCGCTTCATCGCGCACGGCTTCGCTGGAGTCCTGATCAAAGCCGGGTAGATTGAGCAGATTGCCCAGCACACGCAGGACTTTCCAGGCAGGACGGGTTTCACCCATCGGTTTTACCGCACCATGAAAACTCTGCACCCGGCCTTCTGCATTGATGAAGGTGCCCGAGGTTTCGGTAAATGGCGCAATTGGCAGCAGCACATCCGCGTAGTCCACTGCAGCATGTTTGTAGGAGGACATTGCCACGACGAATTCGGCCTGTTTCAGGGCAGCCAGGGCAGCAACTGGATCGAAGCAATCGTATTCGGCTTCGGCGCCCAGGAGAACATAAGCCTTGCGCGGGCTGGCAATCATTTGCGCGGCATTCATGCCTGCCATGCCACGTGATCCCAGTGCGCCACGTCCGGGAATCGCGCCCGCCACCACTGCCCCCAGCGCATTGCCCGCATCGCCCAGCACACCTAGCGTTGCGCCGGCAAGCATTGCGGCCTCCTGCGCCAGTGTTTGCATCTCGGCATAGCGCGGGTGATGCTGCGCCAGATTGCCAAGGAAGATGCCCTTGCGTTCGCCGCCAATCATGCTTTCCGCAATGGCCTTGATCTCGGGCGTAACTTCTGCGCCTGATGCCATGGTAGGAATTCTTTCACCCTTGGCTTCTGCCAGCGCACGCACCAGGCCGGCCAGGGCATTGACCATACCGTCCGGAGAAACAATGGACCTGTTCGCCACCTTGCACAGGTAATCCTCCACCACGGGGTTGATCAGGTTCATGCCCGCGCCGTGACGCACGGCCTGGCGCAAGCGCAGGGCCAGCAGCGGATGATCCTTGCGCAAGGTGGAGCCGACGATCAGAAAACGGTCGAGCTTGTTCAGTGCCGCCACCGGCATGCCCAGCCAGAATGCACCGTGTGCCTTGTCATCCAGCCGGAAATCACTCTGGCGCAGGCGATGGTCGATATTGCCGCAACCCAGGCCGCGCATGAGCTTTTGCAACAGATAGAGCTCTTCTGTCGTCTGCGTGGGAGCCGCCAGCGCACCAATCTGATCGGCGCCATGCCTGACCTGGATTTCGCGCAGCCTGCTGGCGACATAGGAAAGCGCTTCCTGCCAGTCGGCTTCCACCCAGGCGCCATCCTTGCGGATCATCGGCTTTGTCAGACGATCTTCGCTGTTCAAACCCTCGTAAGAGAAGCGATCCCGATCGGACAGCCAGCACTCGTTGATGTCTTCGTTCTCCAGCGGCAGCACGCGCATGACGCGGCCATTCTTGACCTGGATTTGCAGATTGGAGCCCAGCGAATCATGCGGGCTCACCCCTTTGCGTCGCGACAATTCCCAAGCGCGCGCCGCATAACGGAAGGGCTTGCTGGTCAGGGCCCCGACCGGGCACAGATCGATGATATTGCCGGAGAGCTCGGAATCGATGGTCTTGTCGATGAAAGGCATGATCTCGGCATGTTCACCACGGAAGGCCTGGCCCATTTCCATGATGCCGGCGATTTCCTGCCCAAAACGCACGCAGCGGGTGCAATGAATGCAGCGCGTCATGTCGGTAGCAATCAACGGACCGAGATTTTTTTCCGTCACCACGCGCTTGGGCTCGGCATAGTTCGAACGGCTGCCGCCATAACCCACGGCCAGATCCTGCAATTGGCACTCGCCGCCCTGATCGCAGATCGGGCAATCCAGCGGATGATTGATCAGCAGGAATTCCATTACGCCCTTTTGCGCCTGGATGGCGTAATCCGAGCGCGTCATCACTTTCATGCCATCGGACACGGGCGTGGCACAGGCCGGCAAGGGCTTGGGGGCTTTTTCCACCTGCACCAGGCACATGCGGCAGTTGGCCGCGATGGACAGCTTCTTGTGGTAGCAGAAATGCGGGATGTAGATGCCAAGCTTGTGCGCGGCATCCATCACCGTGGTGCCTGGTTCCACTTCAATCTGCTGGCCGTCGATTTCGATATTCAGCGCCATTGCTTACATTGCCCCTGATTGCACCAGGCACTTCCTGTGTTCGATATGGTGCTCGAACTCGTGCCGGTAGTGCTTGAGCATGCCCTGCACCGGCATGGCCGCCGCATCGCCCAGCGCGCAAATCGTGCGCCCGGCAATGTTTCCGGCCACACGGTCGAGCAAGTCCAGGTCTTCTGGCCGGCCCTGGCCGTGCTCGATACGATGCACCACGCGGTACATCCAGCCCGTGCCCTCGCGGCAGGGCGTGCACTGGCCGCAGGATTCCTCGTAATAGAAATACGATAGCCGCTCCAGCGCACGCACCATGCAGACTGTTTCATCCATGACGATGACCGCGCCCGAACCGAGCATCGAGCCCGCCTTGGCGATGGAGTCGAAATCCATGGTGCAATCCATCATGATCTCGCCCGGCAACACCGGCGCGGAAGACCCGCCGGGAATCACCGCTTTCAATTGACGCCCGCCCCTGATGCCGCCTGCCATTTCCAACAGTTCTGAAAACGGTGTTCCCATGGGAATCTCGTAATTGCCCGGCTTTTCCACATGACCGGATACCGAGAAGACTTTGGTTCCACCGTTGTTGGGCCTGCCGAGTTCCAGAAACTTCTGCCCGCCCTCGCGCATGATGTAGGGAATGCTGGCGAGCGTTTCGGTGTTGTTGATGGTAGTCGGCTTGCCATAAAGGCCGAATGAAGCCGGGAACGGCGGCTTGAAACGCGGCTGGCCTTTTTTGCCTTCGATGGATTCGAGCAACGCGGTTTCCTCGCCACAAATGTAGGCGCCGTAGCCATGGTGGTTGTATAGGTCGAAGCTGAAATCCGAGCCGAGGATATTGTCGCCCAGATACCCGGCTGCGCGGGCCTCTTCGACCGCGCGTTCCATGCCCTCGTAGATATCCCAGATTTCGCCGTGAATATAGTTGTATCCCGCCTTTGCACCCAGCGTATAGCCGGCGATGATCATGCCCTCGATCAGCGCATGGGGGTTGTAGCGCATGATGTCGCGGTCCTTGAAGGTACCTGGCTCGCCTTCGTCGGAATTGCAAACGATGTATTTGTCGCCGGGAAACTGGCGCGGCATGAAACTCCACTTGAGCCCGGTCGGAAAGCCTGCACCGCCCCGGCCGCGTAGCGCTGAGGTTTTGACTTCTGCAATGATGGTTTCTGCCGGTATGTTTTCAGCAAGGATCTTCCTCAGTGCACTGTAACCACCGGCGCTTACATAGGTGGACAGCTTCCAGGGTTCTGGAAGGTGCAGGGTATTGAAAATGACCGGACCAGGTTGTATGACCATGATTACTTGTTCTTCAATTCGTCCAGCAGCGCATCGATTTTTTCTTCATTGAGAAAGCTTTCCATGCGATGGTTGTTGACCAGCAGCAGCGGTGCATCGCCGCATGCCCCCATGCATTCGCCTTCCACCAGGGTAAACTGCTTGTCCTCGGTAGTTTCACCAAACTCGATGCCCAGCTTTTTCTTCAGCCTGTCCGCGATTTCGTCCGCACCCATCAGCTTGCATGGCAGGTTGGTGCACACACAGAGCTTGTGCTTGCCAACAGGCTTGATGTTGTACATGTTATAGAAGGTGGCAACCTCATAAACCGCTATCGGCTGCATGCCCAGGTAGTGTGCAACAAAGTCCATGGTCTCGGTCGACAGCCACCCCTTCTCTACCTGGGCGATACGCAGCGCCGACATCACGGCCGACTGGCGCTGGTCGGCAGGATACTTGGCGATTTCCTTGTCGATGAGGGCGAGGGATTCGGCGCTTAACATGCTCATTACCTGTCTATCTCACCGAACACGATATCCTGCGTGCCAATAATCGCCACCACATCGGCGATCATGTGTCCGCGGCTCATTTCATCCAGCGCAGCCAGATGCGCAAAGCCCGGGGCGCGGATTTTCAGGCGGTAGGGCTTGTTAGCGCCGTCACTCACCAGATAGATGCCGAACTCGCCCTTGGGATGCTCCACCGCCGAATAGCATTCACCCTCTGGCACGTGCATGCCTTCGGTAAAGAGCTTGAAGTGATGGATCAGCTCTTCCATGTTCTGCTTCATATTTACGCGAGAAGGTGGCGCAAACTTGTGGTTGTCGGTAATGACAGGCCCGGGATTCTTGCGCAGCCAGTTCACGCACTGTTTGATGATGCGGTTGGATTGGCGCATTTCTTCGATGCGCACGAGGTAACGGTCATAGCTGTCGCCATTGACGCCCACCGGAATATCGAAATCCAGACGGTCGTAGACTTCGTAGGGCTGCTTCTTGCGCAAGTCCCATTCCACACCCGAACCGCGCAGCATGGGGCCGGTAAACCCTAGTGCGATGGCACGCTCTGGCGACACCACGCCAATACCCACGGTGCGCTGCTTCCAGATGCGATTGTCGGTCAGCAGGGTTTCGTATTCATCCACATAAGCCGGGAAGCGGTTGGTGAAATCCTCGATGAAATCCAGCATGGAGCCTTGGCGGTTTTCATTGAGCTTTCTGATTTCTTCACTGTTGTGATATTTCGATGCCTGGTACTGAGGCATGACATCTGGCAGGTCCCGGTACACGCCGCCCGGACGGTAATAGGCAGCATGCATACGCGCGCCGGACACGGCTTCATAGCAATCCATCAGATCTTCGCGTTCGCGGAAGGCATACAGGAACATGGTCATCGCGCCCACGTCCAGCGCATGCGCGCCGATCCACAACAGGTGATTGAGAATGCGGGTGATCTCATCGAACATCACGCGGATGTATTGCGCGCGGATGGGCACCTCGATGCCGGCCAGTTTTTCGATGGCCATCACATAGGCATGCTCATTGCACATCATCGAAACGTAATCGAGCCGGTCCATGTAAGGCACCGACTGGATAAAAGTTTTGTGCTCGGCCAGTTTTTCGGTCGCCCGGTGCAACAGGCCGATGTGCGGGTCGGCACGCTGGATGACTTCGCCGTCCAGCTCCAGCACCAGCCGCAAGACCCCATGCGCCGCCGGATGCTGGGGGCCGAAGTTCATCGTGTAGTTGCGGATTTCAGCCATGCCGAAACTCCGTAACTGAACCGGTAGATTTTGCGAAATTTCTGATTTCGGCCATCAGCACCCTTCTCCATAATGAGCCTCACGCACGATGCGCGGGGTGATCTCACGGGGTTCAATGGAAACCGGCTGATAGATGACACGTCCCTGTGTCGGGTCATAACGCATTTCCACATTGCCCGATAGCGGAAAGTCCTTGCGGAAAGGATGCCCGATAAAACCATAGTCGGT
The DNA here is from genome assembly GCA_013389025.1 of Hydrogenophilaceae bacterium. Lineage (GTDB taxonomy): Bacteria > Pseudomonadota > Gammaproteobacteria > Burkholderiales > Thiobacillaceae > UBA6918. The sequence goes on from JACAED010000019.1 coordinate 18,351, forward strand.
CAAAATGCGGCGCAGATCAGGATGTCCATCGAACACGATACCAAACAGATCAAACGCCTCGCGCTCGAACCAGTTGGCCGATGGCCAGATATCGGTGATGGATGGCACCATGGGCATCTCATCGTTTTCGCAGAAAACCCGAACCCGCAGGCGCTGGTTGTGGGCAATCGAAAGCAGATGAATGACAACAGCAAAGCGCGGCCCATCCCAGGTGCCGTCCTGGTAGGCCTGGTAATCCATGCCGCACAAATCAGTCAGTTGCGAAAAACCCAAGTCCGGATGGTCATGCAGAACCTTCATGACTTCAGCCATCCGATCCGCTCGCAGCTCAATGGTCAGTTCATCAAGGCGGATTTGTGCCCGCACCAGCGACTCGCCCAGCGCGTTTTGCAAAGACAGTAATAGGGCGTCGAGCGTCCGGCTCATTTATTTAATATTAGCGGGCAATGGTGTTGGTTCGTTTGATTTTGTTCTGCAGCTGGATCAGGCCAAACAGCAGCGCTTCGGCCGTGGGCGGACAGCCCGGCACATAAATATCCACCGGCACGATGCGGTCGCATCCACGCACAACGGAGTACGAGTAATGATAATAGCCGCCGCCATTCGCGCAGGAGCCCATGGAAATGACCCAGCGCGGCTCGGCCATCTGGTCGTACACTTTTCTCAAGGCGGGCGCCATCTTGTTGCACAGCGTGCCCGCAACGATCATCACATCAGACTGCCTGGGGCTTGGGCGGAACACGATACCGAAGCGGTCCAGGTCATATCGCGACGCGCCCGCCTGCATCATTTCCACCGCGCAGCAGGCCAGACCGAATGTCATCGGCCACATGGAACCGGTACGCATGTAGTTGATGAGCTGATCGGCCTTGGTGGTGATGAAGCCTTGCTCGAAGACGCCTTCCAGACTCATTCCGTTAATCCCATTCGAGGGCGCCTTTGACCCACTCGTAGATAAACCCAATTACGAGAATGACCAAAAAAACCATCATGGCAACAAAGCCGAACAGGCCGATTTCCTCGAGCACCACAGCCCAGGGAAAAAGGAAGGCAATTTCGAGATCGAACAGAATGTACAGAATGGCAACAAGGTAGTAGCGCACATCGAATTTCATGCGCGCGTCCTCGAAGGCTTCGAATCCACACTCGTAGGGGGAAAGCTTTTCGCTGTCGGGTTTATTGGGCGCCAGCAGCCAGCCCGCCGCAATGGGAACCACCCCAAAGGCCAACCCTACCAGGATGAACAGCAATATGGGGAGATAATTCTCCAGCATCCTTTGACTTTCCTCCGAAAAAAACCGTCCTGCGTGGGGACGGTGTTATGTTGGCAGTTTAGTGTTACGAGGCAAAAACTGTCAAGCCAAAAACATGCTGGATTTCCAATATAAAACAATGAGATATGGAATAGCTCCGGCTAATGATTACATCATTATTACTAATGGTGCCGACGGCGAGACTCGAACTCGCACGACTTTCGTCACTACCCCCTCAAGATAGCGTGTCTACCAATTCCACCACGTCGGCATGATTGAAGGATGCGTCATCAGGAAAACACGCATCCAAAAGCTGGCATATATTACTTCGGAATCTCTCCGGATTTTGATTCACCACTGCCTGTTGAAATGGGTGCGGGAACCGTTGCAGGTGCAGCCTGATTGGTCGGCACAGACTGACCGCTGGAAGCCGGGATTTTTTCAAGTACGCCTTCAGGCTTGACGCGACTCAAGGAAAAATAGGTCAAGGTCAGGCTGGTCAGGAAAAATGCCGTAGCCAGAATCGCAGTTGCGCGGGAAAGGAAGTTGGCCGAACCGCTGGCCCCAAACAGGCTGCCCGAAGCACCACTGCCAAATGCCGCGCCCATGTCAGCGCCCTTGCCATGCTGCAGCAATACCAGACCGATCACGGCAACCGATACCAGGAGATGAATGATCCAAACAAGCGTTTCCATAATGTCAAACCAAGAAATTTGTCAGCCCGCCGCCTTGCAGATGGCTATGAACTCGGCAGCAACGAGCGAGGCCCCGCCGATCAATCCACCATCGATATCCGGCTGCGAAAAAAGTTCGGCTGCGTTGGAAGCCTTCACGCTGCCGCCGTACTGGATAATCAGTCCATCGGCTACCTGCTTGTTCAAGCCGGCAAGCTTGCCGCGAATAAAGGCATGAACGGCCTGCGCCTGTTCCGGTGTTGCCGTCTTGCCAGTACCAATGGCCCACACAGGCTCGTATGCCAAAACCGCCCTGGCCAGAGATTCCACACCTGCCGCCTTGATAACCGCATCAAGCTGGCGGCCCACTACCTGCTCGGTGACATTTCCTTCGCGCTCCGCGAGGGTTTCTCCCACGCATAGAATGGGAATCAGGCCCGATGATTGGGCAGCCAGGTATTTTTTCGCCACCAGTTCGTCGGATTCGCCGTAGAGGCTGCGACGTTCTGAATGTCCGACAATCACGTAGGTACAACCGAAGTCCTTGAGCATGCTGGTCGACACTTCCCCAGTAAACGCGCCATTGGGATGTTCGCTGACATTTTGCGCGCCCCACGCGATGGCCGTGCCGGACAACTCGGACTTCAATTGTGCAAGGTAGGGAAAGGGAGCGCAAACGGCAACGCCAACTTCCTTTTGATTCCCCAGAACGGGCTTCAGCGCAGCAAGCAGCGCCTGGTTTTCTGCCACGCTGCCATGCATTTTCCAGTTACCTACAACCAGCTTACGACGCATTGACGACCCCATTTGCAAAGCTGGTAATGTTAATCCAGCGAGAAAATCAGGTCAATGAAGGCAGGAAGGATAATCAGTCGTCACTCAGGTCTAGATACTTCTGGATACGACGTTCGGAGATGTGGCGATCGATTCGCCATTCATCAAGGAGCTTCAGTGCCAAGTCGAAGGACTTTACGCTCAGATCGAACAGCTTTTGCAGATCGAAACTCGACTCGCCTTCAAGTGCCTTGCATAACTCCCACAATACCTTGGCCTCATCGTTTTCCGATTCCTTTTTTATGAACTTGGCAATGTTCTTTACTGCATTCGCCATGTTTAAGTTTCCGCAACGAAAGAATTTTGGACAATCATTTTCTGGAGAGAATGGTACTCTCTGAAAGCCCCTCCATCATGACAATTTGATGACAAGCCATATCTCTGATGAATTGATGAACATGCCCTTAATTGATAAAAGGCTCAGCCAAAACGTCCGGTAATGTAATCTTCAGTCTGCTTGAATTTAGGTGTAACAAACAAATCGTCGGTTGGACCAATCTCGATCAGTTCTCCAAGGTACATGAAAGCGGTGTAATCGGATACGCGGGCGGCCTGTTGCATGTTGTGGGTAACAATGACAATTGTGTACTTATCCTTGATTTCATTCATCAACTCTTCGATCTTCGCGGTGGAAATGGGATCCAGCGCTGAGGCCGGCTCGTCGAGAAGAAGAACTTCTGGTTCAAGTGCAATCGCTCTGGCGATGACCAATCTCTGTTGCTGGCCGCCAGAAAGGCTCATGCCGCTATCCTGCAGACGATCCTTGACCTCGTCCCACAATGCCGCGCCACGCAATGCCTTCTCTACCGCATCATCCAATGTTGAACGATTGTTGATGCCCATGATACGCAAACCATAAGCGACGTTTTCATAGATGGACTTGGGAAATGGGTTGGGCTTCTGGAATACCATGCCAACCCGGCGTCTTAGCAGGGCCACATTTACGTCACGATCATAAATGTTCTTCTCGTCAAGCAGTATCCTGCCCTCCACACGGCAGATATCCACAAGGTCATTCATTCTGTTGAAACAGCGAAGCAACGTCGATTTTCCGCATCCGCTTGGTCCAATGAATGCGGTCACGCGATGCTTCGGAATGGACATGCTGATATTCTTGAGCGCCTTGGTTTCCCCGTAATACAAATCCACATTCTCGACACGGATGGCTATTTCTTCCGGGGCTTCCATCTGTGTGCGACCCAAGTCGCCGATGTTCATGGCGTGAGTTCTCCGGTTGACGTCGTTCATTTGTGGTTTCCTTGGATCATTTCTTATGGCAATCTGTACTTAAACACCCTCCAGGCCACGCATCTTCTCGCGTAAACGATTGCGCAACCTGATTGCAAAGAGATTCAGTACAACGATGATGATGACCAGCAACAAGGAGGTGGCATAGACCAGCGGACGTGCCGCCTCGACGTTGGGGCTCTGGAAGCCGACATCGTAGATGTGGAAGCCCAGATGCATGAACTTGCGCTCAAGGTGCAGGAAGGGGAAGTTGCCGTCGAGCGGAAGGCTCGGCGCCAGTTTTACCACACCCACCAGCATCAGCGGAGCGACCTCGCCAGCGGCGCGCGCAATGGCGAGAATCAGGCCGGTCATCATGGCCGGGCTGGCCATGGGGAGCACGGTCTTCCACAGCGTTTCCGCCTTGGTCGCTCCAAGCGCGAGGCTTCCCTCGCGGATTGAACGCGGCACGCGAGAAAGCCCCTCTTCCGTGGCCACGATCACCACGGGCAGCGTCAGCAGGGCCAGGGTCAGGGCGGACCACAGGATGCCGGGGCTGCCGAACACCGGCGCCGGGTGCGCCTCGGGGAAGAACAGGGCGTCGATGTTACCGCCCAGGAAATAGACGAAGAAGCCCAGGCCGAACACGCCGTAAACGATGGATGGCACGCCGGCGAGATTGTTCACCGAGATTCGGATCACGCGGATCAAAGGCCCCTGCTTGGCATATTCCCGCATGTACACCGCCGCCATGATGCCCAGGGGGGTGACCATCGCCGACATCAACAGCACCATCATCACCGTGCCGAAGATGGCCGGGAAGATGCCGCCCTCGGTGTTGGCCTCGCGGGGATCATCGACGATGAACTCATAGAGCTTGCCGAAATAATGCGCGGTCTTCTGCGCCACGTTCATGTCGTTGGGCTTGATGATGTCGGCGATCTTGGCGAACGGAAGCTCGATGATCTGGCCGTTCTGCACCTCGGCGGTCAGACTGTCGCGCTGGTTTTGCGTCCGCAACTCGTCCAGACGGGTCTGCAGCTTGGCGAACTGTTCGTCATAGGTTTTGCGCTCGGCATCGATTTGCGCGCGGACCGCCTCGGTCAACTCGCCCTTCAGCTCCAGCTTGCGCTGTTTCAGGCGCAGGCGTTCGAGCTGATAGTTCACCTTGCCGATGTCGTGCTTCTCGATGCTCAGGATCTGATCGAACAGGTCGTTGGCACGCTTCAGACGCTTTTGCACTTCGGGCCATGCGGCATCTCCTTCCGCCACCACCTGTCCGCTCTCCTTCACAGACTTGAGATGGCCGAAGAAGTAACCCCACTCATGCCGCTCGACGGCAATCAGGTCGCGCGGATACTTGAACTCCGCCAGCAAGGGCGTTGGAATCCAGCGGAAGTCCACCCCATACACATCCCGGTTGCCCTGCTTGAACAGGATCCGCGTGGTGTAGGTGTCATCGGTCTTGATCTCGTAGCCCGATTCCCGCAGACGGCGTACGGCGACCTCCTCCTCGTCGCGCACTTCGCCGATCAGCCGGGTCACTCTGCCGTCGGTCTCCTTCACTGTGGTTTCCACCAGTTGCGCCGGCCACCAGTGTCCCAGGCCCCGCGCCGCGGTCATCCAGACCACGGCGTATACCGCCACCAGGCAAAGTGCCACCGCACCGCCCGTCACCCAAATCCAGGGCTCGCCGCCCTTGAACCAATTGCGCATGGCTTCGTGTCCTCAGAGTGAGCTGTACTTTTCCCGAAGCCGCTGACGTACCAGTTCGGCGAGGGTGTTGATGAAGAAGGTGAACACGAACAACACCAGGGCGGAGAAGAACAGCAGCAGGTAATGGGTCGAGCCCACCGCCGCTTCGGGCATCTCCACGCCGATGTTGGCCGAAAGGGTGCGGAAGCCGGTGAAGATGGAGAAGTCCATGACCGCCGTGTTGCCGGTGGCCATGAGCACGATCATGGTCTCGCCGATGGCCCGCCCGAAGCCCACCATGATGGCGGAGAAGATGCCCGGACTGGCGGTGAGCAGCACCACGTTGAAGAGGGTCTGCCAGGGCGTGGCGCCCAGGGCCAGGGAACCGCTGGTCAGATGCTTGGGCACCGAGAATACCGCGTCCTCGGCAATGGAAAAGATGATGGGAATCGCCGCGAAGCCCATGGCGATACCCACCACCAGGGAGTTGCGCTGCTCATAGGTCCAGCCCAATTCGTTACTCACCCAGCGGGGCATGTCGCCGTCAAACAAGGCGGCCTCCATTGGGTGCCCCAGGGCAAAGGCCACCCACACCACCAGGATCACCACGGGAATCAACAATGCGGCCTCCCAGCCTGGCCCCACCCGGTCGGTCAAGGTATGGGGAAGCCGGTGCCAGATCCATGCCGTAATCAAAAAACTGAAGGGCAGCAGGAACAGCGCCAGCAGAGTTCCAGCCAGATTATTGTCGACGAAGGGTGCAAGCCATAGCCCCGCCAGAAAACCCAGGATCACTGTAGGCAGGGCTTCCATGATCTCGATCGAGGGTTTGACCACGGCACGCATCTTCTGCGACATGAAATATGCCGCGAAGATGGCCCCCAACACCGCTAGAGGCACGGCCACCAGCATGGCGTAGAAGGCCGCCTTCAGCGTGCCCAAGGTAAGGGGCGCGATGCTGAACTTGGGCTCGAAGTCGGAGTTGGCGGCGGCGGACTGCCAGATGAAGTCTGGTTTCTCGTAGCTTTCGTACCACACCTTACCCCACAGGGCCCCGAAGGAGACCTCCGGATATTCGTTTTCGATATGGGCAACCTGGATAACACCTTTGTCAGTCTCGAGCACGATGGCATTGGCGCGTGGAGCAAAACCGCCTATCACGGCCTTGTCGCCGCCTGTCGAGCTCTCGGACAACAAGCGCTGTGAAGTTGCGTAGTACAGGTTGACGCCACCACCAGCATCGGTGGCCATGAAACCCTTGCGGGCATGTTCAGGTGCAATCTGAACAATCGCCTTTGCCATGGGCTTGAATTCGCGAATACGCGTCAGGGTATTCACGTTGTCGGCATCTCGAACCTGGAACCATTGCACAAGATTGCCCTGGTCGCTACCAACAACCAGGGAGAACCCACCCGACAGCAAGGTCGCAGCAGTAATCCGTTCACCCTCCGGAAAGACCGCGACAGTCTGTTTCAACGTGGGGGCACTTTTGTCCTGAACATCGAAGTGACTGACGAAGCGGCCACCGTGAACCACATAAAGGTCGCGTTGCTTAACATCCAGCAGGAGTTGGCTGATTTCGCCTTGTACTTTGGTGAGTTCGCGCAAAGCCGCGCGCTGCACAGTGACCGATTCACCACTGAAATCGCTCTCGCTTGTGTAACTGGCCAGCAGCAAACGACCATCTTCGGTCTCGGCCACAGCCGTGGTTTCCTGACTGTCGTTCTGAATGGCCAGCTTCCTGAGTGGCTGACGAGCATCATCGAGCACCAAAGCCTCATTCCCCAGCGGGTAAACAATGAATGGCGAAATGCTGCGGATATCCTTTTTCGGATTCTTAGGGTCCTGGGTAAAACTGACTTTGTAATCGTCCTTCAATATGAGCAGCCGGCCATCCTCTGTTCCGAAGGCCATGGCCCGTTTGCGCAAATCCCCGGCCGCGAAACTGGTTGCCTTTACTGCAGCGGGCAGTGCCGCCTTTTCCTCCAGCAAGGGTTTACCCGTACGCAGATCAAAGAAAGTAATTTTGCCCTGGTCAGAGGCTCGCATTCCGATTTCCACCTGCTCCTCTGTCGCCAAATGCACGGTGGATTGCCCTGTGGTGGCCGGTACTGCGATGGGATTCAGCTTCTCGACATGCGCAGGCATGAACAACGGTGCCACCACACCGGCAAGATAGAAAAAGATTGTACTGATGGCGATGATGACAGAGAGGCCGCCAAAGACCATGGTGTACTTGAACAGCTTGTCTTTCACCATCCTGCGACCTGTATAGCCGCCAGCGGTAGTAATGTTGGCCTCAATTTTTTCCATGGGTCACCAAATTATTGTTCAATACTGCTTTATGTCTGGCTCCGTAATGCGAAAAATTGGGTCGAACCACTTGCATGATTCGACCCAATGTGCGATGCACTTGGGCAATCGGTCGATTACTTTGCCTGCCGAAGCCGGTTGAACTGTTCGACCAAAGCCAAGGGACGACCCGCATCCTTGGTCTTGTTGTTGAGCGCGTAGATCACGGTTTCCCCTTTCGGGCCGGAACCCACCTCGGTGTAAGTGAAGGTGACTTCCTTGTGTTGCAGGTAGTCCTGAAAATCCTTCCATTCACCGAATACATGGTAACGTCCATCACGTACCACCTCGCCGTAGAAGGCGCCAAAATCCTTGGCTCGACCATCGAAAATATTCTCGGCCATGGTTGGTTTGTCCAGTTGTTCGCCTTCCTTGCTGGTGATACCGAAAACAACGGTCTCGCCCCCCGGCCCCCCGCCGATGCGGGCACGGGTCAGGGGTACCTCGTCATGTTCCATCAGACCCAGATATATCTTGGGTTCCGTCATGGCATAAATCCTTCCGTTTTCGTGGAAGACCATAAAGTAAGTCTGCTTCTGGGCCGACGTCTCGGCTTTGGCTGCCGGTGCGGCCGACGATGAGGTTTGGCTCGAGGCACATCCGTGCAATATGCCTACGGCAAGCATCAGGCCAAGCGCCGCGACCAGTTTCTGTTGCTGGGTGTTTCGCATGTTTTCGCTCCGTGGTGTTGGTTCATCCGCACGCCACTCAAGGACGTGCGGGAACAGTATTGCCAGACGTGAATCAGTCGAGACCCAGCTCGGCACGAGCCTTGGATACCATGGCAGCGGGCATGGGCACGAACCCATCCTTCAGCACCACTTCCTGGCCCTGCTTGGACAGCACCATCTTGAAGAACTCGCGCTCCAGGGGGGGCAAAGGCTGGTTGGGGCGCTTGTTCACATAGACGTAAAGCACACGGGCCAGCGGATACTTCTTGTTGACGGCATTTTCAGGAGTGGCTGCGTAGAAAGCCTCGCCGTCGCTCTTGGACAGGGGCACGGCGCGCACACCGGAGGTCAGGTAACCAATGCCGGAGTAGCCGATGGCACCGATCTGACCGGTGACACTTTGCACCACCGAGGCAGAACCGGGCTGCTCGGC
>JACAED010000046.1 GCA_013389025.1 Hydrogenophilaceae bacterium
ACAGGGCATGATAGAAACAGCCAACCAGTAAACACCGAAGAAATTTCCATGACACCTGCGATAAATCTTGCAAGCAATCGGCAGCGTTTTGCAGAATGGGTTTTTCTACAACCTCGTTAGCGCCCTCATGGACACAGCCCGTAGTCACTTCAGGAAGTTGGTTTTGTGGCTTCTTGTCGCCACAAGCCTTATCGTCATACCAAAATATGTTTCAACGGACCCCGGATGGTTTGTGGCTGCCATAACGTTGGTGGCTCTCGCATATTCTTGCGCGATGATAGTGGTCAATTCTGGACGACTTATTTTGAGCTTGGTGTTTAATGACGTTACAGGCATTAAGCACCTACGTATCCCAGCCGTACTGGCATTGGGGGTGATATTTCTTTTTTATGTCCTTATTAGTAATGGCCTTGTTTTGTACAAAGCGCTTGAATCAAAATCAATCGAGTGTATCTATCGATATTGCAATGATATTTACACTTTCAAAGACAGCCCTGACGATTACTGGTCTTCGGTTTTGTTTTCAGCCTTCATTGAATCCATAATATTCATATTTCTCGCTTTCTCAATCTATGCTCTGTACAAGTCAGTTGCATCTATCCGTACTGGCGCTAACACTGCGTATATGGACTCCCCCAAAAAGCAAGGAAACTGATCGATAGGTTTGGCTGGCTGGAGTTGCGTGCAGTCGTATATCCGGCATCTCTCGTGGGTTCTCTTTGACCCGTGCCGACATGGAATCTGCTCACGGCGCGCCAATCGCTACAAGCGGCAGCAGGGTATGTGCCGGCAGGGTTACCGGCGTCAGTCCGTGATGAGGCAATCCTTTTGGCCATGATGGGCGATCAGTCTCTGCGCAAACGCGGGGGGATTCCTTAACCTGCTATCGCATAGGCCGTGCGGCTCATTTTCTTGTTCTCCTCTCTTGTTGATAGCTGCCGGTAGGGCTCGTGGCTTTTGAGGAGGATAAGGAACCAGGGTCGAGTTGATTTTCTGTTGCTTGCAAATCAAGGCAAACCTGATTGGATTCATTTTGCCGGCTGTTTGGGTCACCCCCTTGGATGATGTTGTCTGTGCAACTGCTTGAGCCGTTCACGCGCGACGTGGGTGTATATCTGCGTGGTGGAAATGTCGGCGTGGCCCAATAGCATTTGCACGGCGCGCAGGTCGGCGCCGTGGGCGAGCAGGTGGGTGGCGAAGGCGTGGCGCAGGGTGTGGGGCGAAAGCGGCTTGTGGATGCCGGCGGTTCTCGCGTGCCGTTTCAGCAGGTGCCAGAAGGCTTGCCGGGTCATGCTACTTCCGCGCGGGGTGACGAACACTTCGGCGCAGGCCTTCCCATTTAATAGCAACGGGCGCGATTCTCTGAGATAGCGCGACAGCCAGTGCTGGGCTTCTTCGCCCAGCGGGACGAGCCGGTCCTTGCCGCCTTTGCCGGTGACGCGCAGCACGGCGGCGTTGAGGTCAAGATTCAGCAGCTTTAGTCCCACCAGTTCGGACACGCGCAAGCCGGTGGCATAAAGCGTTTCGATCATGGCGCGGTCGCGCAGGCCGGCCGGGGTGCTGATATCGGGTGCAACAAGCAGGCTTTCCACTTCGGATTCGGACAGCACTTTCGGCAAAGACCTTGGCAGTTTGGGGGTGTCCAGATACTGGGTGGGGTCGTTTTCGATCAGGTTTTCGCGCGCAAGAAAGCGGTAAAACCGGCGCAGGCTGGCGGTGTAGCGTGCCGCCGTGCGAGGCTTGGCTTTGGCGGCAAAGCGGTAGGCGAGATAGGCGTCGATGTCCATTGCGGCGGCTTCGATCAGGGTGTGGTGGCGTGTTTCGTTCAACCAATCAGAAAACGCCTTCAGGTCGCGGCGGTAGGCAGACAGGGTATTCTGCGACAGCCCGTCTTCCAGCCACAGCCGGTCGCAAAAGCGATCGATCAGGTCGCTGGTTTCGCTATTCGCCTTGCTCATGGGGCGCGCTCATGCGCCAGCAGCCAAGATTTGATATTGAGCGGCCCGAGGTATCGGGTTTTCATGAAACCGCCAATCCCTGAAGCAGACACCACGCGATGACAGGGCACGATGACGGGAATGGGGTTGGCGCCGCATGCGCCGCCAATCGCGCGGGCAGCCGTGTTGAGTTTCGTTGCCAGTTGGCCATACGTCAGGGGCGTGCCGGCAGGGATGCCGCACAATGCTTTCCAGACTCGTTGTTGAAATGGGGTGCCGTCCAGTTTCATCGGCAGATCGAAAACGTGGCGGGGATTTTTGAAATAGGCCGTAAGTTGCGCCTCGGTTTCCTTGAGGATCGGGGTATTTGCTTTCTTGAGCGGCACCCGCTCAAGCAGAAACTCGATGCCGATCAGATGATCGGCATCGGCCGTCAGCCTCAGTTGGCCGAAAGGAGCAGTGATGATGGCCTGGTCCATGGCGCATTCTACTGCGCTTAAGAAAATAAAAAAGCCGCGCACCGCGCGGCTTTTTTTGCTGGCAAGCAGGGCTTATTCCGTAGCCGCGGCTTTGGCGCGGTTGGGCAGCTTTTCCTTGATGCGGGCGCTCTTGCCTGAGCGGTCGCGCAGATAATAGAGCTTGGCGCGGCGCACGTCACCGCGGCGCTTGACTTCGATGCTGGCGACCTGGGGTGAATAGGTCTGGAAAGTGCGCTCGACGCCTTCGCCGGCGGAAATCTTGCGCACGGTAAAGGCCGAATTGAGGCCGCGATTGCGCTTGCCGATGACGACGCCTTCGTAGGCCTGCAAACGCTCCTTGTCGCCTTCCTTCACTTTTACCTGCACGACCACGGTGTCGCCGGGCGCGAAGTCGGGAATGGTTTTGCCCAGGCGGGCGATTTCTTCCTGTTCCAGTTGTTCGATGATGTTCATTTCATCTTCCTTTTCATGTCGCGAATTGGTTTGCTGTTGGGCAAACATTGCGCGGTTTCAATAGCCCTTGCGGGCCGCCCAAGCCCGACGGGTTTCTTCGTCGAGCAAATCCATTTCGGCCGGGTTCATTTCCCGCTTATCCAGCAGGTCGGGCCGTATTTCGGCGGTCTGTTTCAGGCGCTGCGCCAGCCGCCAGCGTTCGATGGCCTTGTGGTTGCCCGACAACAGCACGTCGGGCACTGCCTCGCCCCGGTAGACCTCGGGCCGGGTGTAACAGGGCGCATCGAGCAGCCCGTCCACAAACGATTCCTGCAAGGCGGATTCCGCGTTGTTCAAACTGCCTGGCAGTTGCCGGATGACCGCATCCATGACCGCCAGCGCGGGAATCTCGCCGCCCGAGAGGACAAAATCACCCAGCGAAATTTCCTCGTCTACCCGGCGGCGCAAAAACCGTTCGTCCACGCCTTCGTAACGCCCCGCGATCAGCGTCAGCGCAGGACGGCTGGCCAGTTCGATCACCTTTGGATGATCCAGCGGCCTGCCGCGCGGCGTGAAATAAATCACATGCGATGCGGCGCCTGCCTGTTTCAATTCTGCCTCGATGGCGTCCATCGCCGCATCCAGCGGCTCGGCCAGCATCACCATACCGGGCCCGCCGCCGTAGGGCCGATCGTCCACCGTGCGGTAATTGTCGGTGGCGAAATCCCGCGGGTTCCAGGCCTTGAAGCTGAAGAGGCCACGATCCATCGCGCGCCCGGTAATGCCAAAATCCAGCAATGCATCAAACAGGGCCGGGAACAGGGTGATGACATCAAATCGCATCATGAAACCCTAGTAATCCAGCCCCCAATCCACTTCGATGATGCCCTGCGCCAAATCCACATTCAGCACATAGACCCCAACGAAGGGAATCAGGTGTTCCTTTTCGTTTTTTACCACCAGCACGTCGTGCGCGCCGGTTTCCAGCAGTTTGACCACGTGCCCCAGCTCGACGCCTTCGCGGTTGACGACGGTCAAGCCGATGAGGTCTTCCCAGTAGTATTCGTTGTCTTCCGGTTCCGGAAGCTCGTCGCGGAAAACCGCGATTTCCTGGCCGCGCAGGGCGAATGCGGCATCCCTGTCATTGCAGCCGGCCAGTTTGGCGATGATTGACTGGCCGCGAATGCCGGCTTCCTCGATTTCGGCTTCTTGCCAGTTATCCTGGCTGCCAATCTGCCAGACCGGGTAATCCAGCAGGGCATCCAGGGTTTCGGTAAAAGGCTGAATCCTGACCCATCCCTTGATGCCATACGGTCCGGCAATTCGTCCCATCACCACTCTGGGGGCTTGCGGATCCCCCATGCCGGATCGGTCAGGCAGCGGCCTTGCCCTGCTTGACCAGGCGAGTCACGGTGTCGGACAGCTTGGCGCCGTGCTTGACCCAGTGCTCCACGCGGGCCAGGTCGATGCGGGTCGACTCCACGCCTTCCTTGGCGACCGGGTTGTGAAAGCCCAGACGCTCGATGAAACGGCCGTCGCGGCGGCTGCGGGAATCGGCAACCACGACATTGTAGTAAGGACGGTTCTTGGAACCGCCACGGGAAAGACGAATGACTACCATGGCTTCAATCCAGTTTGGAAATCGGAAAACAGCGAATTTTATGCCAAAAAGCGGTTTTTTGCCATAGGGCTGGAAGGGGCTGCTTGGGAAGCGCTTACTTCATCCCCGGCAGCATGCCTTTCATGCCACGCATCATTTTGCCCAGGCCGCCCTTGGACATCATTTTCATCATCTTCTGCGCCTGTTCGAACTGGTTGAGCAGTTTATTGACCTCCTGCACCTGAACCCCGGCGCCAGCGGCAATCCGGCGCTTGCGCGAGGCCTTGATGAGTTCGGGCTGGCGTCGCTCCTGTTTGGTCATGGAATTGATGATGCCTTCCACCCGGTTGATGGCTTTGTCTTCGTTGCCGGTTAGCTGGGGCGCCTGACCCATGCCTGGCAGCTTGTCCATCAGTGCCGACAGCCCCCCCATCTTGCGCATCTGGATGATTTGCGATTTGAAATCCTCCAGATCGAAGTTCTTGCCTTTCTTGACCTTGTCAGCGAGTTTTTTGGCCTCGGCGATATCGATCGAAGCCTGCGCTTGCTCGACCAGCGAGAGCACATCGCCCATGCCCAGGATGCGGGATGCCATACGCTCGGGATGGAAAGGCTCCAGCCCGTCGGATTTTTCCCCCACGCCGACGAACTTGATCGGCTTGCCGGTAATCTGGCGGACGGAAAGCGCCGCGCCGCCGCGCGCATCGCCATCCAGTTTGGTGAGGATCACGCCGGTCAGGGGGAGGGTGTCGCTAAAGGCCTTGGCCACATTGACGGCGTCCTGGCCCTGCATGGCATCGACCACAAACAGGGTTTCGATCGGGTTGAGCGCTGCGTGCAGGTCGCGGATTTCCGCCATCATCGCTTCGTCGATGGCGAGCCGCCCAGCGGTATCGACAATCAGCACGTCGAAGAACTGCTTGCGCGCATGATCCTGGGCAGCGCGGGCGATGGCGACAGGATTGTTGAGTGCGCCGGCCTCGAAAAAGGCGACGTCGAGCTGCTTGCCGAGTTGCCGGAGCTGATCGATTGCGGCGGGTCGGTAGACGTCGCACGACGCCAGCAGGACTTTTTTCTTGCGTGATTTCAGCAGCCGGGCGAGCTTGCCGCTGCTGGTGGTTTTGCCGGAACCCTGCAAACCAGCCATGAGGATGATTGCGGGCGGCTGGGCGGCCAGGTTCAGATCGGACGTATCGCCGCCCATCAGGCGGGTCAATTCGTCGTGAACTATGCCGATCAGCGCCTGACCGGGCGTCAGGCTTTGCAGGACTTCCGCGCCCATGGCCTTGATCTTGACCGCATCGATGAACTGCTTGACCACTGGCAAGGCCACGTCGGCTTCCAGCAGGGCCATGCGCACCTGTCTGAGCGTATCCTGGATGTTGGTTTCGGTGATGCGGGCCTGTCCGCGCAGAGTCTTGACAACACCGGCCAGGCGGCCGGTCAGGTTTTCAAACATATCATTTCCTCGTCGGACTTCCTTGATCCGGGGGCTGGATGGATAATAGGCCCAATCCTTAATATTTTGGACGCTTTGTCTATTCTACCAATGCCGGTTTTTGCCCTCACTTCATTTACGGCCGCCGTTCTTTATGCTACAGCGGCATGGCAATTCTTGCGTGGGGAGGGGTTCCGGAACAAGAAAATCTGGGTTTCGGCCATACTGCTTGCAGGTATCGTGATTCATGCCGCCCTGCTGGGCGCTAGCGTGTTTCGCCCGAATGCGATCCATCTTGGATTTTCCAATGCAGTTTCCCTGATTGCATGGCTTTCGGTTTCGGTTTATGCGCTGACCGCGCTTAAAGTGCCTTTGCCGGGAATACAGGGCTGGGTGGCTGGCGTGGCGGCAGTGGGTGTATTGTTGCCGCTGGTTTTGCCGGACGCGCGTGCAATTCCCAATTCAAACGCATTCGGCTTCCGGGCGCATCTGGTGCTTTCCTTGCTGGCCTATTGCCTGCTGTTCATTGCGGCCTTGCAGGCGCTGTTGATGTCGGCTTTCGAAAAAAAACTGCACCATGGCGCCAGCGCCGCAGGCATGCCCGGAATGCCACCCTTGCTGACCCTGGAATCGGTGTTGTTCAAGCTGATCGGAGCCGGCTTCATTCTGCTGACGCTGGCGGTTGGTAGCGGCATCCTCTTTTCCGAGGAAGTCTTTGGCAAGGCCATGAGCTTCAGTCATAAAACGCTTTTTGCCATCCTGTCTTGGCTGGTGTTTGGCGCCTTACTGGCCGGGCGTCTGATCTGGGGCTGGCGTGGTCGTCTGGCCGTGCGCTGGACGATTACCGGCTTTGTCATGTTGCTGCTGGCCTATGTCGGCAGCAAATTCGTTCTGGAAATCCTGCTGCATCGCTGACGATATCGCTGAATCCTGGCTGAAATTCCTTGGACAATATTTCCACAAGCACGCTGTTTATAGTCTTGGCGGTGTTGCTGACGCTTTCCGGTTTTTTCTCGGCCAGCGAAACAGCCATGATGGCGATCAACCGTTACAGGCTCAAACATCAGGCTGAAAAGGGCCATCGGGGCGCCAGGCTGACGCTTGCACTTCTCAATAAAACCGACAAGCTGCTCGGCGTGATCCTGCTGGGCAATAACCTGGTCAATACCGCTGCCGCAACCTTGTCCACGGTTCTGGCGATACGGTTGTTTGGCGAGGGTGAGGTCACGCTATTTGTTGCAACCTCAGTGCTGACGTTTTTGATTCTGGTCTTCAGCGAAGTCACTCCCAAGGTTATTGGCGCGTCGTTTCCGGAACGCATCGCCTATCCCGCCAGCTTTGTGCTGACGCCATTGCTCAGGCTGGCATACCCCATCGTCTGGTTCGTCAATCTGTTTGTGCAGGGGTTGCTGAAACTGTTGCGAATCAAGCCCCGACAGGATGACGACAGCAACATGCTGGGCCTGGAAGAATTGCGGACCGTGGTCATGGAGTCTTCCAAGCTGCTGCCGCGCACGCACCGTAAAATCATGCTGAACTTGCTGGATCTGGAGCGCATCACGGTGGATGACGTGATGACCCCCAGAAACCAGATCGAGGCCATCGACCTCAACGCGGAGCCTGACAAACTGGCCCAGCAGATTGCGACCAGTCATCATACAAGGTTGCTGGTTTATGACGGATCGCTGGACCGGGTGTCAGGAATTTTGCATGTCCGAAGGGTGCTGCACCCATTGTCAAGTGGGGAGTTGACCGTGGAAACCTTGAAGGAGGTTTTGCAGGAACCCTACTATGTCCCGGTTGGCACCCCGCTTTTTACCCAGCTGCGCCATTTCCAGGAAAACCAGAAGCGGCTGGCGATTGTGGTGGATGAATACGGGGAACTCCAGGGCCTGGTTACGCTTGAAGACCTACTCGAGGAAATGGTGGGCGAATTCACCACGCAGGCGCCTTCGCAAATGGGCTGGCTCAGGCAAATGGAGGATGGCAGCTGGATGGTGGAAGGGTCCGCTCTGGTCAGGCATATAAACCGCAAGCTTGGACTGGCATTACCCCTGGAAGGTCCAAAAACGCTGAATGGATTATTGCTCGAAAGTCTTGAAAGCATCCCTGAGGCGGGTGTTAGCATCAAAATCGGCGACATTCCCATAGAAATCGTGCAAACTCAGGATCGGGCGGTCAAGGTTGCGAGGATCATCCCCTTGGTTCAGGATGAATAGGGATTCACGCTGGGCAATCTGATGACAAAACGCTCAATTTTTTGCGAAAGGGGGCCGATAAGGACGTGTCAAGACATAAAAATCCCATGGCTGCCGTAACTACTCAAAACACCTCATCGCTTACAGGATTGGCGCGCACGCTGGTGACCCAAGGCTGGCTGACGGAGTCCGAGGCCGAAAGCATCTGGAAAAAAACCAATGCCAGTGGTGAGAGCTTTGTGCCCGAATTGCTCAAGGGACGTCGCTACAGTGCTGCCCAGGTCGCCGAGTTGGCGGCCAGTGCATTTGGCTATCCCATGTTTGATCTGGATGCCATGGATCCAGAACTGCTGCCAAGATCGATTCTTGATGCCAAACTTTCACAGAAGCGCCGGATAGTCGCCCTGTTTCAGCGTGGCAGCAAACTGTTTGTAGGTACTTCCGATCCGACAAACCTTCAGGCGCTCGACGAGGTCAAGTTTCAGACCGGGTTGGCGATCGAACCGGTCGTGGTTGAGGACGACAAGCTAGCCAAACTCATTGAAAAGACCAGCAGGGAGGCGGAAAACGCCACATCCATCATGGATGTGGAAGACCTGGAATTGGATTTTTCCGATGAAGAGGCCGCTGTTCAACAGGACACGAGCGGGATCGAGATTGATGATGCACCCGTTGTCCGCTATCTGCAAAAGATCATGCTGGATGCCATCAATAGCGGCGCATCGGACATTCACTTCGAACCTTATGAAAAATTTTATCGCATAAGATACCGTCGTGATGGAATCTTGTATGAAATTGCCCAACCTCCGCTTGCCATCAAGGAAAAGGTCGCATCGCGCATCAAGGTCATTTCCCGGCTGGATATCGCCGAAAAGCGCGTGCCGCAGGATGGCCGTGTCAAGATGGTGCTTTCCAAAAACCGGGCCATCGACTTTCGGGTAAGCACCCTGCCCACGCTGTATGGCGAAAAGATCGTCATGCGTATCCTGGACCCGACCAGCGCACAGCTCGGGATTGATGCTTTGGGCTATGAACCCTGGCAGAAACAGATTCTGCTCGATGCCGTGCAGCGTCCTTATGGAATGGTTCTAGTCACCGGCCCTACCGGATCAGGCAAGACAGTATCCTTGTATACCTGCCTCAACATATTGAACAAACCGGGTGTCAACATTTCCACTGCGGAAGATCCCGCGGAAATTCAACTGGCCGGGGTTAATCAGGTCAACGTGAATGACAAGGCGGGTTTGACCTTCGCTGCAGCCCTTAAATCTTTCCTGCGTCAGGATCCGGACATCATCATGGTGGGC
The DNA here is from genome assembly GCA_013389025.1 of Hydrogenophilaceae bacterium. GTDB lineage: Bacteria > Pseudomonadota > Gammaproteobacteria > Burkholderiales > Thiobacillaceae > UBA6918. Next base: position 9,392 of record JACAED010000046.1, read on the forward strand.
GAGATTCGCGATCTGGAAACGGCGGATATTGCCATCAAGGCTGCGCAAACCGGCCACATGGTTTTGTCAACGCTTCATACGAATGATGCGCCGGGCACTCTGACACGCTTGTTGAACATGGGGGTGGCGCCATTCAATGTGGCTTCATCGGTGATCTGCATTACCGCTCAACGTCTGGCCAGAAAGCTTTGCACCTGCAAGCGGCAAGTGGAGATACCTCCGGAAGCCCTCTTAAAAGCCGGATTCAGGGAAGAAGAACTGGATGGAAGCTGGCAACCTTATCACGCTGTCGGATGCGACATTTGCCAGGGATCGGGGTACAAGGGACGAACGGGCATATACCAGGTCATGCCCATAACCGATGAAATGACACGTATCATTCTAAAGAACGGTTCTTCAGTCGATATAGCAGACCAGGCACGCAAAGAGGGTGTAATGGATTTGCGACAGGCAGGTTTGCTGAAAGTCAAGGCGGGCATTACTTCCCTTGAGGAAGTCGAAGCCGTTACCAATCTGTAAGCTGCATATTATCGGGAGACGCATATGGCAGTTGCAGCCACAAAAGATTCTTCCTTTTCCTGGGAAGGAACGGACAAGCGGGGCAAGAAGGTCAAGGGACAGATGCTTGCTGGCGGGGAGTCGGTTGTCACTGCGCAACTTCGGCGTCAGGGCATTACCGTCACCAAGGTTCGCAAGCAAAGTGCCTTGTTTGCGCGTACCCAACCCATCAAGGAGAAGGATATCACTCTGTTCACCAGGCAACTGGCAACCATGATGAAGGCAGGTGTACCCTTGCTTCAGGCTTTCGATATCGTGGGCAGGGGTGCCGCCAATCCCTCCGTTCAGCGTCTGCTTGCCGAGGTCAAAGCGGATATCGAGAAAGGCAGCAGCATGAATGTCGCCTTTTCCAAGCATCCGAAATACTTCGATACCCTGTTTTGCAATTTGGTGCAGGCGGGTGAACAGGCCGGGATACTGGAAGGGGTTCTGGATCGGCTGGCGACTTACAAGGAAAAGATTCTTGCCATCAAAAGCAAGATCAAATCTGCCCTGTTCTATCCCGCTGCAATCATCGTTGTGGCATTTATCGTAACTGCGGCAATCATGATTTTTGTCGTGCCAGCCTTCAAGGAGCTTTTCTCGAGTTTTGGCGCTGACTTGCCTGCTCCCACCTTGCTGGTCATGGCGATTTCAGATTACTTTGTGAAATATTGGTGGCTGATTTTTGGTGCCATCGGTGGCGGGATTTATGGGTTTTTGCAGTTATGGAAACGTTCCAAGCCCGTGCAGCGCTTGATGGACAAAATCATGCTCAGGTTACCTGTGTTTGGAGCAGTCATCGAAAAAGCAACCATTGCCCGCTGGACGAGGACCCTTTCCACCATGTTTGCGGCAGGGGTGCCCCTGGTCGAGGCACTCGATTCTGTCGGTGGCGCATCCGGCAATCAGGTTTTTGTGGAAGCAACCGAAAAAATTCGCAACGATGTTGCTACGGGAACGTCATTGACAGTTGCCATGCAGGCAACAAATCGTTTCCCAAACATGGTATTGCAAATGACATCGATTGGTGAAGAATCGGGCTCCCTGGACTCGATGCTGGGAAAGGTGGCGGATTTCTACGAGCAAGAGGTTGATGATGCCGTGGAAGCCATTTCCAGCCTGATCGAGCCGATGATCATGGTTGTGCTCGGCACCTTGATTGGTGGTCTGGTCATTGCCATGTATCTGCCTATCTTCAAGATGGGATCCGTGGTTTGATGGAACTGCTGCAAAGCGAACCAGCCCTGTTTGTCGGGCTGGTTTTTTTATTTGGTCTGCTGGTAGGCAGCTTTCTGAATGTTGTCATTCACCGTTTGCCCCGCATGATGGAGGCTGACTGGCGTGCGCAATGCGCTGAAATGAGGGGGGAACCAGCCGAGTTGGCATCCCCCTACAATCTTTGGACACCACGTTCTGCTTGTCCTGTTTGCGGCCATCCGGTTTCCGCACTGGAAAACATTCCGGTTCTTTCATGGTTATGGCTCAGGGGGCGCTGTTCTGGTTGTGGAGCCAGCATCAGTGTCCGCTATCCGCTGGTTGAAGGATTGACAGCCGTTTTATCGGCACTGGCCGCATGGAAATTTGGTTTCGGGTGGGCAGCGATCGGTTCGATACTGTTCATCTGCGGCCTTATTGCACTTGCCTTCATTGATCTCGATACGACCCTTCTTCCCGATGACATTACCCTTCCATTGTTATGGCTGGGGCTTTTGTTCAACTTGTTCGGGATTTTCGTCAGCCTTCAGTCCGCCGTGATCGGCGCCATGGCAGGATATCTTGTTCTGTGGAGCGTCTACTGGTTGTTCAAGTTTGCAACCGGAAAGGAAGGCATGGGTTTTGGGGATTTCAAACTTCTTGCTGCCATAGGCGCCTGGCTTGGATGGGAGCAATTGCCGGTCACAATTTTATTGTCCTCGGTTGTGGGGGCGCTCATTGGCATTTCGATGGTGATCTTCATCAAGCATGACCGCCGCATTCCCATTCCATTCGGCCCCTATCTTGCTGGTGGGGGGCTGGTGGCCATGTTTTTTGGAACCGAGATCACTCGTGCCTATCTGGGCAGCTTCTGATGCTGAAAATAGGCCTGACCGGTGGATTGGGATCCGGAAAAACCGCCGTTACTCAGGAGTTTTCCCGCCTCGGTGTGCCCGCGATTGACACGGATGACATTTCTCGGGAATTGACGGCCGTCAATGGCCCCGCCCTGCCAGACATCAGAGCATCCTTTGGCGATTCAGTGTTCAATGCCGATGGTACCCTGAATCGTCATAAGCTGAGATCGAAAATACTTGAGGATGACTCGGCAAGGAGAATTCTTGAATCCATTCTCCATCCCATGATTCAGCATGAAGTCGGTCAACGGATTTCACGCTTAGACGAGGCCTATGTGCTTGTGGTGATTCCGCTGCTTGTTGAACTGGGCAGTTACGACGAGATGCTGGATCGAGTCCTGGTCGTGGATTGCAGTGAGGAGACCCAGGTCAAGCGAGCGCTGGCCCGTGGGGGATGGACTGAATCCGAAATTCGGACCATGCTTGCCAAACAGGCCACCCGTCAAGCACGCCTGGCCCGCGCTGATGACATCATCCATAACGAAGGCGGGTTGGATGATTTGTCGGCCCAGGTGGCTTCATTGAATGAAAAATATAAACGGATGGCCAGGCAGGTGCTTTGATTTTGCTGGCCAATCGGCGAAAATCGACAAAATTCCCTATTGGCGCGACGCATGATCCGCTACGAATATCCCCTCAATGAGAGAATCCGCATTCTGCTGCGACTGGAGGATTTATTCGACAGGCTGGCTTGGTATGTCCAGGGAGAGCATCCTTACAACCATCATGCCGGTTTGGCAACCTTGTTTGAAATTGCCGAGGTCGCATCACGCTCGGACCTTAAAACCGACCTCCTGCAGGAACTCGAACGACAGCGAGCCACGCTATCGTCCCTGCGTGGAAATCCGGATGTGGAGCAGAACAAACTGGAATCCGTTCTCAGGGAGATCGATGCGGCACATGCGGGTATTCACCAAATGGCAGGAAAGCTTGGCCAACACCTCAAGGATGACGAATGGCTGATGGCTGTCAAGCAACGCGCCGTGATTCCGGGAGGGCTTTGTGAATTTGACATGCCTTCCTACCATCTCTGGCTGAATGCAGAAGCCGATTTTCGACGCGAGGATCTGTATCGCTGGCTAACCCCGATGTTGCCAATTCGCGCCGGCCTCGGAATAGTCCTGCGTTTGATGCGCGAGAGTTGCAGGCCAGGCATGGAAGAGGCGGTAAACGGTGTCTATCAGCAAATGCTCGATATCAACGTCAGGCCTCCGCAAATGGTTCGTATCGGCATGGACGACGGCGTGAACTGTGTGCCGGAAATTTCCGCCAACAAATACATGCTCAATATCCGCTTTGTAAGAAGCCAGCCCGGTGAATCGAAGGTATGTGCCGGTACCATACCGTTCGAGTTGACATTCTGCACGCTATGAATCGCGATCCCGTGCCTCGTGTTCATTGCCCGTCATGTGGCAAAAAAATGCCATGGAGCACCGAAAACAAATATCGCCCCTTCTGCAGCGAGCGTTGCAAGCTGATCGATTTGGGACAATGGGCAACAGAGCGCTATCGTGTAGCCGGTGAGTCGATACGCGATGAAATCGAAATCCCCGTCACACGAGAAAACTAGGGCCTGTTGACCTTGGTTTCACGCTTGAGAAAATAGGATCAACAGGCCCTGGGCTTTACGGTTGGTTGTAGGTTTGAACGCCGTTTTCCGTGCCAAGCAGCAAAACGTTGGCCCCACGGCGTGCAAACAGTCCATTGGTGACCACACCTGTAATCTGGTTGATGTCGCTTTCCAGGGCCACCGGGTCAAGAATGCTCAGGCCGTGCACATCCAGAATGACATTGCCATTGTCGGTTGTGAAACCCTCACGCAGCTTCGGTTGTCCGCCCATCCTGACCAGTTCGCGCGCAACATAACTGCGAGCCATGGGTATGACCTCGATGGGCAAAGGAAATTTGCCAAGAACATCGACCAGCTTTGACTGATCTGCCACGCAGATGAACGACCTGGCGCAGGCTGCGACAATTTTCTCACGGGTCAGTGCGCCGCCACCTCCCTTGATCATGTGGAAATGACGGGTGATCTCGTCCGCGCCGTCCACATAAATATCCATGCTCCCCACGCTGTTCAGATCCAGGACCTGAATGCCGTGGCCTTTCAAACGGTTGGCTGTCGCCTCCGAGCTGGCAACAGCGCCATCGATGCGCCCCTTGATTTTGGAGAGTTCGTCGATGAAGTAGTTGGCTGTCGAACCCGTGCCGACCCCGATAATTCCCCCTTTTACATAATCAATGGCTGCCCGGGCTACTGCCTGTTTCATTTCATCCTGAGTCATTTTTTGCTGCCTTCCTACTGGAACAACCTGTCAAAATTTGTGCAAGATTAGCCGCAAAGCGGGAATTTCACAAACCACAGGGATCAGGAAGCGGTAAACTTCGACCATGAAAAAACAGCAATCTGACGATTATCTGGAGCGCATTCTGACGGCACGAGTCTACGATGTGGCCATCGAGTCACCCCTTGATCTTGCAGCCAATCTGAGTCGCAGACTGTCAAACACCGTGTATCTGAAGCGCGAGGATCTGCAGCCCGTGTTTTCCTTCAAGTTGCGCGGCGCTTACAACAAGATGTCCGGACTGGCTGCCGCAGAACTGAAACGCGGGGTTGTGGCCGCATCCGCTGGAAATCATGCCCAGGGTGTGGCGCTGGCCGCCCAACGCCTGCATGCCAAGGCAACCATCGTCATGCCGGCAACCACGCCACAAATCAAGGTCAAAGCCGTCGCTTCGCGTGGCGCAAAGGTTATCCTGCACGGAGATTCCTATGACGAGGCCTATGAGCATGCCCTGGCACTGGCAAGGAGGAACAATTCCACTTTTGTCCATCCTTATGACGATCCGGACGTAATAGCCGGTCAGGGAACCATTGCCATGGAAATGCTGCGCCAGCACCCCGGTCCAATCCATGCCGTTTATGTGCCGGTCGGCGGCGGTGGGTTGATCGCGGGGATCGCGGCTTACATCAAGAGGCTGCGGCCGGAAATCAAGGTGGTGGGCGTGGAACCCGAGGATGCCGATGCCATGGCGCGTTCACTGTGCCGGAATGAGCGGGTGAAGCTCGAACGTGTCGGCATATTTGCCGATGGCGTTGCGGTCAAGCAGGTCGGCAAGGAAACCTTCCGGCTGGCGCAGAAGTATGTGGACGAGGTGATACGCGTCAATAACGATGCCATCTGCGCCGCGATCAAGGATGTGTTTGAAGATACCCGATCCATACTGGAACCGGCTGGCGCGCTGTCTGTGGCCGGCCTCAAGGCTGCGGTCGCCGGCGACAGGCTCAAGGGCCAGACATTGATCGCCATCGCTTCGGGCGCGAACATGAATTTCGATCGTTTGCGCCATGTTGCCGAACGCGCTGAACTGGGAGAAAAACGCGAGGCCATCATTGCGGTAACCATTCCGGAGAAACCGGGAAGCTTCAAGAAATTCTGTTCCATGCTGGGTGCGCGCAACATTACCGAATTCAATTACCGGTTTGCCGACCCCACACAGGCGCGTGTCTTTGTCGGTTTGCAGATTCACGAAGGTGATGAAATCGGCAAGCTGGTCTCACAGTTGAAGAAACAAGACCTCGACGCAGTCGACCTGACTGAAAATGAAATGGCCAAACTGCATGTTCGACATCTGGTTGGCGGTCGTGCGCCACAGGCCCGGCACGAAGTCATCTATCGCTTCGAGTTTCCCGAGCGGCCTGGCGCACTGATGAACTTTCTCAACAGCATGAGCCATGACTGGAACATCAGTCTTTTCCATTACCGTAATCACGGAACCGACTATGGACGGGTGCTGGTTGGCATCCAGGTGCCGCCAAAAGAGAAACCCAGCTTCCAGAAATTCCTGGACAAGCTGGGTTACCGTTACTGGGACGAAACCCGCAATCCTGCCTACAAGCTATTTCTTGCCTGAGGGGATGGTGTCGTCCTTTCCATTATTGCTTTGTACCGCAGGTGTTCATGCCCAGAAGGCTGTAAGCAGGGCAAACACGTACAAGGCCCGTCACCAGTGGCACAACACCAATCCAGGCCCAAACAGGCCCGCCCATCAGCGCCCAGACGATCAGCGCCAGGCCCACAACGATACGAACGATACGATCTGTATTGCCAACATTAGCAGTCATGACTTCCTCCATTGTTTGAAAGCGGTATATGACACTCTTCTAAGCAATGCCAAAAGGCAAGGCTCTCACAGTATAGCTGCCGTATGTTTTTTCTTGGCAATCTCGTTTTTTGCCACCTGCGTAAATGCGGATTTCCAGAGGGATTTCCTGAAGGTCCGCGATGCGGCAAGTTCAAGGGATGCCCGGCACTTTGAACGGGCGGCGGCAAAAATTCCTGTCGATCATGTCCTGTATCCCTATGTTGCATACTGGCGCAGTGCCAGAAATCTTGAGAATGATGCTGTCGTTGCTGATTTTCTGGCGGACCATGCCGATTCGTGGCTGGCTGAAAGGCTTCGTGGCGAGTGGCTGAAGGATCTCGGCAGGCGTGAAAACTGGCCGGCATTCCTGGCAGAATTCCCTCGTCTTGGAAAACCTGATACGTCACATCTGTGTTTGGCAAGGCGAGCCGAACTATCGGTTAACGATCAGAGCGGGCTCAGGCATGCGATTGCCATGTGGTTTACAGGCAGGGACATGCCCAGTGTATGCACGCCACTTTTTTCATGGCTTTTTCAACAGGGCTATTTGAAAGAGGAAGACACCTGGAAACGCCTGCGGCTGGCCTTTTCTGCGGGCAATACGGGCGTAGCCAGATCGCTGGCGACCCTAATCGCCAGTGAGAGACGCCCCAAGGCAGACTGGATCGACATGGCTTTCAGGAAGCCGGAAGCATGGTTTTCATCTGGCGACATGGATTGGGAAAAGAGACCTCAAAAGGAACTTGGCTTTCTGGCTTTATCGCGCATGGCCAAGGTTGACTCGGTCAAGGCTGCGCGATTGCTCGAGCCCGCAATTCCCCTGCTTGACCAGGCTGACCGGCAACATGTCTGGGGTTTGCTTGCACTCGAGGCGGCACAAAAGCACGAGCCCCAGGCAGTGCCTTGGTTCGAGTTGACCGACGGCGTTGGGTTGACCGATTTTCAGCGTGAGTGGTGGGCACGGGCCGCGCTGAGGGAAGGCAACTGGTCATCCGTGCAACGTGCCATTCAGGGCATGAACGAGGAAACCCGCAATTTGCCGACATGGCGGTACTGGCATGGCCGAGCATTGAAAGCGAATGGCTGGGTGGTTTCTGCAAACCAGTTGTTTGCGCCCTTGTCACGCGAGCATCACTATTACGGACTACTGGCTGAAGAAGAACTCGGGACGGTCATTGCAGGGCAAACCATCAATATCAAGGTGTCGGACAATGAGGTCGAAGCCGCTTCACGTATCCCGGGGATCATGCGTGCGCTGGCATTGAGAGATGCGGGGCTGGTGACCGAAGCGGTAAATGAGTGGAACTGGACTACCAGAAACATGACCGATCGCCAGCTGCTTGCGGCTGCCGAGCTGGCCATGCGTCATGAATGGTATGACCGGGCAATCATCACGGCTGAGAAAACCCGGGACTTGCACGATTTCCAATTGCGCTTCATCACACCCTACCGTGAGCTGGCATCAAGACAGGCGAAGGAAAACAACCTTGATGAGGCATGGGTATACGGATTGATCAGGCAGGAAAGCCGCTTTATAAATATTGCACGGTCAAGGGTGGGGGCTTCCGGTTTGATGCAAATCATGCCGGCCACTGGCAAATGGATTGCAAGGAGACTTGGCATGGATGGTTTCAGAGTCAGCAGCCTGAATGAGCCAGAGACGAACATCAAGTTCGGTTCCTATTATTTGCGTCATGTGCAAGACAGCCTGGACGGTCATCCGGTTCTGGCGACTGCGGCATACAATGCCGGACCGAAAAGGGCGCAACGCTGGCGCGACAGCAAGCCCATGGAAGGAGCGGTTTACGTGGAATCCATTCCTTTCAGGGAAACCAGGGATTATGTGAAAAAAGTCATGAGCAATGCCATGTACTACGCAAGGCGGTTTGGACAGACATCCGTTCTGTTGCGAGACAGGCTGGGAATCATTCCGGCCAGACATTCAACGGCCCCAGCAGATGATGTCAATGACGGACAGCCCGTTATGGAATCCGCGGAAGTCGAAAGCTAGAATTCAGGAACGAGTGTAAATTTCTCCGAAAATGAAAATTGAAAAAGTATGCATTCTGGGTGGAACCGGTTTTGTCGGGCATGCGCTGGTTTCCGAATTGGCTGCGCGCGGCATTCAGGTGCGTGTGCTGGCCCGGCGTCGGGAACATGCCAAGCCGCTTATCCTGTTGCCTACCGTAGAGGTCGTCGAGGGCGATATTCATGACGAACGGGTCCTCGTTCGGGCGTTCGAAGGCTGTGATGCGGTGATAAATCTTGTGGGCATTCTGCATGAATCGATCATGGGTCGAGTGGACAGCCCGGAACACAGGCGCGGAGATTTTCATCAATGCCATATCGAATTGCCGCGCAAGGTGATAGGCGCCTGTGCACAGGCCGGCATTGACCGATTATTGCACATGAGCGCATTGGGGGCCGACCCGACTTCGCGGTCCGCCTATCAGCGTTCAAAAGGCATAGGCGAAGCCATTGTTCGGGAGGCCGGCATGGTTCCGACATACGAACCGGGCACCTTGTACGGCGCCAAGTTCACTGCACGACGCGGGTTGCATGTCACCATTTTCAGGCCATCCGTCATTTTTGGTCCTGCGGACAGCTTCCTCAACCTGTTTGCCCGCTTGCTGAAATTCCTGCCTGCAATCCCTCTTGCCTGTCCGCAGGCACAATTCCAGCCGGTTTACGTTAGGGATGTGGCACGTGCCTTTGTCGAAAGCATCGACAACCCAGGAGCTTTCGGACAAACCTATGATCTTTGCGGCCCGAAACGCTACACACTGATCGAGTTGATGCAAATTCTTGTTCACGTGCTCGGTATTCGCAGAAAAATCATTCCTCTGACCGATCGTTTTTCCTACTGGAATGCATGGCTGCTCGAATGGAAGCCGGGAAGAAAAATCATGACCCGCGATAATTATTACGCCATGCAGATACCGAATGTCTGTACCGGCGCCCATCCACTCCCACCGGATTGGCACCCGGCTGATCTGGAAGCCACCGCCCCCGGCTGGCTGCAAGGCATCAGCCAGCGCAGCGGGTATCAGCGTTATCGCAATCGGGCGCATCGCTAGGATTCCCGGGTGCGTACATATATCGTCGGCGGTGCTGTCAGGGATGAATTGCTCGGGCTGCCGGTACAGGATCGTGATCATGTTGTCGTGGGTGCTACGCCGGAGCAGATGGCTGAATTGGGTTTCCGGCCTGTAGGCAAGGACTTTCCTGTCTTTCTCCATCCCGATAGCCACGAAGAGTATGCGCTGGCGCGCACGGAGCGGAAATCAGGCCACGGTTACAAGGGCTTCACGGTTTTTGCCTCACCTGAAGTTACCCTCGAAGAAGATCTCCTGCGCCGTGATCTCACCATTAACGCGATGGCCAGGGACGAACAGGGAAACCTGATTGATCCGCATTCCGGTCTGGCGGATATCCGGGCAAGAATACTGCGGCATGTCAGCCCGGCGTTTGCCGAAGATCCGGTACGCATACTCAGGGTAGCGCGTTTTGCCGCCAGATTTCCGGATTTCCATGTCGCATCTGAAACGCTGGAACTGATGCGAAGCATGGTGTCATCGGGCGAAGTCGATCATCTTGTACCAGAGCGTGTATGGCAGGAGTTTTCTCGAGGATTGATGTCCCTCCGACCTTCACGCATGTTTGACGTCCTCAGGGAATGCGGCGCTTTGGCAAGACTGTTGCCGGAATTGGACCGCCTGTTTGGCGTGCCTCAGCCTCCGGAACATCATCCGGAAGTCGACACGGGCGTGCATGTCATGCTGGTGGTGGATTGGTCTGCTTCCAAGGGATACAGCCTTCCGGTTCGTTTTTCAGCCCTCGCACACGATTTGGGCAAGGGCACGACCCCAAGCGAACTCTGGCCAAAACATCACGGTCACGAAGCAAGAAGTGTCGAGCTGGTCAAGGAAGTGGCACAAAGACTGAGAATTCCCTCGGATTGCCGGGATCTTGCCTTGCTGGTTGCACGCTATCATGGCGACATCCATCGCGCGTTGGAGCTGAAACCTGAAACCGTGCTGAAAATACTCGAATCGACCGATGCCTTCAGGCGTCCCGAGCGTTTTACTGAAATGCTTGAGGCCTGCGAATCGGATTTTCGCGGCAGGCCGGGTTATGAGAACAGGCCCTACCCTCCCTTCGATTTCTTCCTGTCGGCACTTGCCAGATGCCAGGCTGTGGATACCGCTTTCATTGCCGTGGAAAACCTGGGCAACGAGAAGAATGCCGTCCATCAGGCACGGCTGACAGCGTTGAAAACCCCGATCAAACTGGCGTGATTGCAGGCTGTTGTGGAGATGGCAACAAACCATCTGCGCACAGTCAAAAGGCCTTGAAATGGCAGGATGATTATCAAACAGTCCTCGACGGGTGCATGCGGGGAAAGAGGAGGTGGTGGATTGTCCTGCTTCCCGCCCTGCCAGACGGGAGTGCATCCGGGTGTTGGAGAATCAGTAAATCACCCACGCAATCCACATACGATGACATGGCACCGAATGCCATTCGCCGAAGCGGGCTCCTTTGGTGTGGTCAGTAAACCCGCCATCGCCAGGAAGATGAGCGCGACGATCACACCGCCCAGAACGTCGCCATGGTTTCGCCTGGATTTGTACAGTGCCTTGCAGATCGAGACCATGGCAATTCTGCAGTGCCAACGATTACCAGCGGCGATCTCCGCGGCCAGTACCGTGATGTCCGTCATGATGGTCATGGTGACGCCGATCATCTCGCCAGTCATGCCGGTAATGGGGCGCAAGGTAGTAATGATGAACAACACGCGGCGGGCGAACGCGGATCCAGCCGCCTGGATGACGCGGGCCATAGGTCCAGTAGTGATTGCCGCCCCATTCGTACAGGATGCGGAAGGCGTCATCGCCACCCCAGTTGCTGTATGAAATACTCAAACGGGGTTCGACTCGAATCACGCGGGCGTCAACATAGCCATCGTAATAGCCGCCATGAGCAAATGCAGGCGCGGCTGAAGCAAGGGCCAGCAGGCCGGCAAAAAGAGTTTTTTTCAACATGATCAATACCTCCATTCGTTGTTGCGATAATCATCGCGGGACTGGTTTTCGGCCACATTGACGTGGACATTCACATCCAGCCACTTGCCGGGGTCATAGGGCAGGCGGGTGGCGAATTCCTTGCCGTGGTAACGGTAAACCACGTCGTAGCCAACGATTTCCTGGCGGTAGTTGTCCACCATCCGGCATTGTTCGACCGGGCGATGGCGGGTCGTGGTGTAGTAGCCGTCACGGTCATTCCAGCGGTCGCCGATCACGGCGCCGGTTGCGGCGCCCACGGCGGCGGCAGCGACCTTGCCGTTGCCCTTGCCGACGGTCGAGCCCACCAGGCCGCCGACGATTGCCCCCAGTACGGCGTTGCCCTTGTCATTGCCATTGCGATAAACGCGCTCCTCATAACTCACATGCTCGGTCCAGCATTCGCGACGCGGCTCATTGACCTGTTCATAGACCGGCGTTGAAGTAATGACCCTGGCACGATCCGGAAAACCATGGCCATGGCCTGCCCATGCCAAGCCGGAAGACAGCGCAAGCGCGGCGGTCAGTGCCGTGATCAGGGGGGTGTTGCTTGTTTTCATGGTTACGCTCCTTTGTTCAAATGTCGTGAAACTCAGTGACGTCCGCGGTCGTCATAAACTTTGTCAGGCCTGTCGAGGCTGCGACGTTCATAGCCGTAGCCATAACCGCGATCCTTGTCTTCGTCCTCGGCCCGATCCTGCTTCTTCTTGCCGGATTGCTGCCTGGACTTGCGCGGGTCGCGGTCTTCCTGCCTGTATTCATCGCCGCCCTTGCGCGCGACCATCCAGGCTTCCTCGGGAAAGCCCTGGCTGGCCTCAGCGGGGCTGGAAAATGCCGGGCCGGCAAGGCTGGCGGTCAATACGGCAATCAGTAATCTGCTCATGTTCTTTCCTTTCACCGGGAGGACGTTTCTGTCTTCCACGGTTTGCAGTATGGGGGGGAGTCGTAACCAGGCGGTTTCCCGCAAGCGCGATTTTGTAACAAGTTGTAACGGCGATGTTTCTAGTTGCGGGCTGGCGCTGTTATATTCCCCGGCATGAGCGAGAAACAGCCTACCATCTATGTCGTGGACGACGATTCAGGCATCCGCGACCTGTTGTCGGAATACCTGATGGCCCAGGGGATGATCGTCCGGACCGCCTCCGGCGGTTCTGAACTTGACGGTCTCATGGCGGAAGACAGGCCCGATCTGCTGGTGCTGGACCTGATGATGCCGGGCGAGGACGGTTTGTCGATTGCCCGGCGCATCAAGGCACAGGCGGGTTCGCCGCCCATCATCATGCTGTCGGCCAAGGGCGAGGATATCGACCGCATCGTTGGGCTGGAAGTCGGCGCGGACGACTATCTGGCCAAGCCCTTCAACCCGCGCGAGCTGCTTGCGCGCATCCGCGCCGTCATGCGCCGGGGCAGTGCCGCGGAACCACGGCAACCGGAACAATCCGCCCGCCTGATGGAATTTGGGCCTTTCCAGGTCAATCTCGATGCACGGTCGTTCAGCCGCGATGGTGAAGAAATCACGCTGACCAGCGGCGAGTTCAGCCTGCTCGAAATCATGGTCACGCATCCCAACCGCGCGCTATCGCGGGATTGGCTGATGGATCAGTTGCGTGGATTCGAACGCGATCCGTTCGATCGCAGCATCGATGTCCGCGTCAACCGCCTGCGCAAGAAAATCGAGGACGATCCCGCCAACCCCCGCTACATCAAGACCGTGTGGGGACAGGGCTATTTGTTTGCGCCGCAGGGTAAAAGTTAATCGTACATGGTGCAGTCGCTTTTTGCCCGCACCGCGATCATCCTAGCCATCGTTTTCCTGCTGTTTCAGGCCATGGCCAGCTATGTTGTCTATCGCACGCTCGTCAAGCCGGTCGCGCAACGTTCGGCGGATGATCTGGCAGGATTGATCGTTCTTTCCGCGCAGACCTGGGTCGAACTACCCCCGGAGGTGCGTCCGGCTTTCGAGCGGGAACTGGCCAGACGCCACGGTTTGCGCTTGCAGGCTGCCTCGGGCGTCACGCCTGTCGAGGCGGCCGGTTTTCCGTTCAGGAATGAAATCGAGCTGGCGCTTTCGTCCAGGCTGGGCGAGGAGATTCGACTTGATGGCCGCAAGGACAGTCATGCGGTTTGGGTTGAATTGCCGGTGGGCGGAACATTGCTGCAAGCCGGTTTTTTTCCTGATCGATATGCGGTCAGGCCACCACTCGCCGCAGTCACCCTTGTTTCCGTTGGGGCGTTCATCGTCTTGTTGACAGCCTTGCTGCTGGTGCGGCGAATTACCGTACCGCTTGCCAAGGCTTCGCAGGCGGCAGGCGTGGTGGGCAAGGGGAACATTCCCGAAAGTCTGCCCGAAACCGGCCCCCGGGAACTGGCCGATCTGGCCCGGCGATTCAACCAGATGGCCCGCGAGGTTCATGATCTGCTGGAAAACCGCACGACATTGCTGGGCGGCATTTCGCATGACCTGCGCACACCGCTGACCCGCATGCAGCTCAACATCGAGCTGTTGCGCGAAAAGTTTGATCCGGAGAGGCTTGCCCGGATGGAAACAGACCTGGCCGAGATGAATGGCCTCATTGGCGGGTACCTTGAACTGGCCCGCAATACCCAGGCGGAGCTTCCGCAGACTGTTGATCTCGACAGTCTTGTGGCATCGGTTGCTGCCAAACATGGCGCGATTTATCAATCCCGAAGCCGATGCGATTACCCGGTGGCGCGGGCATCGCTGGAAAGATTACTGGACAATCTGATGCAGAATGCTCATCAATACAGTGGCGGCAAAGCTATTGAAACAAGATTGCGTTGTGGAAAGACCCACGTGGAAATCTCGGTCCTGGATTCAGGTCCGGGTATTCCGGAGCCGGAACTGGACAAGGTTTTCAGGCCGTTTTACCGGCTGGAATCATCGCGTGCGAGTTCGACGGGCGGGACAGGGCTGGGCCTGGCCATCGTCAAGCAACTGGCGGAATTGAATGGGTGGGAAATTCGCCTGGTCAATCGCCCCGAGGGCGGGCTTGAAGCAAAAGTGGTACTGAGATGATCAGCGTATGCGGCTTAGTTGAATTTCAATGAACAACAAGGTCAAACACACCAGCGACATGCGTTTCGTGCTTCCGCTGAAATAACCAAGCGGCGTGGAGCACATGCCGATCCTGAGTGCAATGCCACGCGAAAGTGTAAGTCGCATGCGTTTGATTGGGCCGGCAAGATCAGAACGCCGGGGAACGCTGGGCGAATACCGACAACTGTATGAACATCAGGCACAGGCTGGTTAGACGCATCCGCTCGGTTTCACCCTGAAACCAGGCGAAAACGGACTTGTTCATTTCCAGAACCAGCAGATTGCTTCCAAGACGTACACGCATGATTTTCTCCTCGAAAATGATTCATTCATGGATGATCATGGTGCAACGCCTGTGCCAGGACGGCCATTTCGAAATGTTGATATAACACAATGAATTTAAATGATTAAATATTCAATTCACGAGGCATTTGGTTGAGCGCCCTGGACGGCCTGGCGTAAATTCGACAGGCTTTGACGAAACCGGACTCATTTCTCCTTGGTAGCGAGTACTTTGCAATCAAGCAAGATCCCTGGCCGGGGGAAGCACCGTTTGCAGGTAAAATCTGTCCTTTACAGGTAGCCTGCTCATACTCAATCGATGCGAACATTTCAGGAACTGATACTGGCCCTGCAAACCTACTGGGCCAAACAGGGCTGCGCGCTGCTTCAGCCCTATGACATGGAAGTCGGCGCGGGGACCTCGCACACCGCCACCTTCCTCCGCGCCCTGGGACCAGAGCCCTGGAAAGCCGCGTATGTCCAGCCCAGCCGCCGGCCGAAGGACGGCCGTTATGGCGAGAATCCCAACCGCTTGCAGCATTACTACCAGTTTCAGGTGGTGCTGAAACCCGCTCCCGCCAATATCCTCGATCTGTACCTCGGCTCACTGGAAGCGCTGGGTTTCAACCTCAAACAGAACGATATCCGCTTTGTGGAAGACGACTGGGAAAATCCCACCCTGGGTGCCTGGGGGCTGGGCTGGGAAGTGTGGCTCAACGGCATGGAAGTGACTCAGTTCACGTATTTCCAGCAGGTCGGCGGCATCGACTGCAAGCCCATTACTGGCGAAATCACCTACGGCCTGGAGCGTCTGGCCATGTACTTGCAGGGCGTGGAAAACGTGTTCGATCTCCAATGGACCGAAGGCCTGACCTACCGCGATGTGTATCACCAGAACGAAGTCGAGCAGTCGGCCTACAACTTCGAGCACAGCGATGTCGAGTTTCTGCTGACCGCTTTCGGCGCACATGAAAAACAGGCCCAGCACTTGATGGAGCAGCAGCTTGCCCTGCCGGCCTACGAGCAGGTGTTGAAGGCCGCGCACACCTTCAACCTGCTGGATGCGCGCGGCGCGATTTCCGTGACTGAACGCGCGGCGTATATCGGTCGTATCCGCAACCTCGCCCGCAGCGTGGCGAAGAGTTATCTGGATTCGCGAGCACGCCTGGGTTTCCCGATGGCGCCCAAAGCATGGGCCGAGGAAGTGCAGGCCATGCTGGCCAAAAAGGAGGCAGCGTAATGAGTACGCAGAGCCTCCTGGTCGAACTCTTTACCGAAGAACTGCCACCCAAGGCGTTGAGGAAAATCGGTGAAAGCTTTGCCGAACTGCTGTCATCCAGCCTCAAGGCACAGGGCCTGGCCATGCAGGATGCCGCTGTCACGGCGTATGCCACGCCACGCCGGCTGGCGGTGCATGTGGAAAACGTGTTGTTGCAAGCGCCGGACAAACCCGTTTCGCAAAAGCTCATGCCCGTGTCGGTCGCGCTGGATGCAAATGGCCAGCCGACTGCGGCGCTGCTGAAAAAACTCGCGGCGCTTGGCGCCGATGCTTCCGTGCTTGCAAGCCTCAAGCGCGAAGGCGAGGGCAAGAACGAAACCCTGTTCCTCGATTCCATGGTGAAAGGCGCAAGCCTGGCCGAAGGCCTGCAAAAGGCCCTGGATGAAACCCTGTCCAGACTGCCCATTCCAAAGGTCATGCAATACCAGCTTGCTGACGGCTGGAACACGGTCAACTTCGTGCGCCCGGCGCACCGGCTGGTTGCCTTGCATGGCGCGGATATTGTCCCGGTATCGGTGCTGGGCTTGCAGGCCGGGCGTGAGACAATCGGCCATCGGTTCGAGGCGAAAAACGCGGTGGTCTCCATCAAGGATGCGGACAGCTACGCAAGCCAGCTGCGCGAGGAAGGTTCGGTGATTGCCAATTTTGACGAGCGCCGCGATGAGATCGTTCGCCAGTTGCAGGCTGCGGCTTCAAGGCAGGGGCTGAAGACGATTGAAGACGATGCATTGCTGGATGAAGTGACGGCACTGGTCGAGCTTCCCAACGTCCTCACAGGAAAATTCGACGAGGCCTTTCTCGACGTGCCGCAGGAATGCCTGATCCTGACCATGAAAGCCAACCAGAAGTATTTCCCGCTGCTGGAAGCGAACGGAAAACTGTCGAATCAATTCCTGATCGTCTCCAACATCCATCCTGCCGACCCCTTCGCGGTGATTGGCGGCAATGAAAGGGTTGTCCGTCCGCGTCTGGCCGATGCCAAGTTCTTCTTTGACCAGGACCGCAAGAAACCCCTGGAATCGCGCGTACCGGGGTTGTCGAAAGTCGTCTACCACAACAAGCTGGGCAGCCAGGGCGAGCGTGTGGAACGTGTGATGGCGATTGCCCGAGCGATTGGGAAAATGCTCGGCAGCGAGGAACTGGCCAAACATGCCGACCGTGCCGCGCTGCTCGCCAAGGCTGATCTCCTGACCGACATGGTCGGCGAGTTTCCCGAGTTGCAGGGCATCATGGGCCGCTACTATGCATTGCATGATGGCGAGGACCCATTGGTTGCCGAAGCAATCGAGGATCACTACAAGCCGCGTTTTGCCGGCGACGTCTTGCCCCGCAATGATGTGGGCGTATGCGTGGCGCTGGCCGACAAGCTGGAAACGCTGGCCGGCCTGTTCGGCATTGGCCAGATTCCCACTGGCGACAAGGACCCCTTTGCCTTGCGTCGGCATGCACTGGGGGTGTTGCGAATTCTGATCGAGGAATCGCTGCCGCTGAGCTTGGCTGAGCTTGTCAAGCTGGCGTTTGCGGTGTTCCCGAAAGGCTCGTTGAGTGAGGCGCATGCCGACGCTGAAACTTTCCTGTTCGAGCGTCTCGATGGCATGATGCGTGAGCAGGGCTATTCTGCAAATGAGGTACAGGCAGTACTCAGCATGCGGCCGAATCAAATCTGGCTTGTGCCAAGGCAACTCAATGCAGTACGTGCCTTTGCCGGGTTGGCGGAATCGGCAAGTCTTGCTGCTGCCAACAAGCGCGTGGGAAACATCCTGAAAAAAGTGGAAGGCGGCGTTCCGATCGAAGTGGATGCCACGCATTTTGTCGAGTCAGCAGAAAAGAACCTGTTCGATGCGCTGACGCAATTCAAGCCAAAAGCCGATACAGCGTTTGAATCTGGCGATTACACGACATCCCTGCAAACCCTGGCAGCGCTGAAAACACCGGTGGATGATTTTTTCGATCACGTCATGGTCAATGTGGACGACCCCGCGCTGAGAGCCAACCGCCTGGCGTTGCTGAACCAGTTGCATCAGACCATGAACCGCGTGGCCGATCTCTCCAAACTCGCTTCGTAATGAAACTTGTCATTCTCGACCGCGACGGCGTCATCAATTTCGATTCGGACAAGTTCATCAAGAGCCCTGAGGAATGGAAGCCGATTCCCGGCAGCCTGGAGGCGATTGCCCGGCTGAACAAGAATGGCTACCGCGTGGTGGTGGCAAGCAACCAGTCGGGTATCGGACGCGGGCTATTCGATATGGCGACACTCAATGCCATCCATGCCAAGATGCACAAGGCCCTGTCACAGTTTGGCGGGCACATCGATGCGGTGTTTTATTGCCCGCACGCGGCGGACAGTCAGTGCGACTGCCGCAAACCCAGGCCGGGCATGTTGAAGCAGATTGCGGAACGCTTCCATACGGATTTGAAAGGTGTGCCGGCGATTGGCGATTCGCTGCGCGATCTGGAGGCCGCTGCCGCGGTGGGGGCATTGCCGGTTTTGGTGGAAACGGGCAAAGGAAAAAAAACGATGACTGCGGGCGGGCTGCCCCCGGCAACTGAAGTATTTCCCAATCTGTTGGCGGCGGCGGATGCCCTCATCGAACGGACATGAACTTACTGCGATCGACCCTTTTCGCCATCATTCAGGTATTCCTGACCATTCTCTTCAGCCTGCTCGCGCTGCTGACTTTTCCGATCAAGCCCTACGCGCGTTATCGCATCATCTTTCTCTGGAATCATATCGTTGTCCGGCTGGCCCGCGCGATCTGCGGCATCCGTTATGAAATTAAGGGCCTGGAAAACATGCCGGATCATCCGGTAATCGTCATGTCCAAGCACCAGTCGGCATGGGAAACCATCGCCCTGCCGACGCTGTTTCCGCCCATGTCCATCGTCATCAAGAAAGAATTGCTGATGATTCCCTTTTTTGGCTGGGGCATGCGCATGGCCTCGCCGATCGCCATCGACCGCAAGGCGGGCAAGGAAGCGCTCAAACATATCGTCGCGCAGGGCAGGGAAAGAATCGCCGAGGGCTTCTGGGTGCTGATTTTTCCGGAAGGCACGCGCGTCAAGGCAGGCGAGGTGGGCCGCTACGGCATTGGCGGCGCCTGGCTGGCCACGCACACGAATACGCCGGTACTGCCGGTGGCGCATAATGCCGGCGAGGTCTGGCCGAAAAATTCGTTTCTCAAACGCCCTGGGACGGTGACCGTTTCCATCGGG
This sequence comes from Hydrogenophilaceae bacterium, assembly GCA_013389025.1. GTDB lineage: Bacteria > Pseudomonadota > Gammaproteobacteria > Burkholderiales > Thiobacillaceae > UBA6918. The sequence goes on from JACAED010000046.1 coordinate 29,084, forward strand.
CCGGTGATATCCTCCGAAGGCAAGAAAGCCGATGCGCTCAATGAAGAAGTCAAGAACTGGATCGAAACGGAGATGAAACAGCTCCCTCATGCCTGACGACAACGCAGTCATCCACATACAAGGCCGTGACATACCTTACCGGCTCACGCGTACCCGCCGCCGCACCCTGGGGCTTTCGGTCACCGAATCGGGGGTCAAGGTCAATGTGCCCAAGTGGGTCACCCAAGCCCAAATCGACCGCTTTTTGCAAGAGCGCATCGACTGGCTTCTCAAGAATCTGGAAAAAATCGAGCAGACCCGGCGCGAGCAGCCCGTTCTGCGCGATGGGGAAAACGTATTCTTTCTTGGCGTGCCATTGAAAATTCGTGTCGCCCCCTGCCTGTTTCCGGACATCCGCCGCAATGGGAGAATGTTGTGGGCCTCCGTGGCCCACGATGACGAAGTGCCCGGACTGGTGAAAAGCTGGCTCAAAATCCGCGCCGAACGCATCCTCAGAAAACGGCTGATGCATTTCGCGCGCAAGCAAGGCGGCCGTATTCCTGAATTCTCGCTGTCCGATGCCAAGACCCAGTGGGGTATCTGCCATCCCGACGGGCGCATCCGTCTCAACTGGCGATTGATCCAGGCGCCGCTTTCCATTATCGATTACGTGGCGGCGCACGAAGTCGCGCATTTGCTGCACCTCGATCATTCGCGCGCGTTCTGGGCGCAGGTCGAATCCTTGTGTGCCGATGCCGGCACGGCACGCGAATGGCTGAACAGGCATGGCCACAAACTGATGATCTGATGACATGAGAATCCTTCATACGATGCTAAGGGTTGGCGATCTGGACCGATCGATCGATTTTTACACCCGCGTGCTGGGCATGAGGCTGCTGCGGCGCAAGGATTACCCAGACGGCAAATTTACCCTGGCCTTTGTCGGCTTCAATACCGAAGACAAGGCCGCGGTACTCGAGCTGACTTACAACTGGGGTGTAGACAAATACGAACTGGGCAATGCCTATGGGCATATTGCCATCGAGGTCGAGGATGCCTATCGGGCTTGCGAAGCGGTCAAGGCCAATGGGGGTGTCGTCACACGCGAAGCCGGACCGATGAAACACGGATCAACCGTGATCGCCTTCGTGCAGGATCCGGATGGCTACAAGATCGAATTCATCCAGAAAGGCACGGCGGGCTGGTCACGCGGCGGGGATTGATCCGGGTCAATTTCTCAAAATCACCGACAGCCAGATTTTCTGCCCGCAAGCCGGGGTCGATTCCTGCTGCGGTGAAAGCTTCTTCACCAAGCAGCTTTCCCAATGTATTCCGGAGTGTTTTGCGCCGCTGCGAGAATGCGGCGGTGACGATTTCCGCAAAGCGCTGTTCGTCGAGTTCGGCATATTCGCCAGTCTTTTTCGGAATCATGCGCACGATGGCGGACTCGACTTTGGGTGGCGGGTCGAATGCTTCGGGCGGCACGTCGAACAGAGCCTCCATGTGAAAGCGCCGTTGCAGCATGACGGACAGGCGCCCGTAGGCGGGCGTGGAGGGCGTGGCCACCATGCGGTCGACCACTTCCTTTTGCAGCATGAAGGTCATGTCAGAGATTTGCCAGGCATATTCTTTCAGGTGAAACAGCAGCGGGCTTGAGATGTTGTAGGGCAGGTTGCCGCAAACGCGGATGCCATGTCCCAGGCTGCCAAAATCGAATTTCAGCGCATCGCCTTCGTGAATGACGAGCCGTTCGGGGGGCCAGGTCTTTTTCAGCCGCGCGATGATGTCGCGGTCCAGTTCAACGACATGCAAGTGGGGGATGCGTTCGAGCAGCGGTTTGGTGAGCGCGCCAAGCCCGGGCCCGATTTCCACCAGCACATCGTCCGGCCTGGGATCAATGGCATTGACGATGGCGTGAATGACGCGCTCATCCGTCAGGAAGTGCTGGCCAAAGCGTTTGCGGGGAATATGTTTCATGTGCTGCGGGCAGCAAGCCGGATGGCAAGTTCTATTGCAGCCAGCAGGCTACCCGTCTCGATTTTTCCCGTTCCCGCCAGTTCAAGCGCGGTGCCGTGATCGACCGAGGTGCGGATGAAGGGCAAGCCGAGCGTGACATTCACGCCCTCGCCAAAGCTGGCGTATTTCAGCACCGGCAGGCCCTGGTCGTGGTACATCGCCAGCACGGCATCCGCGGGCTGCTTTCGCAACCGGGCAAAGAGGGTGTCCGCAGGATGCGGTCCGCTGAGGTGCATGCCTTCATCGCGCAGGATATTGAGCACGGGTTCGATGACATCGATTTCCTCGCGCCCCAGATGGCCTGATTCGCCCGCATGCGGGTTGAGCCCGCACACGGCGATGCGTGGATGGGCCATGCCGAATTTCCTGACCAGATCGGCATGCAGAATGCGCAGCACGGCAATGAGTTTTTCACGGGTGATGGCGCGCGAAACTTCCGACAACGGGAGATGGGTGGTCGCAAGCGCAACATTCAGCCCGCCGCCGGTCAGCATCATCACCACTTTGGAGGTGCCAGATTTTTTAGCAAGGTATTCTGTGTGGCCGGTAAAGGGGATGCCCGCCTCGTTGATGAGGCCCTTGTGCACCGGCCCTGTCACCATCGCGTTGTAACGGCCGTGCAGGCAGCCATCGATGGCTTCGTCCAGCATGGAGAGCACATGCGGGGCATTGCGAACATCGAGTTGCCCGGGCACGACCTGGGCGGAAACCGGAAAGGATTGCACCACAAGCCGGCCGGCTGCATGCACGGGGGTTGGGTCATTTTCTCCCAGTTCCAGAAAATCGACATTTCTGGCGAGTTGCTTTGCACGTGCGCGCAGCACATCCAGATTGCCCAATATCCTGAGGCGGCAGGACAGCGGCGTGTCTGCCAGCAGGATGGCCAGATCGGGCCCGATGCCAGCGGGTTCTCCACAGGTGCAGGCAATGGCGGGCAGGTCGGTCATGCAGGTTGTCGGGATGAAAAAGGCCGCCCCGACAGGCGGCCTGGCAACTTCAACAAGGGTATCTCAATCCAGCGGTCTGATCTCGACATAGGCTTGGTCGCGGATTTGCCGGACCCATTCCTGAAAAGCTTCTTCGGATTTGCGTTCGCGGATGTTCTGGCGGGCAATCAGGCGCTGGCGTTCTTCGGTGACATCTTGCTGGCGGCGCTCCAGCACCTGAATAAGGTGCCAGCCGAATGGAGACTGGACCGGCTGGCTCAATTCTCCCGGCTTGAGCGCATCCATGGCTTTCTGGAATTCGGGCACGAGATCGCCGGGGCTGACCCAGTTGAGTTCGCCACCCTTGGCGCCGCTGCCAAGGTCTTCGGAATATTGTCGTGCCAGATCCTCGAACTTTGCCCCACCTTGTTCGATGCGTTCACGGATTTGCAGCAGGCGGTTTTTTGCGTCCGATTCCGACGTCAGTTCGCTTGGCTTGATCAGGATATGGCGCACACGGGTCTGGGTGATGACGGTCGAGACATCCTTACCGCGCTTGTCGTTCAGTTTGACGATATGGAATCCATTGGCGCTTTTCAGGAGTGGAGCGGTTTCGCCCGGATTGAGGCCGCGCAGCGAATCAAGGAACAGGGAAGGAATTTGTCCTCTGGACTTCCAGCCAAGGCCACCGCCTTGCAGGGCATTGGGCGCATCGGAATAGCTGGCGGATAGCTGGGCAAAATCACCGCCTTTGTTGAGTTGATTGAGAATGTCTTCGGCGCGTTCCTTGCGGGCCTGTATCTGTTCCGGCGATGCATTTTCCGGAACCGTGACGAGAATATGCGAAAGATTGTATTCCTCGTCCTTGCCTTGTGCGGATTGTGTTTGCAGGTAACCATCGATCTCCGCATCGCTGACAGTCACCTTGTTGTCGACCTGGCGCTCTCGCGCGCGCGCAAGCAATATCTCGTTGCGGATGTTTTCCCGAAAACGCTCAAAGCCCATGCCATCCTTGGCCAGCGCCTCGCGAAGCTGGTCGACGGTCAACCTGTTCTGGTCAGCGATTCTCTGTATGGCCCGTTCGACCTGGACCGGGTCGACCCGTATGCCGGAACTCCTTGCGGACTGAAGCAAGGCCAGTTCAGTGATCATGCGTTCCATCAATTGCTGTTCCAGCAGTCTTCGCGGCGGCAACTGGATGTTCTGGCTACGCATCTGCCGGGTGACTTCCTGGTAGCGTCGATCCAGTTCCTGGCGCGTGATGACTTCGTCATTGACCACTGCTGCGATCTGATCGACTGGCTGTATCTCCGTTGCGGCAAACCCACGGCCGGCCATGGCCATCAACGCAACGACTAAAAAACTACGGATTCTGGAATTCATTGCTTGGTATATACCCTGGGATACTTTCTTTCAATGCACTCATGGGGCTGGCGCCCAGCCGTCCCATGCCGTTCAGTTCCAACTGCAGATAAAAGGAGTTGCTGACATCCTTTTCAGCGGTGGCGATGCGCTGCACGACACCGCGCAAGACCCAGCAGCCGCCATTATATTCAAGTCCGGCCAGGCCTTCGATCAGCCGGTTGTCGCGGAAGGAATAATTGGCCCGGGCTAGGCTATACAGCCTGGATGTGAGAGGCCACTGAAACGCCGAGTCAAGCTGTTCTACCGACCCGTCCAGGAAGCGGTAGCCCATGCTGGCGGCCCGGCCTGGGGCGGGCCGATAGCTTGCTGAAATCGTGCTCTTGATGGTTTTGCCAAGGTCCGTATCAAACTGCCACCCCGAGTCCAGCCGCCATGCATCGTTGATCTGTCCCGACAGAAGGGCAAGCAGGTCTGTTGAACTGCTGTCACGCACGGGGTCGCCCGGATTGAGGGTGACTTTCTGGCTGGAAAAATAGTAACGCTGGCCGAATGCCACTTTCAGCCTTTCCAGGCCATTGCTTTCATCGATGAACCGGCTGGTCAGGGCCAGAGTCAGCTGGTTCGCGTCGTTGATGCGGTCGCTGCCGGTAAATTGATTCTCGGTGAATATCTGAGCGAAGCTCAGGTCAAGCGGCGCCGAGTCGAACAACGGAATGTCATTCTGGTTCCGGTAGGGGACGTTGACATAAAAGGCACGCGGTTCGAGTGTCTGGAGATAGGATTTGCCTCGAAAGCTGAAATCGCGCTCCATGAAGAGCCCCGTATCGAGACTGGCAATGGGCAGGGAACGGTTTTTTTGCTCGGGATAGACTGGATTGTTCTCAAGCTCATATCGCGTGAAATGGTAACCCAGCTTGGGAGTGATGAAATAGGAGCTTGTCTGGTACGGAAGCCTGATGCTGGGGTACAAGGTAAGACGCTTGCCGTCCACCAGCGTGGGATGCTCAAAATGGACGTATTCACTTTCAATCTCGGCTTTTAGATCTCGCAATTGGCGATTTCCGGACAAGGTGACTTGCGGGAGCCGGTTGTAGGGTGTCGGATTGATGGGCGCGTCCGGATCCTGCAATACCTGCAATTGCTGGACACGCAAACCGGCCTGCCAGTTGTAGCCTTCATAGGTCAGTGTCCCCTCCTGCGGCAGGATGGAACGCGAAGTGACTGTGACTTGATTCGACAGGTCGCGGAAATACTCGTCATCCGATACGCGCAGGAAATTGATCACCCCTCTCAATCTTGAATTGAACCGATGATCGTGATTCATGGTTGCCAGCCATCGCGACCGCTTATCGGTCTGATCGTCCGGCAGGAATTCGAGCGCGGCCTCCCCATGATAGGAAGGCATCAGGTAGCGGAATTCACTCCCCAGCTGTATGCCACGTGAAGCCAGCAGGCGCGGGTAGAGCGTGGCGTCATAATTCGGCGCCAGATTGAAGTAATAGGGCAGCGTGATGTCGAGGCCACTTTTACCGGTAAAGCCGATGGTAGGCGGCAAAAAGCCGGTCTTGCGGGCGTCGTTCAGGGAGAAATCAGCCCAGGGCGCATAGAGCAGCGGCACATCCTTGAAGGTCAGCAAGACATTCCGGGCGGTGCCCACCTGCCTGTTCTGGTCGATTTCAAGGTCGGCGACTTTCAGATACCAGTCATCATTGCCGACCGGGCAGGTGGTATAGGTGGCGTCTTTTGCTGAGTAGATTTCCTGCCCGGCAAATTCAAGCTTTTTAGCTTCACCCCTGCCGGTTATCCGTACATCCGGCGCGGGAAGAATGCGGTATTTCGGGTCGATCAGAAAGCCGGTATGGCTGTCCAGTTGCAGTTTCAACCTGCTGCCGCTGACCACCAGTTTGGATTGTTCCAGCCTCACCTTTCCGCTGGCCTCGATCTGATTCAGGGCGCGATCGTAGCGCAGGGTGTCGGCAAAGAAATTCTGTCCGGCCTTGCGGGCCTCGACCTTGCCGCTGGCCTCGATGACGTTTTCGGAAATCGATTGAACCACATCTGCCGATAGAAACAGCGGGCCTTGGTTTCCCGCCACCTGGGAGCCCCGCAGTTCGATGTCTTTCTTCAGGATCAAGGGCGCGTCGCTCGCGCGAGCAGGCACCCACCCCGACAAGGCAAGCGAGAACAGGAAGAAGCCAAGGGACAGACGCAAGGGGTAAAATCCAGCTTTTCGGGTCAATTTGGAATCATTTTTCTCATGGAGCGTTTGCAGGCTCTCCAGCACTGGTTGAGCAAGGCGATGCAGTCCGATGCATTCGACCTCGCACCGGCATCGAGCGATGCCAGTTTCCGCCGCTACTTCCGCGCCACGTTCAATGACCGGCATTATATCGTCATGGACGCCCCGCCGTCGCATGAAGATTGCCAGCCTTTCATCCATGTGGCAGCCCTTTTTGCGGAGGCAGGTGCCCACGTGCCCAGGGTGCTGGCACAAGACCTTGATCAGGGATTCCTGCTGCTGACCGACCTGGGCAGCACGACCTATCTGTCGGTGCTGGACGACGCCAGCGCACACAGGCTGTATCTGGATGCCAATACGGCGCTGATCAAAATCCAGCTGGCCAGCCGGCCGGGTGTGCTACCCGAATACGACCGCGCATTATTGTTGCGCGAGCTGAACCTGTTTCCCGACTGGTATGTCGGCAAGCATCTTGGTGTTGACTTGAATCCAGTCCAGCGGGAAACCCTGCACATGGTGTTCGAACGCATCCTGGCCAACAACCTTTCCCAGCCTAGGGTCTATGTGCACCGCGATTACCATTCGCGCAATCTGATGGTGGCCGACCCCAATCCTGGTGTGCTGGACTTTCAGGATGCGGTATATGGCCCGATTACCTATGACCTGGTTTCGCTATACAAGGATGCCTACATCAAGTGGGATGAAGAACGCGTGCTGGACTGGACCATCCGCTACTGGGAAGCGGCTCGTGCTGCACGCTTGCCGGTCAGTACCGATTTCTACGAGTTTTATCGAGATTTTGAATGGATGGGGGCGCAACGTCACATCAAGGTGCTGGGGATTTTTGCGCGCCTGTTTCACCGTGACGGCAAGGACGGCTACCTGAAGGACATGCCGCTGGTCATG
>JACAED010000036.1 GCA_013389025.1 Hydrogenophilaceae bacterium
CGGCAGCGATCCAGCCGGCGTGGCGGCCCATGACCTCGATCACGAACACCTTGGTCGAGGTCTTGGCCATCGAGCGCACGGCGAAGCTCGCTTCCAGCGTGGACACGGCGATGTATTTGGCCACCGAACCGAAGCCGGGGCAGCAGTCGGTGATGGGCAGATCGTTGTCGACGGTCTTGGGCACGTGGATGGCTTGCACGGGGTAGCCCATCTTTTCAGAGAGCTGCGAGACCTTGTAGCAGGTGTCGGCGGAGTCGCCACCGCCGTTGTAAAAGAAATAGCCGATGTTGTGCGCCTTGAAGACTTCGATCAGACGTTCGTATTCGCGCTTGTTGGCTTCCAGGGACTTCAGCTTGAAACGGCACGAGCCGAAGCCGCCCGAGGGCGTGCTGCGCAGCGCGGCGATGGCCGCGGCGGATTCCTTGCTGGTGTCGATCAGGTCTTCGGTCAGCGCGCCGATGATGCCGTTGCGACCGGCATACACCTTGCCGATCTTGTCCTTGTGCTTGCGCGCGGTTTCGATCACGCCGCAGGCCGAGGCGTTGATGACGGCGGTGACGCCGCCGGACTGCGCGTAGAAGGCGTTCATTTTTTTCGCCATGGTGGCTCTCTCCTTAAGTTCAAAACAAGAACGCCAGGCAAAGGCTGGCGTTCAAATTCTAGAATCAATACGGGGCATCCTTGCCATCGCCAGTGGACGCGTGGTCCGCCTGGACACGCAACAGGCTGATGACGCAATCACCCAGATTGTCATACTCATCCTTGCCGGTGCCATAACGCCGCAGCACGCGGTAGAAAAACATGCAGCGGTAGCGCGATTCGCCGGTTTTCGAAACAATGAAATGGCAACCGTTTTCGTCTTCCCAGTAGATGCCGGGGCAGACCGTCAGTTCGCGGTCATCCGGAAAAAGGCGGATTTCGGTTTCCACATCCTGCGTCTCGATTGGCTTGCCGTAGCGTTCCTTGAGCGCGCTGGAAACGATCCAGTGCTCGGAATCGGTGAAATCGGGAATCCTGTTGCCGCTCATGACCGCTGGATTGCAACCCCTGACTACGCGCCCAGCCCCTTGAAAATGGCATCGCGGATTTCCTCCACCTTGCCGATGCCGGGAATCTTGACATATTTGGGTGCCTTGGCATCGCCTGTTGCAGCCCAGTCGCTGTAGTACTTGACCAGCGGCTCGGTCTGGGCATGATAGACATCCAGACGCTTTCTCACGGTTTCTTCCTTGTCGTCATCGCGCTGGATCAGGTCCTCGCCGGTCACGTCGTCCTTGCCTTCCACCTTGGGCGGATTGAACACGACGTGGTAGGTGCGGCCGGACGCCAGATGCACGCGGCGGCCGGACATGCGCTTGATGATTTCCTCGTCAGCCACATCGATTTCGACAACATAATCGATGGGCACACCGGCCGCCTTCATGGCCTCGGCCTGAGGAATCGTGCGCGGAAAGCCGTCGAACAGATAGCCGTTTTTGCAATCGTCCTGCGTCAGGCGTTCCTTGACCATGCCGATGATGATGTCGTCGGACACCAGGCCGCCCGCATCCATGATCGCCTTGGCTTTCATGCCCAGTTCGGTACCCGCCTTGACGTGAGCGCGCAGCATGTCGCCGGTGGAAATCTGCGGAATGCCGAATTTTTCCTTGATGTAGTTGGCTTGCGTTCCCTTGCCCGCACCGGGGCCGCCCAGAAGAATCAGACGCATGTGTTTATCCCTTGAAGTCGCTGGTTACAAAAGGCATAAGGGTATTGCATGTGCCTGATGCGACGAACTCAATTTTTTTTATTCGGAGATAAAGCGCGGAAATTGCAGGCAGCCTAGGTAGCAAAAAAGGCCCGAACCCGTTCCAGGTCTTCAGGCGTATCGACCCCCACGCCGGGCGAATCCGGCGTAACGGCGACGGCGATGCGGTAGCCATGCCACAGCGCACGCAACTGCTCCAGCATTTCAAAGCGCTCGAGTGGTGCGGGCGCCAGCCCGCCAAAGGCGGCCAGAAACGAGGCCCGGTAGGCATACAGGCCGATGTGCCGCAGTATTGGCAAACCGGCAGGCAGGCCTTGGCCCGCCGCAAACGCATCGCGCGGCCAGGGAATCGGCGCGCGCGAAAAATACAGGGCATAGCCCTGCGCGTCCGTCACCACCTTGACGATGTTGGGATTACGGAAATCGGCTTCGTCATGCAAAGGATGCGCCAGCGTCGCAATGGCGGCAGCCTCGTGCAGGGTCAGCGCCAGTGCACATTCGCGAATAAGGGCTGGCGGAATCAGGGGCTCGTCGCCCTGGACGTTGACAAGGATGTCCTCTTCCGCACAGCCCAGTTTGGCAGCCACCTCCGCAATGCGATCAGTGCCTGAGGCATGATCTGGCGAAGTCATCAGCGCGCGGAACCCTGCTTTTTCCACCGCTCGCAACACCCGTTCTTCATCGGTGGCAACAATCACTTCTGCAGCGCCCGACTGAGCTGCGCGTTCAGCAACCCTGACCACCATCGGCTTGCCCGCTATGTCCGCGAGCGGTTTGCCGGGCAACCGGGAAGATGCGTAACGCGCCGGAATGACGACGCGAAACTTCATTTCCTGATTTCTTCCTCGGCCGGTAACGTGCGTGCCTCTTCCGGCAACATGACCGGGATGCCGTCCTTGATCGGATAGGCCAGCCGGCACGGCGAACAGATGAGTTCGGAGCGGTCGCGTTGCAGCACCAGTGGCCCCTTGCAAACCGGGCAAACAAGAATATCGAGTATTTTTTCCATCACTGCTCCGCCTTGTTCTGATAAAGCTTGATATCCGCCACGCTCAACAGCGTATCAAGATCGTTTCCATCCTTTGGTGCAAAGCCGACACCCATGCTGAGGCTGACGGGCAGACCGTTTCCCTGCGCCCAGAGCTGCGTGCGCTCTTCGATCCGGCTCATTACGGTCTGAACCATGGATTCGCCGTGCCTGAGCAGCACGACAAACTCGTCGCCCCCCCAGCGTCCGACCAGTTCGGAATCGGTCGATTCCTTGAGTATCCTGCCGACTTCCAGCAGCACCCGGTCGCCCGCCGCATGACCGAACCGGTCATTGATGCCCTTGAACGCATTCAGGTCGGCAAACAGAAGGGTTTGCGGCGCCTGTTCCGTTGCGCGTTCGATCCTGCTTTCGGCCAGTTCGATGAACCCGCTGCGATTCAGCAGGCCGGTCAGTGAATCGTAACGGCTCCGATAATCCAGCAGCTTGTGCTGCCTGTCCACCTGCCCCATCAGCATGAAGGCATACAGCACCAGCATGATCCAGAACAGCCCGTAAAACAGGTCTGCCGGCGTGATGTCGAAATTGCCCAGACGATAGCGAATGCCAAAGCTGAGGACCATGCCAAGAGTAGCCACCACGGCCGATTCGGCAAATGGCCGCATGCCATAACGCATGCCGTTGCCGAATATCACCATCAGGTACGCCAGCGCCGAAGGTGGCACGGGATAGGGATCGTGAATCACGCTGATGGTGACCATGAACATGTCCAGCAACATGCCCATTCTCAGCGCCGTCACATTGATCTGGCGCATGGCCATCCAGAACATCAGGCTGTTCAGGACAAAATAGATGCCATAGACGACCATCAGATTCCCGAGACTCAGAACCAGTGGCTGATAGCCGTCAACCGTCAGAAAGAACAGGCTGCCCAGCCCCCAGAAAATGTAACGGGTAATGAACTGCACGATGACTTCACGCCGTTCGGGCCACCAGTAGCCCTGGCTGTCCAATACCGAACCCTGGCGCCTTTCAACATCAGTCGTTGAAATGCGGGCCCGGCGATCAAAGCCAATGGGTCTGGATTGAATCGGCATCAATAGATGTTCAGTACCATTTTGCAAAACCGCTGGCTGGCCAGACGCCTTGCGAGCCATGCTTCAAGCCCGTCATCGGGGACGGTTTTCAACAAGAGCGACCACCAGTCCGGGCCGGCGAATGCCCTGCATTTTACCGCGTCCTTCTCCGTCATCACCACACTGGCCCTCCGGTCCAGATCGGCGGCATGATAAACGTGATGATCGGGATAAACCCTTGGTTGATAGCGAACGCCAAGCCTTGTCAACAAATTGAAAAACGCCTGCGGGCGCGCAATGCCGGCCACGGCAAGCACTGCATGATTCTTGTCTTCGATGTCCTGCCTGTGGGGAATCGCCTGCACCAGCCTGCCGTCAGCCAGGTTCACGAATCCGGCGGGCTCATGCCTGACGCCGAACACCGGCAGGCCGGCGGGCGTTTCCATTGTCGCATCATTACGCCGGGTCAGGATCATCGCATCGGCGCGATTCAGCCTTGATACGGGTTCGCGCAATGGGCCGGCCGGAAGCATCCAGCCGTTTCCGAATCCCGCCTCAGCGTCCACCAGCACCAGTTCAAGATCGCGGCGCATGCGGTAATGTTGCAGGCCGTCATCCGAAACGATGATGTCGACGCCGGGGCTGCGAGCGAGCAGGAGGCGCGCCGCTTCGAGCCGGTTAGATCCCACCGCCACCGGCACGCCCGTCCTGGCGTGGATCAGCAGGGGTTCGTCGCCCACCTCCTCCGCCAGGCTGTCCATGGACACGTACCGGGTTAGCAGGTCGCGTCGCCCATATCCGCGACTGATCACGCCAGGACAATACCCCCGAGCCTTCAGCCATTCGGCGAGCCAGATCACAAAAGGCGTCTTGCCGCTGCCTCCAGCGTTAAGATTACCGACCACGATGACCGGCACGCCGGGATGGGAAGAAGTCAGCAGGCCCTTTTCATACATCGTGTGGCGAATCGCCACAATCAGGCCAAACACCCAGGCGAGCGGCAGAAGCAGAAAGTTGAGCGGAGTTTTACCGGACCAGAAGCCTTGCAGGTTCATTCGGTCCGGAAAGAATCAGTTGCCCGAAGCTTGCGTCGAGAACGTAATGCGCGCCAGCCCTGCCTGCCGGGCCGCCTCCATGATATTGACCACGGACTGGTGGCTGGCCTTCGCATCCGCGCTGATCACCACCACCATGTCGGCGTTGCCCTTGGCGATATCGCTCATTGATTTCACCAGCGACGGCAAGCTGGATTCAACGTTTTGCTCGTTGACCTGATAACGGCCCGTTGGATCCACGGAAACCTGAATGGATTGGGGCTTCTGCTGTCTGGATTCGCCCGCCGCGCTGGGCAGGTTGATTTTCAGTTCCGAATATCGCGCATACGTCGTCGTCACCATCAGGAAAATCAGGATCACCAGCAGCACGTCGATCAACGGAATCAGGTTGATTTCCGGCGCTTCACGATGATAGCCGCGCTTGAAGTTCAATGCCGCTCTCCATGAATCAGCTCAACCAGCTTGATGGCCTGCTGTTCCATCTCGATGGCCAGATTGTCGACGCGGGCACGGAAGAAACGATAGAAGATCATTGCCGGAATCGCCACAATCAGGCCGAAGGCCGTGTTGTACAGCGCGATGGAAATGCCATGCGCCAGCACGGCCGGGTTGCTGCCGGTCGGTGTCTGCGAGCCAAAAATTTCCACCATGCCGATTACCGTGCCCAGCAGGCCAAGCAGCGGCGCGATGGCGGCAATCGTGCCCAGCGAAGTCAGAAACCGCTCCAGATCGTGCGTCACCGCGCGGCCGGCTTCCTCGATGGACTCTTTCATCACCTCGCGCGAGCTTTTTACGTTACGCAGTCCGGCGGCAAAAATCTGGCCGAGCGGAGAGTCGGCGGCAAGCTTGGCCAGCATGTCATTGTTCAAGCCATGCCCCTGAAGTTGCTTGACGACACTGGGCAGCAACGTGGGCGGCGCCACTTCCGACATGCGCAAGGAATAGAATCGTTCGATGATGATGGCAAGAGCAAGGATGGATGCAAGAATCAGTGGCCAGATTGGCCAGCCAGCGGCCTCGATGATGGCTAACACGCAGAGGTCTCCAGGGAGTTATGAATTATCACGACAAGGGTGAGACTTTATCTTGCACCTTGATTTTCGACAAGCGCGTCTGTCATCTTCCATATGCATACCGCATGTCTTGATTGTGCCTGTCAGTTGATTTCCTTGTCCGGATTGAATGATGATGAGTTCTCCACATTTATTGTGGATAAATCTGTTAAAAACTTTGTCCGGATTACGATAAGCTGCCTGAAGCAAAACACTTTTTCTTTCTGCCTAAACTTGAGGCAATAATTTATCCTATATTTTTCAATAAGTTATAAAATTCCCTTTATTCACAGGCGCCTAGTGACAAATCAATGAAAAATAAATTATCCAGTGGATGGAATACCGCAGAGGAGCGAGGAAATTCCGCCATGTCAAGCCCTGTTTTGACTGTTTCCGCGCTTAACAGCCTGGCGCGTTCCATCATCGAGGGTGCCCTGCCACTCCTGTGGGTCAGCGGCGAAATTTCCAATCTCACGCGCGCGGCCTCCGGTCACTGGTACTTCAGTTTGAAAGACGCATCGGCCCAGGTGCGCTGCGCCATGTTTCGCGGGCGCAACCAGTTTGTCGACTGGCAACCATCGAACGGCGATCAGGTCGAAGTGCGCGCCGTGCCTACCCTCTACGAAGCGCGCGGCGAATTCCAGTTGCAGGTTGAAGTCATGCGCCGCGCCGGACTTGGCGCGCTGTTCGAGGCCTTTGAGAAGCTCAAGCAGAAATTAAATGCAGAAGGCCTGTTTGCCGAATCGCGCAAACGTCCCCTGCCCGTCTTCCCAAAAAAACTCGGCATCATCACCTCGCCCGAAGCCGCCGCGCTGCGCGATGTGCTGACCACCCTGCGGCGCCGCGCCCCGTGGCTGCCCGTCATCCTCCACCCCACGCCGGTGCAGGGCGAGGGCGCGAGCAGAAAAATTGCCGAAGCCATCCGGCTCGCTGGCGAACGCGGTGAATGCGACGTGTTGATCGTGTGTCGTGGCGGCGGCGGCATCGAGGACCTGTGGGCCTTCAACGAAGAAGCCGTCGCCCGTGCAATCGCCGCCTCTCCAGTGCCGGTTATTTCCGGAGTAGGCCACGAAACCGATTTCACCATTGCCGACTTTGTTTCTGATCTTCGCGCGCCCACGCCCACCGGGGCGGCGGAGCAGGTATGTGCCAGCCGCGACGAATGGATGCAAAAGCTCGTCACGCAGCACCACCGCCTGGCCCGGCCGCTGCACCGGCTTTTGCATTCACACGCGCAGCAGGTCGATTTTCTATCGCGCCGCCTGGTGCATCCAGCCCTGCGCCTTCAACACCAGCGAGGCAGCTTGCAGCATCTGGCACTTCGTCTGCACCGGTCTTTTTCCAGCACCCTGCAGTTGAGCCAGATGCGTACCGGCACGATTCAGGTACGCATGCTGGCCGCGCGGCCGGCACCGGGCAGACAGGAAGCCATGCTTGGCAATATGCAACATGCCCTGACCCGCGCCCTGCACCGTCAGGTGGAGAACAGCAAGGTCACGCTGGAACGTATCGCCACCCATCTTGCTCACCTCAACCCCGATGCCGTGCTGGCACGCGGCTACAGCGTGGTGCGAAATTCACAAGGCAAGGTCGTCCGCAGCAGCAGCCAGATCAAGATTGATGACGCGCTGGATCTCCGCTTCTAGCAAGGCAGTGCCAGGGCCCGCGTGACCGAAAAGACCAACAGTACAATCACGGAAAAAAACTGAAATGGCTTACACCCTGCTGAAGACACTGCACCTGACCACGGTTGCCATCACGCTCTCTCTTTTCCTGCTGCGCGGCGCCTGGCGGCTGATGGATTCAACCCGGCTCAATCAGAAATGGGTCAAGGTCGTGCCGCATGCCAACGACGCGATCCTGCTTGCCTCCGCCATCGGCATGATCATCATCGCAAAGCTCAACCCGCTGCAACACGGCTGGCTCATGGCCAAGATCATCGCCCTGCTGGCGTACATCGTGCTGGGCACCATTGCGCTCAAACGCGGCAAAACGCCGCTGCAACGCAACCTCGCCTTCATCGGCGCGCTGGCCGTATTTGGTTACATGCTGGCCGTGGCGGTCAGCAAGCAGGTGTGGCCGGTTTGAATCAAAGGCAAATCCCCCCAACCCCCCTTTATCAAGGGGGGCTCAAACCAACCC
>JACAED010000020.1 GCA_013389025.1 Hydrogenophilaceae bacterium
TGGTCGGCAAGGGCATCTGCTTCGACACGGGTGGCCACAACCTCAAGCCGGCCAAATACATGCACGGTATGCACGAAGACATGAACGGCTCGGCGGTGGTGCTGGGCATCATGGCTGCTGCTGCAAGACTCAAGCTACCCGTGCAGCTCGACGGCTGGCTGGCGTTGGCCGAAAACCACATCAGCCCGCAGGCTTACCGGCAGAATGAAGTCGTCAAGGCGCTTAACGGCACCACGATCGAAATCATCCACACCGATGCCGAAGGCCGCATGGTGCTGGCCGACACGCTCACGCTGGCCTCGCGCGCCAAGCCCGATCTCATCGCCGATTTCGCCACGCTCACCGGCTCCATGCACTATGCGCTGGGCAGCCGCATGTCCGGCGTATTTGCCACCTCGAGCGAACTCGCGCATGAGGCATCGCGCGCGGCCACCGCCAGCGGCGAGCGCATCGTCGTGTTTCCTCAGCCGGAAGATTACGACAGCAGTCTTGATTCAAGCATCGCCGACGTCAAACAGTGCACGCTGGAAGGCGAGGCAGACCACATTCTGGCCACCCGCTTTCTGTCGCGATTTGTGGATCGCAACACACCCTGGATTCACATGGACTTGTCCGCCAGCGCCTGCAAGGGCGGACTGGGTGCGGTATCGAGCGAGCAGACCGGCTTTGGCGTAGCGTGGGGCGTGGCCTTGCTCAAGGCCCGCGTGTGAATCTGCCTGCGCGCCGGCCCTCGCTGCCGGCACTGCATGAGGCATCGCGCCCGCGCGATGTGTGGGCATGGGCGATGTACGACTTCGCCAATTCGGGTTACACCACCGTCGTCATCACGGCGCTGTTCAATGCCTACTTCGTCGCCGTCGTCGCGGGCGGCGCGCCATGGGCGACGCTGGCCTGGACGCTGACCCTGTCGGTTTCGTTTTTTGCCGTGCTGGTCACCGCGCCTGTCATCGGCGCCTATGCCGATAGGCACGCGGCCAAGAAAAAACTGCTGGTGATCACCACTGCCGGCTGTGTCTTGTTCACGGCCTTGCTGTACTTTGGACGTCCGGAAACACTCTGGCTGACAGTTGTCTTCATCGCCCTGTCGAATTTTTTCTTTTCTACCGGCGAGAACCTGATTTCAGCCTTTTTGCCCGAATTGGCCCGTTCGCGCGGCATGGGCCGCGTGTCCGGCTGGGGTTGGGGGCTGGGATATGTGGGCGGGCTGTTCACGCTTGGCGCGTGTCTGGCATACATTACATGGGCTGAGGGCGCGGGCCTGGGTGCGCAACACTATGTGCCGGCATGCATGCTCATCACCGCTGCGATCTTTGCGCTGGCCAGCCTGCCCACTTTGTTGTGGCTGCCCGAGCGCGCGTTGCCGCAGGAAGGAAACCTTCGTGATGCCTATCGCGAGGTTGCCCGCACGCTAAGAGAGTCGGCGAGCTTTCCCGACTTTCGACGCTTTTTGATTGCCTACCTGTGTTTTCAGGCGGGCGTGCACACGGTCATCGTGCTGGCAGCAGTCTATGCCACCCAGGAAATGGGCTTCACCACACGTGAAACGCTGCTGCTGATTGTGGTGGTGAATATCACCGCTGCCGCAGGTGCGCTGTTTTTCGGACATTTCCAGGATCGGGTGGGAGAGGTGCGCGCGCTGGCTTTCACACTGGCCGGCTGGATCATCTCGCTGCTGCTGGCCTGGGCGGCGACGGGTCCGGGCATGTTCTGGGCGGCTGCATCGCTGTTGGGGCTGTGCATGGGCTCGTCACAGGCAGGCAGCCGAGCGTTGGCCGGCGTGCTGACACCGCCCTCGCGCCGCGCCGAGTTCTTCGGTTTCTGGGGGCTGACGATGAAGCTTTCCGCCATGCTCGGGCCGCCGCTTTATGGTGTGATGGTCTGGGCCACCAGTTCCAACCATCGCGTTGCGCTGCTGGCCAACAGCGTGTTCTTCGTCCTGGGTTTGATGCTGCTTGCCGGTGTGCGCGCGGGGCGCGGCAGGCGTGCCGCGATGCGCGCGGAGCGCATGGACCAGAGGCTGAAAGTGTCGTCGATATGAAATTCAAGAACCTGAATTTCATATCGATCATGCGCCGAGGATAACGCGCCCATATCTCCCGGGTTATCTATAATCCATCTCTTCAGGGAGGGGATCATCATGAGGCAGGTGTTTTTCTTCTTGTTGCCATTGCTGCCAGCTGTGGCTTGTGCAGATGGTGTTTACATCGATACTCACGCCCATTTGGTGGCAGGTGGGCCGGGTTCCGTGAGGGCGGACTATCACAAGGATTTCGTTTCCTCGGCAAGCAAAGCCTTGCAGGTCATGGATAGCGCGGGTATTCGCATGACTCTGATCATGCCTACGCCTCAGCGTCACGATAACTGGAACCGGTATGATTATCAGGAATTCCTGCCTGCCATTCGTGCCTATCCGCATCGCTTTGCATTTCTTGGTGGGGGCGCCATCCTCAACAGCCTGATTCTCAAGGCGGCTGAGACCGGTACAGTGAGCGAGGAAGACCGCAAGCTGTTCATCGACAATGCCAAGATGATTCTGCGCGATGGCGCGGCAGGCTTTGGTGAACTGGCGGCCGAGCATTTCGGCCTGGGAAAGTTTGGCGCTTTTCATTCCTATCAGAGCGCCCCGCCTGATCATGAATTGTTCCTGTTGCTGGCCGATATCGCCGCGCAGCATGATGTGCCGATCGATCTGCACATGGAACTGGTGCCGGAAGACATGCCGCTGCCAGAGCGGCCAGGCTTGAAGAAACCGCCCAACCCAGACACGCTTAAGTCCAATCTCGCCGCTTTCGAGCGCCTGCTTGCGCACAACCGTGCGGCCAGAATCGTTTGGGTCCATGCAGGCTGGGATGTAACGGGCACGCGCGATATTCCGGCCATGCGCAGACTGCTGGCGAGACATCCCAACCTGTACATGAGCATCAAACTCGCTGCCAAGGTTGGCTTACCCCGGTCTAAACCATTGGATGAGAATGGACAGATCAAACAGTCCTGGATCGGGCTGTTCCGCGATTTCCCCGACCGCTTTTTGATCGGCACAGATACTTTCTACGATGGCGGCAATGATTGGGGGATTGCCTTGACACCCGCGGCAGGTCTGGTCGATCTGCCTTTGCAACTGATGAGACAGTTGCCCGAGTATCTGGCGCGCAAGATTGGGTATGAGAATGCTCGGCGCATTTATAAACTGGGCCAGGGAGGCTGAGGCCGGGCGCTTGTGCATTCGCGCACTCTGTGGGCCATGCGCCGATGATTGTTTTGCCGCTGCTGCCTGTCTGGCCGTCAAGTCCTGTCAACAAGGGGAAAGCCCGGATTGGCAGACGTCTTCATGAAATGGCCGGGCTGGATTTTATGTTTGGAATGTGATCATGGGCGCGCGCGGTGATCTCGAAAGAATTTTCCTGCTCAGCCACATGCGGGCCTATACCAGCCTGGCGGGACATATCCTCGGCTCGCATCCGCAGATCAACGGTTACTACGAAATGCACATCAGCTATGAGGATACTGCTGCGCTGGACAGGCAACTGGCTGTGTTTCAGGAAAGCGATGCGCTCAAGCCGAGCAGCCGGTATCTCTTCGACAAGCTGCTGCACAACGACTATGTCTTGAAGCCAGAGCGGCTTGGGCCGGACATGAAAATCCTGGTCTCGCTGGCGCAGCCGGAACACACGATCAAGAGCATCGTGAATCTGTTTTCACAAAAACAGGTGGACGATCTGTATGCCTCGCCCGTCGAGGCGGCCAGCTACTATATGGAGAGGCTTGAAGCGCTGGCGGACTTCAGTCGAACAGCCAGTCAGCCTTATTACTATTTCGATGCCGAACTGTGGCAGCGCGCGCCGGAACAGTTGCTGCCCAGGCTGTCGAACTGGCTGGAACTGGATTCGTCCCTTAGCGAGAACTATCAGGTCTTCAGCCAGACCGGCAAAGCCAGAAAGGGCGATTCTTCCTCGCGCATTCATGGCGGCAGCATCGACCGCACGCCGGTGGATTACTCGCATGTTTCGGTGCCGGAAGAGGTGCTGGACAAAGCGCGTGAGGTTTACCGGGAATGCCGACGGCGGATTATCGAGAAAGCAGCGGATTCGCTTACGTACTAAAAGTCGTCCCATGCCTGCATAAAATTACAGTGCTGTTAATCGTTCTATTGACAGAACATTAATGCGTGTGATCAAATGTAAGCCATTGAGTTATAAATGGATTAATCATGGCAACGATCAGTGCAAATGACTTGAAAACCAGGGGTGTATCCGTCATCGAAACCGCGCTGGAAGCGCAGCCGGAAGCGGTGATTTCGGTGCGCGGCAAGGAGCGTTTTGTGGTGATGGACGTGGCGCATTACCACTACCTGCGCGAGTGCGAACTGGAGGCCGCGCTGGCCGAAACCCGCGCCGATCTGGCGGCTGGACGCGCCGTGAGCGAATCGCCCGAGGCACATCTGGCACGCCTGGATAAACAGGCGTGAGTTACACGCTGGTCTTCACCGAAGCCTACAATCGACGCGCGGCACGATGGCTGAAACGCCATCCGGATCTGCGGCAGCAATACCTGAAGACGCTGAAGCTTCTGGAGGCCAATCCCTTCCACCCTTCGCTGCGCCTGCATGCCCTGAGCGGCAAGTTGCAGGGGATGCATTCGGTTTCGATCAATCTTTCCTACCGCATCACCATCGAGTTGCTGATCCAGGGTGAGCAGATCATTCCGGTCAATGTGGGTGACCATGATGCGGTTTATGGCTAAAACTTTATCTGAACTGGATCGCCACGCTTCGCTCGCGATGACGGCACTGGGTTTGCTTTTGGTTTGAGCCCCCTCACTCTGGCCCTCTCCCGTGAGGGGAGAAGGGCTAACCCGCATATTTCACCATTTTCTGGCAAAGCTGATTGAGCCCTTCTCTTGGGATGTGGACGAGGCGCAATCTGGGGAGTTGCTGAAGAAATGAGCAGACTGGCGGATTCAGGACA
>JACAED010000028.1 GCA_013389025.1 Hydrogenophilaceae bacterium
CGAAACAAAAGGGGCAGCGTATCCGCGTTTGCGCGAGCCATGTTCGCCTACGCTGCCCACGTGCCATAGGGCTACGCTTTGGCACTTCCCCCGCGTAGCCCTATGGTACAAAACGGACTCTGCTCATCTTGCCTTCAAGCCTTTGCCTGTAAGTGAGTTGGTTCAATTCCCAAGCGTCTTCATGAAATATCCGTGCCAGATCAACTCCTGTCTGCATGCGGCGATGGCTTCTGTGGGTAAAGCCTTGGCTCAACCGGCACCAGCGGCAGCTTGAGCCAGATGCGCAAAACCCGTCAGACATCCGTCAGAAAGTCATAATCCCTGAAACAGGCCATGAATCTGACAAACTAAAATCGATCGCCACATAAAATTTACCGCTTGTCGGATTATGACTGTAAAACCTTGTAAATGCAGGATTTGTTACCTAGCATTGTAATTGTTTTAACTGGGTGCATTCCTGAAACCAAATGGCTGCCGTTCTACCTGTTTACGAGGTTGAATTCATCCCGCTGGAGCGTCGCCTGGGGGACCGCCGTACTCGCCCCAACGCTGGCTTGCCAGCTGGGGTGGTCATGGATCGTCGTGCCAAAGCAGGCCGACGCCGGGAAGATCAGCCCAAAAATACACTAAAAGTCATATAGTCAGCACAAGCCCCGAAAACGGGGCTTAATTTTTTATGGCGGGGCAAGCAAAGTTTCAACGTTTCACTTTCACGCCGCTTCCCTGACCCATCCTTCCAATTACGCTTGCCTGGGTGAATCCCTCGAATTTCATTCTTTCGAGTGTCTCACCTTCCAGCCCTGGCTCACAGGCCACCAGCAGGCCGCCACTGGTTTGTGGATCGCACAGCAGTTTGCGCTGCCATTCCGCCATGCCCTCTGGCAAACTGACTTCGTGGCCATAACTGGCCCAGTTACGTTCGGATGCGCCAGGAGAAAACCCTTTTTGTGCGAGTTCCAGCGCAAGTGAATGAACCGGCAAATCGCCAAACCGGACCTCCGCCGACAGGCCCGAGCCCCGGCAAATTTCGAGCAGATGCCCGAGCAAACCAAATCCGGTCACATCGGTGATGGCATGAACACCGCTCATTTCGGCTAGCGCAATACCCGGTGTATTGAGCTGAGTGGTTGAAGACAGCATCTGTGCATAGCCAGCTTCGCTGAGTTGGCCTTTTTTCATGGCATCGGCAAACACCCCAATGCCCAAAGGCTTGGCCAGAATCAGCGCGTCGCCAGCATGCGCCTGGTTGTTGCGCTTGATTTTGTCCGGATGCACGACACCAATACCCACTAGGCCATAGATGGGTTCGGGCGCATCGATGGAGTGACCGCCCGCAATCGGAATGCCGGCCTCGGCGCAGACGGCTTCCCCGCCAGCCAAAATTTTACGGATGATGTCTGCTGGCAGCTTGCCGACCGGCATGCCGACAATCGCCAGGGCAAAAAGTGGTTTGCCGCCCATGGCATAGATATCGGACAAGGCATTGGTCGCGGCGATGCGGCCAAAGTCAAACGGATCGTCCACAATGGGCATGAAAAAATCCGTGGTGGCAACAATGGCCTGGCTATCATTCAGCCGGTAAACCGCGGCATCGTCGCTCGATTCGGTGCCCACCAGCAAATCGGCAAACCCGCTCATGGGCGCGGATTGAGAAAGGATTTCCTGCAACACAGCCGGGGCAATTTTGCAGCCACATCCGCCGCCGTGGGACAATTCAGTCAGTCTAATACTCATCGCTTATTTTCGTGAACCCTTCAGGCACCGCAACCCTAGCACACTTGTCGGAATATTCCGAAATCATCGATGCCCGCACACCCGCCGAATTCGCCGAGGATCACATACCGGGCGCGATCAATCTTCCTGTGCTGGATGACGAGGAACGGGTACGGGTCGGCACATTGCACAAACAGGTTTCGCCTTTTGAAGCCAAGAAGGTTGGGGCGGCACTGGTTTCGAGACATATCGCGGAGCATCTGGAAACGCATTTCCACGACAAACCGGCCGGCTACAAACCGCTGATTTATTGCTGGCGGGGTGGAAACCGCAGCGGATCGATGGCGCATGTCTTGCAAAAAGTCGGCTTCAAGGCCGCTCAACTTGACGGCGGCTACAAGGCCTACAGACGTACCGTGATTACTGAACTGGAGCAGTTGCCTGGCCATTTCGGCTTTGAGGTGATATGCGGCCCTACCGGTTGCGGAAAAAGCCGTTTGCTGCGTGCGCTTTCTGCCCTGGGCGCACAGGTGCTGGATCTGGAAAGCCTCGCCGTGCATCGCGGCTCGCTGCTGGGCAGGCTACCGGGGCAACTCCAGCCAAGCCAGAAAAGGTTTGAAAGCCGGATCTGGTGGCAACTAAGACAGTTCGATCCGGCAAAGCCCGTTTTTGTCGAGTCAGAAAGCAAGAAAATCGGCAATTTGCGCGTACCCGATGCCCTGCTGACCGCCATGCGCGGTGGGAAGGGCGTCTGGATTGAGGCCGTGTTGGATCAACGTGTCACGCTGCTGCTGGAAGAATATGGACATTTCCTGGATTCGCCGGAAATTCTTCTGGAGCAGATTGCCCATCTCCTCCCTTTACGCGGACACGAAGTCATCAACAGATGGCGAGCACTCATCGAGAACAGGCAGTGGAAGGAGTTCGTGCGCGACATGCTGCTCAACCACTATGATCCCGCCTATATGAAGTCATTGGGCAAAAATTATGGCAGCGGCACAACATGCCCGGCGTTTTCCCTGGCAGGTGTTGAAAGCAGCGATTTCGACACGCTATCCGGAAAGATTCTTGAATCATCCCAGCAAACAAATGAGAATTGAACTGCTAGTCTGAAATTGTGGTGATAGGTAAATTAAACATTCAGTTGGAAGGAGGCAAGATGAGCACGACGTGGATTCTGGTCAGCAATGCATCGGCAGGTAAGCTTTTTCGCAACCTGGGCCCCAACAAGGGAATAGAACTTGTGCGCGAGTTTGCCCACCCGCAAAGCCGCGAGAAAAATGGTGATCTGGTCAGTGACCGTCCTGGGCGTAATCCTGGAGCAGGGAATGGGCACGGGTCGTTTGTGCCTGCCACACTTCCCAAGGAGCATGAAGCCGAGGTCTTCGCGATTGAACTTGCGCGTGAGCTGGAAGCCGGTCGTGTCGCAAACCAGTATTCGCGTCTTGTAGTGGTTGCCCCTCCGGCATTTCTGGGACAGTTGAATCAGCATCTGAATCATGCAGTTAAAGGACTGGTATCAGACACCCTGGAAAAAGACTACACGCGCGCGACCAACAAGGAGTTGAGCCAGCACCTTGCTTCATGCGTCTGTGTTTGAAAACTATTTGAGGGGCCAGCGGCCAATGAGTTGATAAGCTGGCCCTGTTTCCCTGGTGGTTGACGATACCAGCACAAACTCCTCGATGTGCCAGTGTATGGGCGCGAAGGCGACCTGGGTCGTGCAGCGCGTGTTTCTGAGCAGGGTGAGATGGGGCTTGTAGGGCCGCTCGTCAAAGGCAATGCCTGCCTCTTCCAGTTTGTCTTCCAGGCCGTAGACCAGTTGCAGTAGCTCCGGCGGACTGTCTTCAGGACTTAAAAAACCGACCTTGTTGTGCCGCCAGCATGATGCATGGTTGAGCGTCACTTCGAATTTACGGGTATCCATGGCGGCGGCAATTTCGCGCAGGACAGCTACTTTCTCCACTGGCGTGTCCCCCAGAAAAACCAGGGTCATATGCAGCGTATCCGGCTTCATGCGGCGGCCGTTCCAGACCTGGTGCAGCGTGCCGCTGACCTGCCACAACGCCCGGCGGGTGTCTTCGCCTGGCCACAGGGCAAAGAACAATCTCTGATGCGTTCGGCTCATGTGCGCCTGTTACGAAACCGGCTTTATTCGCGAATGAGCAGGCACACTGCCTGCGCGGCGATGCCCTCGCCACGCCCGGTAAATCCAAGCCTTTCCGTGGTCGTCGCCTTGACATTGACCTGCTCTGGCGCAATCTCCAGGTCATCGGCGATGTTTTCTTCCATGTCGGGAATATGTGGCGACATTTTCGGCGCCTGGGCAATGATGGTGGCATCGACATTGCCGACCCGCCAGCCCAGTTCCGCGATCTGCGCCCTCACATCGCGCAGCAGTTCGCGCGAATCGATATCCTTGAATGCTGCATCGTTGTCAGGATAGTGCCGGCCAATGTCACCCAAACCCGCCGCGCCCAGCAGCGCATCACAAATGGCATGCAGCAGCACATCGGCATCGGAATGGCCCATCAGCCCTTTTTCGTGCAGGATTTCGACACCGCCGATGATGAGCTTGCGGTTTTCGGCAAAGGCATGCACATCAAAGCCCTGCCCGATTCTGAATTCCATGTCGTCCATATTGGTTATTCGTTATCTGTTTTGCAAAATCAGCGAGGCCAGTTCCAGGTCGCGCGGATAGGTCACTTTCAGATTACGGGCATCGCCTTCCACGAGTTTTGGTTTAAAGCCCATTTTCTCGATGGCCGAAGCCTCGTCCGTCACCTGATCGCCCGCTTGTATCAGCGCGTCCAGCAACAGCGCATATCGGAACATCTGCGGCGTTTGCGCCTGCCAGAGCGACTCGCGCGGAACCGTCTTGGCGATTCGCTGCTCGCTGTCGGCACGCTTGAGGGTATCCGCAACCGGCATGGCCAGAATGCCACCCACAGGGTCGTTTTCCAGTTCGCCGATCAGTCTGTCGAGGTGTTCCTGCCGCAAACAGGGTCGGGCAGCATCATGCACCAGCACCCAGTCATCCGGCTTTAGCTCATCTGAGAGGCTTTGCAGGCCGTTGGTTACCGACTGCGCCCGTGTTTTGCCGCCACATCGCAGTATGGTCATCTTGTCCGAATCAAACGCTACCGATGCCCAATGCACATCCTCAGGCGAGAGCACGAGAACGACACGATCAATGCGCGGGTGAGAAGCCAGCGCCAGCAGGGTATGCGCAATCAGCGGGCGGCCCAGCAGGGGCAGATATTGCTTGGGAAGCGCCCCGCCCATGCGGGAACCGGAACCGGCAGCGGGGACCAGCGCGACAAATCGTGACATGGCGTGATTTTAAACGAGAGCGCCGAATCCCTGCCCTATAATCACGCCCTTACGTGGATTTTCTTTCATGAGTTTCAAGTTTCCCCCTTTTCAATCCGGCCTGCGCACCCATGCGCCGAAGCTGACAGGTTCCAGCGATGCCTGGTATCTGACCGAGGCGGCGCGTAAAGGGCAAACGCTGGCCGTCTTCACGGCCAATGCCTGGGACGCGCAACGGCTGCTGGATGAAATCCGCTGGTTTGCGCCTGAGCTCAGTACGCATCTTTTCCCGGATTGGGAAACCCTGCCCTACGACGCGTTTTCGCCGCATCCTGATCTGGTGTCAGAACGCCTGGCGACGCTTTATCAGCTTGCGCGCGGCCAGTTCCAGATCGTGCTGGCACCACTCTCCACGGCCTTGTACCGGCTGGCGCCGCCATCTTTCCTGCTGGCGCATACGTTTTTTCTCAAAGAGAGCGAAAAGTTCGACGAAGCCGCCTTCCGAGAGCAGATGAAACAAGGCGGCTATACGCATGTGAATCAGGTCTATGCGCCAGGCGAGTTTTCCATCCGCGGCGGGTTGATCGACTTGTTTCCCATGGGCAGCGTGCTGCCGTACCGGATTGACTTGTTCGACAACGAAATCGAAACCCTGCGCGCGTTTGATGTGGATACCCAGCGGAGCCTCTACCCGGTCAAGGAAGTGAGGCTTTTACCCGCGCGCGAATTCCCGCTGGATGAATCCGGCATCACACGCTTTCGCCAGCAGTTCCGCGAAACCTTCGAGGGCGATCCTTCCCGATCCAAGCTCTACAAGGATGTCAGCAATGGACTCGCGCCCGCGGGCATCGAATACTATTTGCCATTGTTTTTCGAACAGACCGCCACGCTGTTCGATTTTCTTCCCGAAAAGGTAGTTCTGACCCTGCACGGTGATGCCCCCGCTGCCAGCCACGATTTC
The DNA here is from genome assembly GCA_013389025.1 of Hydrogenophilaceae bacterium. GTDB lineage: Bacteria > Pseudomonadota > Gammaproteobacteria > Burkholderiales > Thiobacillaceae > UBA6918. Next base: position 5,987 of record JACAED010000028.1, read on the forward strand.
TGGCAGGACACCCAGTCCCGTTACAGATTATTGAGAGGGGACAAGGACAGGCCACTGCTGCCGCCGGAACATCTCTTTCTTAATACCGAGCAGTTTTTTATCCAGGCAAACCGGTTTGCCCGGCTTGATCTTGGAAAGAATGAAGAAGCAGTCACGATCCCGGTCCCCGATGTGGTTGTGGACCGTAGACTGCCACATCCCGTGGCAAAACTGGCTGGGTTTGTCGAACACTTTTCCGGCAAGACCCTGATCCTCGCCCCAGGCCAGGGCCGGCAGGAAACCTTGGTAGAGTACCTGCATGAATACAGCCTGCAAGTCAGCCGCGCCGAATCCTGGCAAGCTTTCCTGGACAACCCGGCTCCCTTGCAAATCGGCCACGCGCCCCTTGCGGCTGGCTTCGTCCACCCGGCGGCTAATCTCGCCGTCATCACCGAAACCGAGCTCTATGCCCTGCCCGCCAAAACCCGGCGCGACAAGCGCGGCAAATCCACGCCGGTCGATCATCTCGTCCGCGATTTGTCGGAACTCAAACCTGGCGACCCGGTGGTGCATACCCAGCATGGCGTGGGCCGCTATCAGGGCCTTGTCACCATGGACCTGGGCGAAGGCCCGGCGGAGTTTCTGCTGCTGGAATACGCCGGTGCGGATAAGCTGTATGTGCCGGTTTCGCAGCTGGAAGTCATCGCACGGTATGCCGGCGCCAGCCCGGACGAAGCGCCGCTGCACAAGCTGGGCACCGAACAATGGGAAAAGGCCCGGCGCCGCGCCATGCAGGCCGCGCGTGACACGGCGGCCGAACTGCTCGACCTGTATGCCCGGCGCGCGGCACGTGAAGGGCATGCCTTCCATTATTCCGAACACGATTACCTGGCCTTTGCCGACAGCTTCGGCTTCGAGGAAACGCCCGATCAGGCCGAGGCCATTCGCGCCACCCTCGCCGACATGCAAAGCGGCAAGCCCATGGACCGGCTGATATGCGGCGACGTAGGATTCGGCAAAACCGAAGTCGCCCTGCGTGCCGCGTTTGCGGCGATTTCGGGCGGCAAGCAGGTCGCGCTGCTGGCGCCAACCACGCTGCTGGTCGAGCAGCATTATCAGAATTTCACCGACCGCTTTTCATCCTGGCCGATCAAGGTGGCGGAGCTGTCGCGCTTTCGCACGGCAAAGGAGCAAACCCAGGCATTGAAAGACCTGGCCGAAGGCAAAGTCGATATCGTCATTGGCACCCACCGGCTGATTCAGAAAGATGTGGTATTCAAGAACCTCGGGCTTGTCATCATCGACGAGGAACATCGCTTCGGTGTACGGCAAAAGGAGCGGCTCAAGCAATTGCGTTCAGAAGTCGATGTGCTCACGCTGACCGCCACGCCGATTCCCCGCACGCTGGCCATGTCGCTCGAAGGCATCCGAGATTTTTCCGTGATTGCCACCGCGCCGCAAAAACGCCTGGCCGTCAAAACCTTTGTGCGGCCTTTTTCCAACGGGCTTATCCGCGAGGCCGTGCTGCGTGAATTGCGGCGCGGCGGTCAGGTGTTTTTTCTGCATAACGAGGTCGACAGCATCCATGCCATGCAGGAAAAACTGGAAAAGCTGCTGCCCGAGGCGCGCATCCGCATCGGGCATGGGCAGATGCCCGAGCGCGAGCTGGAACACGTCATGCGAGACTTTTACCAACAGCGCTTCGACCTGCTCTTATGCACCACCATCATCGAAACCGGCATCGATATCCCGACAGCCAATACCATCCTCATCAATCGCGCCGACCGCTGCGGGCTGGCCCAGTTGCACCAGTTGCGGGGACGCGTTGGCCGTTCCCATCACCAGGCTTTTGCCTACCTGCTGGTCAATGAAGAACAAAGCCTCACCCCGCAAGCCAAAAAGCGGCTGGAGGCCATTCAGCTGATGGAAGAGCTTGGCGCAGGCTTTCACCTGGCCATGCACGACCTGGAAATCCGCGGCGCAGGCGAAGTACTGGGCGAGAGTCAAAGCGGCAACATGCAGGAAGTGGGCTTTTCACTTTTCAACGACATGCTGACTTCAGCCGTGGACAACCTCAAAGCCGGCCGCGAGCCAGACCTTGCCCAGCCGCTGGGGACGGTTTCGGAAATCAATTTGCACCAGCCCGCCCTGTTGCCCGAAACCTATTGCGCGGACGTGCACGAACGGCTGATTCTTTACAAGCGGCTCGCCAACTGCAAAACCCCTGACGAAATCACAGAACTGGGCGAAGAGCTGATCGACCGGTTTGACGCATTGCCCGAGCCGGCACGCGCGCTCCTGGAAAGCCACAAATTGCGCCTTGCCGCCAAGCCACTGGGCATTACCCGTCTGGATGCGACAGCAGATGGCTTGACTCTGCAATTCATGAAAAACCCGCCCATCGATCCGGTTAAAATCCTGCTTTTGGTGCAAACCCGCAAGGACATCAAACTGGCTGGCCAGGACCGGCTGCGTTTGCAGCGTTCATTACCTGACCTGGCTGCCAAGGTCGAATCCGCGCGTGAACTGATACGGGACTTGAAAACTGAATAAACCTTTGACGCAGAGGCGCAAAGACGCGGAAAAAAGCAATAAACAGGGAGGCTTGGGGAGTTTCATAATATTCCTCTCTTCACTCCCGTACCTCCATGTCATATTTTTGGGGTTCTCTGCGTTTTAGCGCCTCTGCGTCAATGATTTTTTTTACCGGTACACAACATGAGCCTGATCCGACCTTTTCCTGCCCTGCGACCCGCCCCCGGACGCGCCGCCGAAGTCATTTCCCCTCCCTATGACGTGCTTTCCACTGAAGAAGCCCGCCTCCGCGCACAAGGCAAGCCCTACAGTTTTCTGCATATTTCCAAGCCGGAAATCGACCTGCCCGAAGGCACCGACCCCTACTCGCCAGAGGTGTATGCCAAGGCCGCGGAAAACCTGAAGAAGATGATAGAAGCCGGCGTGCTCCAGCAGGACGCCCAACCCTGCTACTACGCCTACCGCCTCATCATGGGCGAACACGTTCAGGTGGGCCTGGTGGCCGCCGCCAGCGTGGCCGACTACGACACCAACCGCATCCGCAAACACGAATTCACCCGCCCCGACACGGAAGACGACCGGGTGCGCCAGATCGATGCCCTCAACGCCCAGACCGGCCCCGTGCTGCTGGCCTACCCCCACGCCCCGGAAGTGGACAGCATCCTGGCCGCCGCTACCCAGGCCCACCCGGCCGCCGACTGCGTGGCCCCGGAGTCCGGCGTGCGCCACACCCTTTGGGTCATGGATGACGCTGCCACCCTGGCCCGGCTCACGGCCCTGTTCGACGCCATGCCCGCCCTCTACATCGCCGACGGCCATCACCGCTCCGCCTCCGCCAGCCGCATCTGCGCCGCCCGCAAGGCCGCGAGTCTGGCAACAGGCGTCGCCCCCACCGGCGACGAGGCCTACAACTACTTCCTGTCGGTGATCTTCCCCCACCACCAGATGAAGATCCTGGACTACAACCGGGTCATCAAGGACCTGAACGGCCTCTCCGAAGCCGCCTTCATGGCCAAAGTGGCGGAAAACTTCATGATCGAAGCCGCCGACGCCCCCGTCAGCCCCGCCCACCCCGGTGAATTCGGCCTCTACTTGGGGGGCCGCTGGATCCGGCTCACCATTCGTGGCGACCTCATCCCCCAGGCCGACCCCGTGGGCCGCCTGGACGTGAGCCTGCTGCAAAAAAACCTCATCGCCCCCGTGCTGGGCATAACCGACCCCCGCCGGGACAAGCGCATCGACTTCGTCGGCGGTATCCGGGGCCTGGCCGAACTGGAAAAGCGGGTGGACAGCGGCGAAATGGCCCTGGCCTTCAGCCTCCACGCCACCCAAATGGAAGACCTCATGGC